>JBHEOR010000115.1:0-9001 GCA_046260685.1 Desulfopila sp.
TTGGGACTTTGAAGCATTCGTGTGCTCTACGAGAAGGCTCAAATGGGACAAGATGGGGTGCTCCTGTAGAGTTACCTGTTTTATTTCTTTTCTTTCTGTGATTCCTTGAGTTTTTGCCACCACTGCAGCCGTTTGTCTATTTCCTTTTCAAAACCATAGCGGGAAGGGGAGTAATAGGTTTTTTCCTGCATTTCATCGGGAAAACATTTCTGATACCGGTAGCTGTGCTCGTAGTCGTGTGAATACTTGTATTCTTTGCCGTAGCCTCTCTCCTGCATCAGTTTGGTTGGAGCATTGCAGATGTGCAGAGGCACCCTGAGGTGGCCGGTTGTGGCGGCATCGTCTCTGGCTGAGAGATAGGCTGTTTCACAACTGTTGCTTTTCGGGGCGGTTGCCAGATAAATGACAAGCTGGGTCAACGCGGTGTTGGCCTCCGGCATGCCAAGAAAGTGCACCGCCTCCTTGACGGCCATGGCCTGGGAGAGGGCGTTGGGGTCTGCCAGGCCAACATCTTCGCTTGCTATACGAACCAGTCTCCTGACGATATACATCGGATCTTCACCGGATTCCAGCATGCGTGCCAGCCAGTAGAGGGCTGCCTGGGGATCGCTGCCGCGCACCGATTTCTGCAGAGCGGAAATGAGATTGTAATGCTCTTCTCCACGCTTGTCATAGAATTGAGAACGGGTGGAAAGCGCTTCAAGGGTAAATTCTGCTGAAATTAGGGTATTGCCTGCGGCCCTGCGGCACAGCATTTCCAGGGTGTTGAGTGCACGACGGGCATCTCCGCCGCATCTTTCGGCGATTATTGCAAATACATCAGAATCAATGGTGGGCGATGCCGGCAGGTGAGAGATACTCTCTTCAAGGATTGCCTGAATACTCCTGTCAGTCAACTGCTGCAAAACAAAGATATGGCAGCGCGACATTAACGCCGGGATAACCTCAAATGAGGGGTTTTCGGTTGTTGCGCCAAAGAGAACTATTGCTCCGGATTCGACATATGGTAAAAAGGCGTCTTGCTGCGATTTGTTGAAGCGATGGATTTCATCTACAAAGACAAGGGTTTTTCTGTTTTCAGCTCGCAACAGGTAATCGGCACGTTCCATCAGTTCCTTGACTTTGGCGATTTTTGACAACACTGCGCTGAAAGAGCAAAATTTCATTCGAGTATGATACTCGATGTAACGGACAATGCTGGTTTTTCCGGTACCGGGCGGTCCCCAGAGAATAAAAGAGCTGAAGTCATCCTGTTCGATCATGGTGCGCAGGATGGAACCTTGGTGCAGGAGCTTTTCCTGGCCATAAATAGTGTCGAGGCTTCGGGGGCGTGCTTTTTCTGCAAGGGGGATGTTGACCGGCTGCTGCAAAGGGTCTATTATATTCATCTGGCTTGACATGGATGTGCCTCTAATGAAGTGGCTGTGGAGAAAAATTTTCTTCACACCCTACACGTATCTCTGCCATTTCTCAAGAATGTAATATAAGGTGTTTTGATGTTTAGAAATTTTAGTGTTGTCCCCAAGGTTATGTTCGGGCGTGGCTGTTTCAATCAGCTCGATGATATTCTTAAAACAAGGCGAGTGAGGGACAACTCCTACATCGTTTTTGTGGTTGATGATGTCTTTCAGGGAAAAGCGCTTGAGGGGAGTATCCCCGTCAGGGGTGATGATTATGTGCTTTTTGTTAACGTCGATGATGAGCCCAAAACCACATATATCGATGAACTGGTGTTGAAGGTCAAGGAATATGCCCCGGTATTGCCGGATGGCGTCATTGGCATTGGTGGCGGCGCCACCATGGATATCGCCAAGGCCGTTTCCCTGCTGCTGACCAACGAAGGTGGCGCCGCCGACTATCAGGGATGGGATCTGATCAAGAATCCAGCCATATATCATGTCGCCGTGCCGACGCTCTCCGGCACCGGTGCCGAGGTTTCGCGAACGACGGTGCTCACCGGGCCAAAGAGAAAGCTTGGCATAAATTCTGATTTCACACTATTTGACCAAATGGTCCTCGATCCTGAGTTAATTGCTGATGTTCCCAAAAGTCAGTGGTTTTATACGGGTATGGATTGCTATATTCACGATGTCGAATCTCTTCAGGGGACCTTTCTTAACGAATTCAGCCGCGCCTATGGCGAGAAATCCATCGATCTTTGCCGCCAGGTTTTTCTTCATGACCACGAGGAGCGTGATGACAAACTTATGATGGCTTCACTCTTTGGCGGCATGTCGATAGCCTATTCGCAGGTTGGTGCCTGTCACGCCCTGTCCTACGGTCTTTCCTTTGTTTTGGGGACGCACCATGGTATTGGATGCTGTATCACCTTTGACTATCTTGATGAGATCTATCCACGGGGTGTTGAGGAATTCCGGGCAATGATGGCCAGGCATAGCATAGATCTGCCGCGTAAGCTCACCGCAGAGCTCAATGAAAAGCACTTCGATACAATGGTCAATGTGGCGCTGAGCCTGACACCATTGTGGGAGAATTGCTTCGGACCGGGCTGGAAAAATATAATGACCTACGATCGCGCTCTGGAGCTGTTTAAAAAGATGTAATTGCTTTTGGCGCAGTGTTTTTGTGTGTAAGGCTGACTGCCATAGCCCTTCAAGGCGGTTGGTAAGGTGAAAATATCAGGCTCATCCTGCACAATATTGAAGCTTACTTGAGGTTTTTTTACTCCCTGATTACCAACGAAACGCAGTTGATCGACCCAGGAGTCCGCCGTGTTGTTTTCATGGGACGCCATAAACCCATCCCTGGGGGCTTAGCTGCAGCCGTCCGGGCTGCAGATACCCATGAAAACAACACGGCGGACTCCTTGCCCTTGAGTGTTTCGAGCTGAGTTTCGTTGGTAATCAGCTTTTACTTCAGGTAAGTTTTTTAGGGCGTTTTTTAGGGTTTTAGTATGCAAGAAATTCAAGTCAGTTGCAGTGTCGAGGCGCTCCAAAGTGCTTTGCTGCGCTGGTTCAACAATAACAGCAGAAAGCTTCCCTGGCGTAAGAGCTATGATCCCTATCATGTCTGGCTCTCTGAAATTATGCTGCAGCAGACCCAGATGGAGCGTGGCATTGCCTATTTTGAGCGCTGGTGTAAACGCTTTCCGGATATCAATGCCGTGGCTCGGGCCTCTTCCTACGAGATTTTAAAATACTGGGAGGGACTCGGCTATTATGCCAGGGCGCGTAATCTCCATAAAGCCGCTCGTTATCTTTTGGCCGAGTGTGATGGAATGTTGCCGGAGAAATATGAGGATCTGCTCAAGCTACCGGGCATTGGGCCCTATACTGCCGCAGCCATTGCAAGTATTGCCTTCAATGACAATCTTGCCGTTGTCGATGCCAATGTCGAGCGGGTTTTTGCCAGATTGTTTGATATTGACAGGCCGCTGAAGGAAAAAGGCGTCCATGGCGTGATTGTCAAGACGGCGCAACAAATACTGCCGACAGGTGAGGCTCGGTATTTTAACCAGGCCCTTATGGATCTTGGCGGAGTGGTATGTACGCCGAAAAATCCGGACTGCGGCATTTGTCCCGTCGCATTTTGCTGCAGAGCCTATCATGGCAATTTTGTTGAGGACCGGCCGGTTAAAAAAACAGCACAGAAGCTTATTCCCATTGAGATGGCAACGGGCGTGCTGGTAAAAAACGGTCAAATTTTTATTCAGCAGCGCTATGATAACGATATCTGGGGCGGCCTCTGGGAATTTCCCGGTGGCAGGCTGGAGGAAGGCGAGTCGCCGGAAGAGGCCCTCGTGCGGGAATATCTTGAGGAGACCGGGTTTTCCGTGGAAATCCGTCAAAAGGTGACTACGGTCACCCATTTTTATACGAAATATAAGGTGACTCTGCACTGCTATCAATGCAGGCTTGCCCAGGATTCGATGCTGCCGGATTTACAGGCAGCCCAGGGGTATCATTGGGTGAAGGCAAACCAACTGGACAATTTTGGTTTTCCGGCAGGCCACCGCAAGTTCATAGAGTATGTGCGTAACACAGCGCCCACCATTCTAACCCGCCAGTGGTGAATGCCGCAGCCTGGATAAAATCAGCCACCGAAGCTGAGCAGCAGCCACATATAGACAGCCAGAAGGACAGCTACCCACATGACCATATTACCGGTCGGGCGCAGGGTAAAGGCCTTGCCGGCTGGATAATGCTGCTGAGCAAAGTAATCGAACATACCGTGCAGACGGGTCATAAATGAATCGCGCATAGCTTTATCGGCCTGCCATACCCATTGGAAAATCCTTTGCAGAAGATTTGGCATCAAGCGTCGATATACCCATTCGATATCGATATTTATGGCGCGAATCTCAGGCGGATAAAGGCCACGCAGGTTGAGCCAGACAAAGGCGAGTGCCGAGAAAAATAAAAGCTGGGTCTGCGCAACCACGTGAGTCAAATCATAGGGGTTGTAGTCGAGCTTATAGGGAAGCAAGTTGTAGAGCATGTCTGGATAGATACCGATGGCCACACAGAAAAACGCCGCAATGCTCATTGCCAGAAGCATATTTTTGGGAGGATCAGAAGTACGGATTCCGGAGTCATGGGCGAAAAAGGCGAAGTAGGGGATTTTGATACCGGCATGATGAAATACACCGGCAGAGGCGAAGAGCAGCATCAGCCAGATCACGTTGTATCCTTCCATCAAGGCGGCAGCCATAATCAGCGATTTGGCGACGAAACCGCTGAACAGCGGGAAGGCGGAGATTGATGCCGCGCCGATTATGCATAGAATCGTCGTTTTGGGCATCGTTTTGTAGAGCCCGCCGAGCTTGGTAGCTGCTATGGTGCCCGTCATGTGCAATACCGCACCCATGGACATGAAGAGCAAACCTTTGTAGATAATATGGACAAAGGCGTGGGAAACGGCGCCGTTAATTGCTAAAGTGGTACCGATGCCAATGCCGCATACCATGTAGCCGAGCTGGTTTATGAGGCTGTAAGAGAGCACCTTGCGTAGGTCGTTTTCTATTACGGCGAAAAAGATTGGAAAACAGGCCATGGCGGCACCGATAAAGACCAAAAGTTCGGTTCCGGGAAAACCGCGGGCCAAGGCATACACTGCTAATTTAGTGGTAAAGGCGCTCAAAAACACGGTGCCGGTGGGGGTAGCTTCCGGGTAGGCATCGGTCAGCCAGTTGTGAAGCAGTGGAAAACAGGCTTTTATACCGAAGGCTAAAAGGATCAGCCAGCCGCCGACGGAGGTCAGGCCTATATAGTCGAAGGCGATCGAGCCGGTTTCGCCGTGATGGATGATTAGACCGGCCATCAGGATTACTCCGGAGAGCACCTGGATGAGCAGATAGCGCATGCCGGCCTGATAGGCCGTTTCAGTGCGTCTGGCCCAGATCAGGAAGACCGAACTTACCGCTAAAAGTTCCCAAAAAACAAAAAGGGTCAGCAGGTCGCCGGCGAAAACCGCTCCAATGGCGCTGCCGGCATAGAGCAAGCCGGAGACATGCTGCATGGTATCACGCACGTGAAGGGCGAAGAGGACCGAAAGAAATGCCGCCAGATGAAAGACATAGCCGAAAATCAGGCTGAGTTTGTCGACCCGGTAAGGAAGTAGGTCATAGCCAAGAAAGCGTAGCGAGACCTGAACGTTTTCCGGGAGCATCGCCAGATGAATGCCGCTAAGGACGATGAGACCAAGCAGAATAACTCCCCTGATGTATCCCCTGGTGAACACGGCAACCACCGCGGCCAGAAAAAGCGGGGCAAAGGCTGGTATTTCAGCGGCCCACATGGTCACCTCCGTCGAGCTCGCGCCGGTCCAGTTCAAGGCGGTCATAGTAATCTTCATCCCGCATCAGAAAGGTTCGCATCCACTTGGCAATCTGCACCAGAACAACACAGCCAACGAATCCATAGATGGCATAGAATCCCAACAGCCCTTCCCACGGGTGGAGCAAATGGCGGTGTATGATGAAATCGAGAATGATAAGAATCGCGCAGCAGATATAGAGCAGGTAGAGAATACGCTGGACATTAGCTGGGTTGTCGAAAAGATATTTTGATTTTTCTGCCATGAGAAGACCCTTCCTAAAGTATGGCCGCAGCCAACTCATAGAGCGGCTGGGGGAAGAAAAATAAGACTATACACCCCAGTGCGGTGCAAGAGAGCGCCAGAAGCGAGGGCAACGGGGCTTCCTTGATTGATATTTCTGTGGCACCGCTTTTCGAGAAAAAACCGCGTAAGGGGATGGGGAGCAGGTAAGCGATATTGAGCAGTGAACTGAGCATTAGAACACCCATTATCGTCCACTGACCGGCATCGAAGGCGCCTATCATCAAAAACCATTTGCCCCAGGTACCGCCGGCTGGAGGCAGGCCGATGATGGAAAGGCTGCCAATGAAGAAGGCGGTCATAGTAATGGGCATACTCCAGCCCAGGCCACGCATTTCGCTGATTTCTGTTTTGTGGGCGGCGACCATGATGGCGCCTGCACAGAAGAACAGGGTGATTTTGCCGAAGGCGTGCATGGCGATATGCATGGCTCCGCCAATGATGCCTGCGCTGGTTGCCAGCAGGGCACCGGTGGTAATGTACCCCAGCTGGCTTACTGTGGAGTAGGCCAGTCGAGCCTTCAGGTTGTCCTGCCGCATTGCAACGATAGAGGCAAGAAGCACCGTCGCGGCGGCAAGGTAGAGCATGACATCGGTGGTCGGCAAGGTGGTCAGCAGATCCAGACCAAAGATATAGACGCACACTTTGAGCACCGTGAATACGCCGGCTTTGACAACCGCGACGGCATGAAGAAGGGCGCTGACAGGGGTTGGTGCGACCATGGCGGCCGGCAGCCAGCGATGAAAGGGCATGATTGCGGCTTTACCTATACCGAAGATGAACAGTACCAGCAGCGTACCGGTTACAAATGGAGATGTCGCGGAGGAAAAGACACCGCCGGACACAAATTCTACCGTTCCAGTAGCATACCATGTCCCCAGTATTGCAAACAGCAGAAAAAGAATGGAAGTCGTCAGGAGTACGCCCAGGTAGACGCGGCCACCAATCTTAGCTTTTTCCGTACCGGCATGGGTGACCAGCGGGTAGGTTGAAAGCGTTAAAACTTCATAGAAAATGAAGAGGGTGAACAAACTGTCCGCATAGGCAATGGCCATGGTCGAGGAAATGGCTATGGCAAAACAGGCATAGAATCGTGTCTGGTTTTTTTCATTATGCCCTCGCATATAGCCGATGGCATAGACCGTCGTCACCAGCCAGAGAGAGCTGGCCACCATTGAAAAAATCATGCCGAGCGGTTCAATTTCAAATTTCAACGCAAGACCCGGGAAGAGGTCGGGACTTGCCAGTGCAATGGAGCCGCCGGATTGAAGGATAGAGTAGAGAGAGGCCACCAGGTAGATGAGTATGAGGCTCGCTGTTATGCTTACAGCTTCGCGGACGTTTTCATAACGACCAACTGCTATTATACAGACAACAGCGAGGGCTGGTACCAGCATGGTCATCAACAATAATGTTTCCGGTGCAGCCTGCATTATGGGGATACTCCAAACAGTGTTTGTGCCGCCAACTTGCTCACACCCACCGTCAAGCGGGTGTCAACGCCAAAATACAGATTTGCCAGAACCAGAATCCAGATAGGAATAAGCTGGCTCAGTGGGGCCTCCGTGACATTACCAAGGATAATGCGAGGGGGCGTAAAATAGATCCACTCAACGATGCGCCAGACATAAATAACGGCCAGCAGTGAACTGATGAGCACCAGCACGGCCACTGGCCACCAGCCTTTGTCGAGTAACGCGATGATCAGGTACCATTTGCTGACAAAGCCAACAGTCAAGGGGACTCCGATTAAACTCAAACCACCTGCAACAATGGCGGCGGCCGTCCAGGGCATTTTTCCTCCGATACCGGCATAATGATTGAGTTGGGCACTGCCTATGCGGTATACCACTGCACCAATTGCCAGGAACAGTGCCGCCTTCATCAGCGCATGGTTGAAGAGGTGCAGCAGCGTAGCGGTGAGTCCGAGCTGGGTGCCAATGGCCAGGCCTAAAATCATATAGCCTATCTGTGCTACACTGGAGTAGGCAAAAAGTCGTTTAATATTGAGTTGGTATATTGCTGAAATTGAGGCGATAAAAGTACCTGCAAGGCCCAGTATAAGGAAAATATCGCCAAGCGGCAGGGAGATTTCGACAAATTCTATACCGAAGACGCTGAAAATGTAGCGGATCAGCACATAGACTGCAACCTTGGTGGATGTTGACGCAAGAAATGCCGTTGTAATCGAGGGAGCATAGGCATAGGCGTTCGGTAGCCAGAGATGCAGCGGGAAAAGGGCGAGTTTGAGACAGACGCCGACGATGAAAAATCCGAAGGCACTGAGCACTGTTTTGGATTCATAGACAGCCGGAAGCCGATCGGCCAGATCGTACATGTTCAGGGTTCCGGTCATCATGTACATCAAACCCACGCCAATGATTATGAAGGTCGCGCCGATGGTCCCCATGATGAGATACTGATAGGATGCGGTCAGGGCGCGTCTGTCTGTGCCAAGGGCAATAAGAGTATAGGATGATAAAGCTGATATCTCGAGAAAAACGAAGAGGTTAAAAGCATCAGCAGTTGCCAGTATGCCAAGAAGCCCGGTGAGACAGAGCAGGTAGGCGGTATAAAAATAGGTCAGCCGGTTGTGCGGCAGTTCTCTTGCGATACTCGTCTGGCTGGCCACTAAAACGATGGTGCTTATTCCCGAAATCAGGAGCAGCAGGTAGCTGTTAAGTTGATCGATGCGGTACTCGATGCCCCATGGAGCCGCCCATCCGCCGAGTTTATAGGAAATAAGCCCGGTATTCAAGACCTCCTGGAGCAGGCCGCAGCTCACCAGAAAGGCACTTGCTGACACAAAAATTGCAAAAATCCCGACAAGTCGGGGGATCCTCAGTATAAGGCATAAGGGAGCCGCCAACAGGGGGATAATGACCTGAAGTATGGGGAGATGTGCTGTCACTCGTCTATGTCC
>JBHEOR010000116.1:0-8722 GCA_046260685.1 Desulfopila sp.
GCGTTATCCGCCGACAACTCTCCCCCCGCCTGCCGTGGAACTGCCGGCTCATCAGCCATGACCGGCAGGATTAGAGCGAAAAACGCGACAAGCGACAGTACAACAGCTAAGGGTCGGCCAATCTTTTGTTTTCTCCCGTTCTCCATGCTCGCGGCTCTCCTCACATCTCGGATTTTTGCAACAGGTAACTGTTTTTATGTCCCATGGAGGCATTGATAACAATGGTCAGATCTTCTTTTTTCTCGGGCAGGGGAAAAAAGAAATGACCCTCCTGATCGGTTGTGCCTTCAAGCAGCTTGTTACCGGAAGCGTCAAGAACCTCGATGGTGCCGTTTTCGACCATTCTACCATCCGGAAAATAGCTTTCCGTATAGACGACATCGCCTTCGACGTAAGCAAAGATATTGACCTTGTGAGCCATCGCTGGTGCGGCAAGGACAAAAAACATGCCGAGCACCATGGCCAGACATGAAACTTTAGCCAAATATTGACGTCGCATGCGCCAGTCTCCTCTGTTAATGAATGTTTATTTGTAATCGTTCACTCGTACACATCAAAGGTGCATAACACGGGTCTGTAACCGTTCATCCAGTGCTCCAGTTTCGTTCAAGCAGGTCGCCGAGCTATAGTTGGCTATGCGAGGTGACCTGATCGGACGAAAATGGGGTGCTGGTAGACGGTTACGTTTATTGTAAATCAGTCGCATGTACCCAATACACCGCTCCGATTTCAATACCTTTCTCGACGCCGTCCTGTTTCATTGTCCAGGAGGCCTCATTCAAGGCGGCGAAACCCCACCAGCCGGCCTTGGGCATAGCATAGGAAAAAACACCATTTGCATCGGCCTTGACCACCTGGGTAACAAAAGGATCGCTTGGCGCATGAAGAATTGCAGTATTGCCTGGCGATTCGTTCAGATATTCGATCTCAACCTCGGCACCGGGCACCGGCTGACCTTTGACGAGCACCTGGCCGGTGAAGATATTACCGGTCCACAACCCGTAAGGGCGGGTCATTGGGACAATCTCGGCCTCCAGCCCCACAGGTGCATCCCAGCCTTCTTCCAGCCCCAGGGCATTGACGCAGACCTTGGTGTAATGAATAATAAAGACATCTTCAGCCGGTTCCCAATATGGGGTTGGTTCAACATAAAAGGTATAATCCCCTGGGCGTTTGATCTGATATTCGTTTTTCCAGAAAGTGAATTCTTTCTCCTGGTCGCCGCTTTTGCCCTTGGCAGCCGTCAAGGTGGCAAGCAAATCAATCTTCTGCCCGTCATGCAGCACGCCGAACTGTTTCGGCTTTACCATCTCCATGTAATGACCTTCCATGGGATGAATAAATTTTGTTTCCAGCCCCAGTTTTTTGCTGTCTGCCTGACTGATGATGTCGTCCGACGGTACAATGGCGCCGAAATGGGCTAATCCACTGGATGTCATAGCCAACAGGCAGGCCATGGTTGCCGTTCCGACGATAAGTTGCTGCACATTCATGTATTTCTCCTTTTTTTGCAGTTCGTTAATGAGTTTTTCTCCCTGCATATTGCCAGAAAAAATGATACATTTACCAGACTCGTCACACTCAAGGGCTAGCGAAAAACGGCACGGCAATCTTCATCATGATTGAGCCAATTGCCAAAACTATCCATTCGCTGACAACACAAGAAGCATAATGTGACAATTATTTATTTTGTAACACCAAAATGCATGATATATCCTCACCTGTCAATATTTTTTTGGCTGATAAAGTGAAGAGACCTGAGGATGATTATCAAAGAGCAAGCCGGGTACCAGGCAACACATGTTCTTTATTTTATAGCATAACTGCAATCACAGAGACTTTTCTTGCTGTTTAAATAGTTCCACCTTATATTGCCGGTGCATTACCTAACGCGGGCTAACGCCCGCAACCCAAGGGCTGTAATACCCTCCTACAACAGAGGGGACTCATTTCAGTGCCCCCTTGAGGGGTACTCTCTTTAGTCCCCGTGCTTTGCGGGGATAAGTACCTTACAGATTGACTTCTTGCAAAAAAAACAAGAATTCAATCTGTAAGGTACTAAATCCGACACTGAGGAACCCATGGCTTCATATTTACCAAAACTGCTGAGCGTCTGTATCGTAACCGCATTCCTGTTCGGCAAGACACTGCCGGCTCGTGGCGTTAGCACAGACAGTCTCATGAGTTTTGCGGCAGCATGGCAGCAGGTTTTAGCGGAGAATGATACGCTTGCAGCAGCAAGGGCAAGCGTCGAACAGGCTGCGCATAAACGGCATGCGGCAAAAGATCTGTATCTTCCGGAAATTGGCATATCGACAAGTTATCTCTACCTCGACGATGAGGTGACTCTTTCTCCTGCGGATATTTTAGAGAGTATGCCCGCCGGAGAGCAACTTGCGCCGATCATTGCCGGTCTGTCGAAGAGTTATGGCATGTCCATGGAGGCAGTAAACCACGGCCTCACCTCAACCATTGCCGGACGTGACAACCTCACCAGCTCCATCCGGGCGCAGTGGCCGATCTATACCGGCGGAAGAATTACCGCAGCGCAGGAAATTGCCGCAGGGCAACTGGGCGAAGCCGACCAGCAGCTGAAAATGAAACAGGAAGAGCAGTTTGAAAATCTCGCCCGCTATTATTTCGGCGTCGTCCTGACACAAACGGTCCTCAACACCAAAGTTGCCGTTGAGGCCGGCCTGGGGAAACATCGCGATCATGCACTACTGCTTGAAAAACAGGGTCAGATAGCCAAGGTTGAAAGAATGCAGGCGGAGGCGTCCTATGACAAGGCGATCGTTGAACGCCGCAAAGCCGGCCGCGATCTGCAGATTGCCCAACTCGCCCTGACACGGATGTTGAAAAGTGCTTCAACGATTATTCCGGCAGATGGTCTGTTTATCAATGAAACCCTTCCACCCCTGCACACCTTTCTCGACAAAACCTTAGCCGGATATCCCGGACTTGGTATTCTCGATGCCAAAAAAGAGCAGGCGACAGGTCTCATCGCCGTGGAAAAGGGCAAATATCTGCCGACGGTAGCTCTCTTTGGTAATTACAGCCTCTACGAGGAGGACGACCTGGCGACCAAGCTGCTCCCCGACTGGGTTGTCGGTGTCGGCGTCAACATCCCTCTGCTGGAAAGATCCGGACGTTCGGGCAAGCTCAAGGCGGCAAAAAGTATGGTAAGGCAGTTAAATGCCCTGCAGGCTCAAGCGCGCAGCGACCTCTCCGTGCTGGTGGAAAAGAGTTATCGGCAGGCCGAGCAAGCCCTCGAAGAATATAACGGGCTTGGTTCAAGCCTGGAACTGGCCCGGGAAACCGTCGACCTGCGGACGAAGGCCTTTAGCCAGGGGCTCTCGACCTCTCTTGATGTGGTCGATGCCGAGTTGTTTCTGGCCGGAATACGAACCCAGAGAGCGGTGGCCATCTACAATTATGTCGTCATTTTGGCAAAACTCGCCGCACTCAGCGGCGAACCGGAAAGTTTTTTGCTTTATCAGCATTGATTGATAAGTAAATATAGACAAGGAACAGAGGCATAATAATGCGTTTTTTTAGAACTTTTCTGGTCATCATCGTTCTCGTGGCCGGAGTCGCCTGGCTCAGCTACACCTTTTGGCACGCCTACCAGCCAAAACCCATGCGACTGCAGGGCCAGGTAGAGGCGCAACAGTATAATATCAGCTCAAAAGTCGCCGGTCGCATCGACCAGGTGTATGTCCGCAAAGGTGATCCGGTGAAAAAAGGCCAGCTTATTTTCACCATCCTCAGTCCGGAAATCGACGCGAAATTGGCCCAGGCTCTTGCCGGAAAGGATGCGGCGGACGCCCAGGCCAAAGAAGCGAATACCGGGGCAAGAAAACAGCAGATTGCCGCAAGCCGAGACCAGTGGCTACAGGCGAAGGCAGCCGCCGACCTGATGGAAAAGACCTTTCAGCGCATCAACAACCTGTATAAAGACGGCGTCATCGCCCAACAGAAGCGTGATGAGGCTGCGACCCAATTCCAGGCGGCGCGTTTTGCCGCCGATGGCGCCTACCAGATGTTCACAATGGCCAAAGAGGGCGCCCGCGACGAGACAATAGCTGCGGCGGAAGGCAAGGCTCGCATGGCCGCCGGGGCGGTGGCGGAGGTGGAAGTCTATGTTGCCGATACCCGGATCGAGAGCTGGCATGACGGCGAGGTAGCCCAGATCCTCCTGCAAAGCGGGGAACTTGCCCCCCAGGGATTTCCCGTTGTCACCATTTTGGATATGAACGATGCCTGGGTGGTTTTTCATGTCCGGGAAGATCGTCTGGCAGACTTTCAAAAAGGCGTTGAGTTTAACGCGGTAATTCCGGCTCTTGCCGACACGATCCATCGTTTTCGTGTCGACCATGTGGCGGTTATGGGGGATTTTGCCACCTGGCGGGCCACCAACGGTGATAAAGGTTTTGATATGCGCAGCTTCGAGGTGGAGGCCCGGCCGATCAGCCCTATTGCAGGATTACGGGTGGGAATGAGTGTGCTGGTAGAAAAATGACCGGCCCATCCTTTGCATCAATGGCGGCTCGGGAATGGCGAGTTCTGTGGCGCGATCCCTGGCTGCTCTCACTTGTCAGCTGGGTACCGCTGCTGCTCTTTTTTCTCATGTGGGCGATCTTTTCCCAGGGCATTGCCAGAAACCTTCCCCTTGGCTTGGTCGATCTGGACAAAAGCCGTCTTTCCAGGGCCCTTATCCGCCATTACGATGCCAGTCCCGCCCTGGCAACAACTTCCCATTTCCCGGACGTGCAAGAGGGAGCGGCCGCCCTGCGCGCAGGGAAGATCTACGGCCTGGTGATCCTGCCTGCGAACCTGGAGAAGAGAACAATGCTCGGCCGACCACCTGCGGTCGATGCCTTTGTCAACAGTCAGTTTCTGCTCATCGGCAAACTTATTAATTCCGCGCTGCTGCAGGCGCAGGGTACCTTTGTCGGCAAAATCGAAATAGCCAGAAATCTGGCAACGGGAGCCCCGGTCTTTGACAAGGCGCTTGCAACGGCGATGCCGATAGCCAGCCAGGTGACGCCCCTTTTCAACAGCAACAACAACTACGCCCAGTTCCTTGTTTCCGCCATGCTGCCTGCGGTCTGGCAGATTCTCATGGTCGCGTTCACCGTGCTCTCTCTTGCTGCCGAACAGCGCAGAGACGGCTTGCAGGAATGGCTGGGAACTTCTCCGGTAAAGGCCCTGTTTGCAAAATTTCTGCCGCTCATCCTGCTCTTCTGGCTGCAAGGTTCACTCTTTCTCTGGGGGATGTATATCTTTCTCGGCTGGCCCATGCATGGCAACTGGACCCTGCTGCTTTTTGCCCAGCTGGTTACGGTTTGCGCGAGCCTGGCCATAGCCTCCCTGTTCTTTTTTCTGACCCTGGACGCGGCGCGGGGCCTCAGCCTTGCTGCCGCCTATACGGCGCCCGGCCTGGCCTTTATGGGCGTGACCTTTCCAGTGACGGACATGACCCTGCCCGCGACACTCTGGCGCGGTCTTTTACCGATAAGCCATTACATTGAGATCCAGTTTGGCCAGGTCAATTACGGTGCATCGCTGCAGGCGACAATGGAACCCTTACAGCATCTTGGCCTATTTGTCGTGCCGTTTTTGTTTGTCTGCTACAAGATAAAGCAGCTCGGCGCGCGGCATATTCCATCAGGGGCGAAGCAATGAGCTGGTGGGCTATCTACAGACATGAGTTGCGGGCTATTTTTACCAATCAGGCGCTTCTACTCACCGTCTTTGGCGGAGTGCTGCTCTATTCTTTTCTCTATCCGCTCCCCTATGCCAAACAGATCCCCAGAGAACAACAAGTGATCGTCGTCAATCTGGACGGCAGTCAGCTCAGCCGGCGGCTGGAAAGGATGATCGATGCAACGCCGCAGGTTGAGCTCAACGCACGGGCCTTTAGCCTTGAAGAAGCACAGCGGATCTTTCTCGACAGGAAAATGGCCGGGATTGTTGTTATACCGCAGCATTTCTATCGGGATCTGCTCCAGGGCAGACAACCGACCCTGGCCTATGCCGGAAATGCCGGCTATTTTCTCGTCTACGGCACCGTTCTGGAAGGGCTGGCCGGCTCCGGTCAAACCCTGGCG
Source organism: Desulfopila sp. (assembly GCA_046260685.1). Classification (GTDB taxonomy): domain Bacteria; phylum Desulfobacterota; class Desulfobulbia; order Desulfobulbales; family Desulfocapsaceae; genus Desulfopila_A. The sequence goes on from JBHEOR010000116.1 coordinate 6,114, forward strand.
GCAGAGGTGAAGGTCTCACGGCTGGTGATGTCGGGGCAGGTACTGACTCTGGCCGCGGAACAACACAGTGCGATACGACTCAACCTTCATCCGGTATTCAATCCGACCACCGGCTACGTGAATTACGTTATTCCGGCGGTCTTTGTCCTTATCCTGCATCAGACCCTGATCATGGGTGCGGGCATACTTGGCGGCGGGCAGAATGAACAGCGCCTGGTTGCGGAAAGCGGCTACTGGAACGAGGCCGCGCCATGGAAACTGCTGCTGGTGCGCTGCTCTATTTTTGTTGCTCTCTACTGGCTGCTGTGCATGTACTATTTCGGGTTCAGTTTTTCCTTCTATAACATTCCGCATACGGCAGATTTTTCCCAACTGAATTTGCTCATCCTACCCTTTCTGCTGAGCGCCACTTTTCTGGGCATCAGTCTCGGACTGCTCCTGCCGCGACGTGAGCTGGCAACCCTGCTGGTCCTTCTCAGCTCAATGCCGCTTATCTTCGCCTCGGGCTTTATCTGGCCGGTAGCGGCGATCCCCGAACAACTGACCGCCATCGTGCAGATTATTCCGGTCATACCAGCCATCAAGGCCTTTGTAGGGCTGAACCAGATGGGTGCCGACTTCGCGGATATCCTGCCACTCTGGCAACAGCTCTGGCTCTGTGCAGCATTCTACGGCTGTACCGCCTGGTGGCTCCTGCGCCGACAACACAGACTGAGGTGTTCGTAAATAGAGTAAAAACCGGAACTGTGCAAAGGACAATCCCGGTTTCCCGTTCCTCTTTCTTGGAGCGGAATGTTATGAAAGTAATCGGAACGGTAGCTTGTTATTCCAGTTCAAATACTCTGCTTTTCTCCTCTTACCTGGGCAACGAGAAAACTGTTGACCGCCTCCTGCAGAGTCGTCACCGCAAGATGTGCACAATGCTCTTCGGCTTCAGGAAAGGTACCAATCAGCTGGAGGACATCGGCTCCTGCCAGGTCGAGCACCTCCTCAAAAGTTTTGCCTGTTGCCAGTTCGGCGGTAAAGGAGCCGGCGATGGAACTGGAACTGCACCCATCAGTGATATAGCTCACCTGCTCAAGCCGGTCATCTTTTACCCGAATGTACATGTCCATAGTATCGCCGCAACTCCCTTTCAGGCGTGCATGACTATCCGCATCCTGCATCACGCCGCAATACTTCGGATGACGCCATCGCTCAAAACCCTTTACGCCGAGGACATTCTTCGCCTCGGTAAAAACTTCATCCTGGATTTTGTTTATCAGTGCATCAAATTCCTGGTCATTCATTATAACGTCCTTCGATAAAGCCTACCAATGCCCTTCGGTATTGGCGTTCTCACTGTATTTTACATTGCCGCTCTGAAATTTTTTGACCGCCTCTTCAACGGTCCCAGTGACATCACTGACCACCTTCATTCCAGCCGCCTGAATAGTTGTGAACGCATTTGGTCCACAGTATCCGGTGAGAAGCACCTTGGCTCCCTTGTCGGCGACCATTGTCGCCGCCTGGATGCCCGCCCCTTTAAGGGCATTGACATTGGCACTGTTGTCCAGGGCCTCATATTTCATTGTCTCCGTATCGACGAGCAAGATATAGGGCGCCCTGCCGAATCGGGGATCCACCTCGTCGGAGAGGTGCGTTCCTTTTGCCGTAATTGCAACTATCATGTTATCTCCTTATTACTTAGCCATCCATGTTGAATGTATATTTCGAAGCCTATCACTGACCGCCGCCGCCACCGCATACTTGATCGTCACCGATCATCGGCAAGCTTTCGCTCATCATATCTTCGACTACCGGTCGAATATCCCGGCGTTCACCATCATAATAAACATCGATACCGACCTGTTTAAAGCCCATCAGCGGACGCATGCCGATACCACCGACAACCAGTCTCTGCACTTTATTTTCGGCAAGGAGCTGCACAGGAACCATACATCCGCCCTGAACATGCTCTTTATTAGCGAGGATAGACACCTCTTTTATCTGTCCGTCCTCGATATCTACCAGGGTAAAAACATCACAATGTCCGAAATGTCCAGCGCGCAGACCATCAAGGCCACCTTGTCCCTCAGAGGGTACTGCAATACGTACAAGTGCCATTCTCATCTCTCCTTTTTACTTTTTAAGTTGTTTTACTTCTATTGAATTATTGCTGAAAAATCCTTGATTCCCATCCCGTTCATCGATGGGAAGGTTATTATCCTTTTCCAGACCTCTTTAATGGACGCCGCAACCGTTGAATCCGGCGCATACTCCAACACATTTTTTCCTTCAATCATTGCTCTGGTAAATATCGGATCAAAGGGAATACGACCCAGCACGACCATGTTATGCGCCCGCCCGAAGGCTTCAACCTTTTCGGTCATGTCCAGATTGAGATCGTATTTATTGACGCAGACAAGCCCCGGTACCTTAAAATGCACCGCCAGTTCGGCAACCCGCTGCATATCATGCATGCCGGATACGGTTGGTTCGACGATGATAGCCAGCGCTGTCGCGCCGCCGATAGAGGCGATCACCGGGCAGCCGATACCAGGAGGACCATCGGTTAAGATCAGCTCGTGGCCTCTTGTCTCCGCCAGTTTTCTCGCTTCCTGACGCAC
>JBHEOR010000116.1:8743-8992 GCA_046260685.1 Desulfopila sp.
TTTACCGGAGTTTTCTTCGGCTATGCCCAGGCGGGCATGCACCATCGGTCCAAAACGCGTATCGGAAATAAACCATTCGCCGCACTTCTGGACCGGAAAATCGATGGCCTGTTCCGGACACAGGTCAACGCAGACGCCACATCCTTCGCAATCGATCGAATCAACCACATAGTCTTCCGAGATAGCATCAAAACGGCACAATTCGATGCACCTGCCGCACTCGACGCAGTCATCTTGTCTGATCTGGGC
>JBHEOR010000117.1:0-8845 GCA_046260685.1 Desulfopila sp.
CAGCTGGATGAACTCCTCCTTGGAGATGTTTTTTGTCATTTTTGTATTTGCTGAAATAGTGGATTCTTCCGAGGAAACAGTGGATCTCCGGTTACAGAGAACCAGGCTTTCGGGCAGATCATCCCTTTCAAGCCGGTCGCGGGTGCAGAGGACGAAGGCGTGTTCGATGGCATTTTCCAGTTCGCGGACATTGCCTGGCCAGTCATGGTGCATGAAAAGTCGCATGGCCTCATGGGAACCATCCACCACCTGCTTGCCTGTTTTTCTATTCATCTTTTTGATAAAGTGACTGACCAGAAGCGGGATATCCTCCTTGTGCTCACGCAGGGGCGGCACTTTGATTGGGAACACGTTGAGCCTATAATACAAATCCTCACGAAAGCGGCCCTGGCGGACGAGTTCGTGCAGATTCTGGTGTGTGGCAGTGACCACCCGGATGTTGACCTTGCGCTTTACCGATTCGCCGATACGTTCAATTTCTCTTTCCTGGAGCACCCGCAGCAGTTTTACCTGAACGAGTGGACTGAGTTCGCCGATTTCATCGAGAAAGATGGTGGAGTCCGATGCCTCCTCAAATCTCCCCAGGCGGGTTCGCTCCGCACCGGTGAAAGCGCCTTTGATATGGCCGAAGAGTTCACTTTCCAGCAGGTTTTCCGGCAGGGCGCTGCAGTTTACCGTGACCATTTGTTTGTGTTTACGCCCCGAGTTGTAATGGATGGCGCCGGCGATGAGCTCTTTGCCCGTGCCGCCTTCACCCTGCACCAGGACTGTTGCTTCGCTGGCAGCCGCCATCTTGACGGCAACGAAGACATCACGCATGCTGGTGCTCCGGCCGATGATGTTGTCGAGACGGTGCATCTCGCCAAGGCGTAACGAGGCTTCTTCGGCTTTTTTACGGGCAGTGTGCAGAGCGGTCATGTCGGTGATGGTCTCCACCACGCCGAGGATTTTGCCGCTGCCGTCCTTGACCACGCTGGCATGCTTGATCACCGGGATATCCCGGCCGTCTTTGTGCTGCAACTCGCATTCTTTGGCACCGGAAGAACCTTTTTCAAAGATTCGGCATTTGGCAATATCGGCAGGGCAGCTTTTGCCGAAGCAGCGGCTGCATCTCAGCAGGGCGCAGGTTTTGCCCAGGGCTTCGGCGGCGCTATAGCCGCTGATACGTTCCATGGAGCGGTTCCAGCTGGCGATGCAGCCGTTCTCGTCCAGGGTGAAGACGCCGTCTGCCATGGAATCGATCACTCGACTGATAAACTGCGGGTTCAGCATGGGGGGGTTGCCATGTGCCATTCGTGCCATTCGTATCATTTTCCACAAAGCTAAAGTAACGCCTGGTAACGCCCGGGTAACGCCTAGGTAGCGCTCAGGTAGCGTTACTTAATGCTGCTTCTCATTATGAGGACGTTGCCGGACACTGTCAATGTGTTTTCTTTAGTCCGTGAAAATGGTGGGTTAGATGGAAAAGCCATAATATGGCACGGTTCCTGATATTGTTGGGGCAAGCATCAACGAAGAAACCAGGCAAGGAGTGCGCACATGGGAAAATGTAGAAACCATCCAGAGCGGGAAAGCAGTTACCGTTGCAATAAGCACGACATTTACCTCTGCAGTGAGTGTATCGCTTGCAGGGACCCCGAGCTGTACTGCAAATACAGGTCGTCATGCATAATTTGGTTTGCCGTCAAGGAAAACCGCAAAAAAGCGGCCATTAATAAAAGGAATAAGCCGATGAACAGAAATGAAAACATCTACTGCGTCGAAAGTGAAAAAAGTGTTGCCGCATTTGTTGAAGACTTTGCCGATGTACTCACGTCACGGGATTTTGTGCTCAACAACCCCGGCACTATGAATATGAAGGTCACCTTCAGTGAACATGGCGGTCAGGTTCCAGATGATTTCGATCTCTATATGCTGCAGATATGCAAGCCGACCAAAGCGGACAAGAGTCTGATGGCCAACCGCGAGCGGGCGGTGCTCATGCCGAAATTCGTCCATGTCTTTTCCGCTGAAGGCAAGACCCAGATCCGCTACCTGAGCTATAGCCCGGAGGATATAGCAGGGCTGGTTCCTGGAGATGAAAAATTTGTCGAATCTCTGGAGCAGACCTTCACTACAATCCAGGCAATGATTGATGAGGCAAAGTGATCCCATTGTCAAATACCGTATGCACACCGAAGACTCAAGGTGTGCGATAAAGAGAGGAGGATATAGAGTATGTGGAATCTATTGATTGGAATCAACAAGAAACTGGTCTACGCCATACCGGTACTTATGGTTGCAGGCATGATCTTTGGCGGCGTCATTGACCAGACGGTGGTAGCAAAACTGAAATTGTTGATTATTCCGCTGACCTTTCTCATGGTCTATCCCATGATGGTCACATTGAACATTCAGCATCTCAAACAGGGATTGGAACCCAAACTGCAGGGCAGTGCCATATTTATCAACTTCGCCATCATTCCCTTTGTCGCCTTCTTTCTCGGCAGAGTGTTTTTTGCCGACCAACCCTATATGGCCCTTGGATTGCTGCTCGCTGCACTGTTGCCCACCAGCGGTATGACCATATCATGGACCGGTTTTGCCAAGGGCAATATGGGGGCGGCCATTAACATGACCGTGATCGGCCTGACCCTCGGCTCGCTGGCCACCCCGTTTTATATCAGCTGGTTGCTGGGTGCCACCGTTGAGGTCAACTTCTTTAAAGTGATGCAGCAGATTGTGTTCATCGTCTTTTTACCCATGGGACTTGGCTATATCACCCGCCGGTCGCTTCTGGCAAAATATTCCATGGCCGAGTTCAAGGAACGCATCGCTCCACGTTTTCCAGCGCTTTCGACAATAGGTGTGCTGGGCATTGTCTTTGTTGCCATGGCACTTAAAGCCAAGACCATCCTGGCGGAGCCCAATCAGCTGCTTGCTATTTTTATTCCGTTGCTGCTGTTGTATCTGCTCAATTTCTCGTTGTCCACACTCATCGGCACAAAGCTGTTTTCCCGGGGAGACGGTATTGCCCTGGTCTATGGTACGGTCATGCGCAACCTCTCCATCGCCCTGGCCATTGCCATCAATGCCTTCGGCGAGGCCGGCACCGATGCCGCTCTTGTTATCGCCCTGGCCTATATCATCCAGGTGCAGTCGGCCGCCTGGTATGTTAAATGTACGGATCTGCTTTTCGGGAAGAAAGCGGCGGGCTGCGAAACGTGAAATGACACGCGCCGTCGTATCTAATTCTAGAGATGTTTTCTGGGACAGATTTCTAGTAATTATTGACCGCCAGCGTTTCAGTGGATATACCGTAAACGCTGGCGAGATAGTGGAGGAATTCAGCATCTTCGCACATGCTTTTGCCGGGCTCATCGGAAATTTTTGCCACCGGTTTGCCGTTTGCCGCCACCAATTTGATAACGATGTCCAAAGGAGGATTGCCGACATCGTTGGTGAGTTTTGTACCGATGCCAAAGGAGGTTTTGATGCGGCCGTGAAACTCCCGGTAAAGATCAATCATCTTGGCAAAGCTCAGGCCGTCGCTGAAAACCAGGGTTTTGCTGAGTGGATCAATACCCATATTGCGGTACATAGCAATGGCCTTTTCTCCCCAGAGAAACGGTGAGCCGCTGTCATGACGCAGGCCGTCATAGAGTTTACAGAAGTAGGGATCGGAGAAATCTCTGATAAAGCTGTCCATGGAATAGTTGTCGGTCAAAGCAATCCCAAGGCGGCCGCGAAATTCGCGGACCCAACCCTCCAGAGCGGCCTTTTGCGCGTCCGCCAGCCTGGAACCATTCGTGTGCCATGGTGCCGATGGGTTTGAGATTGAACATTTTGGCAAAAAACAGGTTGCTGGTCCCGGCAAGGTAGTGGGGGATTTGGGCCTGGAGAATTTCCACAACTTCTTCCTGCCACTCTCGGCCGGCACGCCTTCTGGTGCCGAAGTCGACAAAAGCAAAGCCGTCCATTTCGCCCTGGGAGTGGAGGTGATCAATTTTTTCCTGCAGCCTGGAACGTCCAAGCTGCCGGGAAAAGCCGCCACAGTGGTCAAAGGTGTGCAGTTCGCTGATAATTGCCAGCAGGTATATTTCGAAAAGGGCCACGTGGATGAGTGGGCCACGAATGCGCAGATCGAGGTTCTTGCCCCTGGGTTTGAGGTGGACAAAACGACTGTCCAGATGGAATATTCGCAGAAATTCTATGAAATCTTTGGAGATGAAGGGGAATTCCGCCAGGTATCGAAGCTCGTCATCACCAAAAAAGAGCGTGCAGAGATGCTCGACCTGACGGTTGATTTCGGGGATCAAACCGGCAAGATCCCAGTTGCCGGGATTACGGCAGTCAAATTTCCACTCGACCTCGACGGTGCGGAATTCAGGGGCATGGTAGAACGCCTGGAGCATGGTGATCTTGTAGAGATCGGTGTCGAGCAGGCTGTTAATGAGCCGGTAATCCAATTTTTTGGTAGTCATGCTATAGTGTTCATCCTGTGGTGTTCATCCTGCAGTATTTATCCTGTAGTACTTATCCTGTAGTACTCATTGTGTACTCTTCATGCCGGCCAGTTCTGAACTGTCGGCAATCAGTTGCGCTCCGGCGGCCTGCATCTCTTCCAGGGCCAAACCACTTGTTTCATCGCTTACGCCGCGGCATGCGGCAATATTGACCAGGACCGTAAATCCAGCGCGGCAGAGCTGGAGGACCGTGTTTTTGACACAGTAGTCCGTTGCCAGGCCGCCTACTATCACCGTTATGACCTTGTGCTCTTCCAGCCATTCAATGGCCCCGGCACTCTTTTTTTCGGCAAGATCATGAAAGCAGGCACCATAGGGGTGGTGCTGGGGGTCCTGGCCCTTCTCAATAACCAGATCATAACCATCTTCCGCCGGCAGGCCGGGAATGAGTCTGTTTCCTTCAGTGCCGACGACGCAGTGCGCCGGCCACTTGATATCCAGACCGGGATAGTCTCCCGCCACCGGGGTCATTACCTCATCGGGACTCTTTGCTACCCACGGCGCCTCCGCCGGGTGGCAGTCTTTGCTGACAATGCGGTACTTGGCGAATGCGGCTTGCGCATTGAGCTCATCACCAATATGGTGGCCGTCTGCAACCGGCAGTTCCTTCGGGCATAAGGGGGTGAAACCGCGCTGCGGGTCAACATCAAAGCTTGCGGTGCTTTCGTATTGAATACCAACCATTGAGCCCTCCATATGAGTGTTTGTGGGTGTTTGTATTATATTATACCACAACAATACAACCCGGTGGAGTGGTTGTGCAAGAATGATATGCTCAAAAGTCGATAATAAAGCTGTAGGCGTCTTTGCTCAGGGTGTGGGAGACCTTATGGCCGGCGTGAATGAAAATGGTCTGCATGCGATCGTTGTTGCGCAGGACTTCGGCGGTAAAGCCGGCGATGCCGTTTCTCTTGGCAATTTCGGCGAGGTGGTTGTAGAGAAATGTTCCGAGGCCGCGGTTCTGCCAGTCGTCGCGGATGATAAAGGCGATCTCGGCCCGGTTGGTTTCCTCGTCGAGGTAATAGCGTCCAACGCAGATAATGTCGTCGCCATGCGCCTCGGGCACGGTGCCGACGATGGCTACGTCCTTGCGGTGATCGATATAGACGAAGTCCTGGATCTGTTTATGGGTGAACCGGCTTTGCTTACTCATGAAGCGGTAATAGATGGTTTCCCGGGAAAGATCGTAGAGCAGATCCTTCATGCGCGGCTCATCGGTGGGCAGGATGGAGCGGAAATAGACCTGGGTACCGTCTTTGAGCAGCATGGTGCTGCGCATGAAGTCGTCGCGCGGCAGGCTGAAGCCCGTTGCCACATCGGCCATTTCGCGCCTGATGTAGTGGGCTTTGACCGCCGCTTTGAAGAGCTGTTCGCGAAAGTTGGGGTGGGCGATGGAGATCAGCGCCATGACCCGCTCCTGGACTGATTTACCGTAGAGGTAGGCGACGCCGTATTCGGTGACCACATAATGGATTGTTCCCCGGGTGATGGTGACACCGGCGCCCGGACTGAGGTTGACCACAACCCTCGAGCGTTTACCGTCAAGGCTGGTGGAGGGCAGAACGATAATGGTCTTGCCGTTGCGTGATCGGGCGGCACCGCGGTTGAAGTCGTCGAGTCCGCCGATGCCGGAATAGAACTTGCCGTCCACGGCATCGGTGCAGACCTGGCCGGTGAGGTCAATTTCCTGGCCGACATTGATGGCCACCATTTTGGTCTGCTCGCGTATGACGCTGGAGTCGTTGACATATTCCGTGGGGCGAAAGCAGAAGAGCGGGTTGTTGTCGACGTAGTTGTAGATCTTCCTGGTGCCCATGCAGAAGCTGGCGACGACTCTGCCCCGGTCGCTGCTTTTGCGCAATCCCGTGGCCACGCCGGATTCGACGAGGTCGATGATGGCATCGGTGATCATTTCGCAGTGGATGCCGAGGTTGGTCTTGTCCTGGAGGTAGGGGATGGCTCCATGGGGGATTCTGCCGAAGCCTGGGGTCCTGCCCAGTCCGAACTGCACGGTGGCGCCGTCTGGAATGAGAGCGGCGACGTTTTTGCCGATTGCCAGGCTGGTTGGATGCAGCTCTTCTTCCTTATGTTCGATCAGCGGTACGTCGGCGGGAACGAGGATGTCGAGGTCATAGACATCGACCATGCTGTCTCCCATGGTCCAGACCATCTGAGGATTGACCTGGGCGATGATGAGCGAGCCGTTTTCCACCGCGCTCTTGACGATATCCACGGAAATGCCGAGGCTCACCTTGCCGTTGACATTGGGCGGCGTCACCTGGAGAAGGACAACATCAAGGGGCAGCTGCCCCGAGTAAAAGAGGTGGGGGACATTGGAGAGCAGGATCGGGGTATAGTTTCCCAGCCCCTCCTGGAGCATGTCACTGACATTCTGACCGATGAAAAAGGAGTTGACGGTGAAGCTGCCGGCATGAGATTTCTGGGCATACAAAGCGTTGCCTCGGGTGAAGAGCTGGACAATTTCGACATCGGCAAGCTCCGATGACCGAGCTGTCATGGCTTTGACCAGTTCCGCAGGTTCACCGCAGCCGGTGCCGATAAAAACCCGGTTGCCGGAGCGCACGTGTTTTATGGCCTTTTTTGCCGTGCTCACCATTTCCTTGTAGCGGTCTCTCCAGTTCGAATCGTAATCCATTGTTGTGTCCAGAATGGTTCGGTTTTGGATAGTAACTCTGTATGGGATAAGCGACTTCACCCGGCTGATCGCGGGAAGATCCGGCACCCTGTGAGGAGTTACATCATATAATGATCTTCTTATCGGCGGAGATCAAGGTCATTCTGCCGTCGGCCACCACCGGATCGGTGCCGGTTTCCCCGACGATGAATGGGTTGATATCGATTTCGATGATTTCGGGAAAGTCGGTTGTCAGCTGGCTGATGCGCTGCAGGCCCCGGGCTATGGCATGGATATCGATCCCCTTCTGGCCGCGTTTGCCTTTGAGAATATCATAGGAGCGGGTCGAAGTGAGCATATGTACCGCTTCATCCTCGGTGATCGGTGCCAGGTGAAAGGTGACATCCTTCAATACTTCGACAAAAATACCGCCTAAACCAAACATCAGCATCGGGCCGAACTGGGGATCGCGGTTAACCCCGATGATAACCTCAAGTCCCGGGTCCACCATCTTTTCCACATAAATGCCCTCGATTACGGCGCTTGGCACCTGCTGGAGAATCCGCATCATCATCAGATCAAAGCCGTCGCGGACCTGCTGCGCAGTTGTCAAGTTGAGCTTGACCCCGCCCATGTCGCTCTTGTGGACAATGTCCGGCGAGACGATTTTCATGGCCACGGGAAACCCCGTCCGGCGAGCCTGTTCCACAGCCTCCTCGGCGTTGGTGACCATTCTGCCGTCGGGGACATGGAAACCGTAGGATTCGAGAATTTTTTTGGACTTTACCTCGTTGAGCTGGAGGATATGGTGACGCCTGCTGCGGGTGATGATACGTTCCACCCTGCGCCTGTTGACGCGGAACCGGGTGACTTTGCGCGGCGGCCGGTGCAGCCAGGTGTGGTATTCATGCATGACCTTGAGGGCGGCCACAGCCCTTTCCGGGGATTCGTAATTGGGCAGTCCGGCGGCGGTGAGTTCCCGACGACCCGGCAGTACCTCGCTTCCCCCCATGAAGGAGGCGAGTACCGGCTTACTGCCGTTAATGGCCTTGGCAATCTGCCGCGCCGTCTCCTTGGGCCTGGACATAACCTGAGGTGTAAGGATGATAATTATGGCATCAACGCTTGCATCTTGCTGGGCGGCATGAAGGGCATCGGTGAATCGCTGCGGCGGAGCATCGCCCAGAACATCCACCGGGTTACCAAAACGCGCTTCCTCGGGGAGGCGGCCGCGCAGAGCAGCGGCGGTGTTGGAGGCCAGGTCGGCAACCCGCATCCCCGAATGCTCAACGGCATCGGCCGCCATGGTGCCGGGGCCGCCAGCATTGGTGATAATAAGTACTCTGTCTCCCTTGGGAAGGGGCTGCATGGAGAGAGCGGTGGCATAGTCGAACAATGCTTCAAAGGTGTCGGCGCGAATGACCCCGGAACGTTTGAAGGCGGCGCCGTAGGCAGTGTCGGTGCCTGACATGACGCCGGTGTGACTGGCCGCGGCTTTCAACCCGGCATCGGTTGTCCCCGATTTGAGGAGAACCACCGGTTTTTTCATGCAGGTATCCTCGGCGGTTTTGATGAATTTTTCTCCGGAGACGATATTTTCCAGATAGCCTGCCACCACAGTGGTTTGCTTATCGTTACCAAGATAGGTGAGCAGGTCGCTTTCGCTGATGTCGGCCTTGTTGCCGATGCTGATAAGCTTGGAAAG
>JBHEOR010000118.1:0-8838 GCA_046260685.1 Desulfopila sp.
CTGTTTGGTAAGATACGTGGAGGGGTCGCTGTCAGCACGGTCCTGGTCGGCACACTGCTTGCCGCCTCCACCGGCGTGGTGGGCGCCTCGGTGGTCGCCATGGGGGTGATATCTCTGCCGGTGATGCTCAAATACGGCTATTCCAAAAGGCTGGCCACCGGAACCATCTGTGGCGCCGGCACGCTTGGCCAGATTATTCCACCATCAATTGTTTTGATCATTTTAGGCGATGTATTTCAACAGCCGGTTGGCGATCTTTTCAAGGCGGCGCTGCTGCCCGGACTCATTCTGGTTGGTCTTTACATCCTCTACATCCTGGTTCTGGCCTTTATCAACAAAGAGGTAGCTCCTCCCATTGAAGATGATTCGCTGACCCGGGGGGCAAGTGTCAAAAAGGCCATGATTGCCATTATCCCGCCATTGACCCTTATTATTCTGGTGCTGGGCTCTATTTTTAAAGGCGTTGCCACTCCAACGGAGTCGGCTTCGGTTGGCGCGGTGGGTTCCATGGCGCTGGCGGCCATGTATAAAAATCTCAGTTTTAAAATTGTCATGGATTCGCTCCATGAAACCGTCAAAATCACCGCCATGGTTTTTGCGATACTCATAGGCGCGACCGCCTTTTCCATGGTCTTCGTCTATAGCGGTGCCGATTATATCGTTGAAGATTTCCTCACCAATCTGCCCGGCCAAAAATGGACATTTCTCATTCTTTCCATGGTGTCCATTCTGGCCCTTGGCTTTTTCATAGACTTCATTGAAATTTCCTATATCGTCGTTCCCATTCTTCTGCCCATTGCCGACATCATTGGCCTTGACCCTCTCTGGTTTGCCATACTGATAGCGATGAACTTGCAGACTTCGTTTCTTACGCCGCCGTTTGGCTTTTCGCTATTCTATCTCAAGGGGGTAGCACCGCCGGAGGTCAAGACAACGGATATTTACCGGGGAGTGATACCCTTTATTGCAATCCAGGTTGCGGTGCTGATTTCCATCGTGATTTTTCCAGGCTTTTACGGTTTCGGCTAGCGGTTACTGCCCATTGCGTTTGTCCTGCAATGCTGCTCCCGACCTCACTTGGCTCATCTGTTGGTCATGCTGACAAACCGTCATGGGCCGGACGGTCGGTTAACAAGGGGCTAAAACATTTGTGGTGATCGACACCATTGGATAGGGCCACGATCAGATCGGTTTTATCAAACATCGGATGCTCCTTTCAGTGGGGGATGAGCAGCTTTTTCCGAAAACTTCGCCTTGCCGTACCTGCGCTGTGTCATCCTTTTTTCAAGAGTTGCTGTCCGTAAAAGGCCGCGCCCCACAGGCCGCTGTTCTGATCGGCCATTAAAAAGACCGGCATTGTGGACAAGATGTGATTCATAGTCGGAGAATCGGTAAATTCCTTACGAAAAAATTCATGGGTCAAAATCGCCGGGGTTCTGGCCGCCACGCCGCCGGCGATGTACAGCCCGCCGCGGCAGAGCACGTCCAGGGCAAAATCCCGGCACACCCGGCCGTAAAATCGGGCCATCCAGGCCAGGGTTTCCGAGCCGTCACGAAGGCCCTCGGTGGTAACCTGTTCCGGGGGTGCCTGCTGCCCGGTCAAAAACCAGTGAAGATAGCTCAGGCCTCGGCCGGAGACGACCAGGTTGCCGGTGATATGGTGCTCACCGCTTTTTTGCCGGTAGAACTTTTGGAAGGCGAATTCGTCCTCCGTCAGGAAGGGAAAATAGCCGTGCCCGCCCTCGGAGGGCAGGGCCTGGAAAGCGCCGTTTGCAAGCGGGACCAATACGGCCTTGCCTAGAGCCGTGCCGCCGCCCAGGGTGCCGACGGCACCGTCGGCAACGCTTTCTCCGGCAAGTATGACGGGGGCTTTTTCCGCCACCGGTGAGCGACAGGCATAGGCCTGGGCGACAAAATCGTTTATTAGGGCCGTACGCGGCATGGTGCCGGCGACCTCTGCCAGACCCAGATCGATGTCCCAGGCAATATAGGGCGGGTCGCAGTACGTGCCGCGCTCCACCGGACAGGCAGCGGCGATGACGGCGATATCGACTTCCTGGAAATCAAGAGGAAAGTCACTCGACTGCAATTGCGCAAGCAGCTGGGCAAAAGAGTCCGCCTCGGCGGTCGGCAGCCAAATGCTTTTTTTCAAGAGCAAAGGTGATTCCTGGTCGCTTTGGAACCAGGCGAAGCGGCTGTTGGTGCCGCCGATGTCCGCAGCAAGAATGGTTTTCATGGTAATTGGCTCCTTTGGTGGATTACTGTTTGCTGTTTCCGCATGGTGTGCGAAGGCTGTAAACATCTTTTCACAAAATGGGAGTGGGATACTGAAAAGTTGTATTTTCTACGTATGATCATTGAGTCTCCAGTCGTAATCAAGAAAGTCGATGTCATATTTTCCCTTTTTGAGTTTTTCGATCTGCGCGGCGTCAAGCCCCAGGCTTGAACCGTAGAGGGCCAGAAACTGTCCGAGCGTTGCGGCGTCGCGCCAGCCGCTTTCAAAATCTTCCTCGTACCATTTGAATATGCTGGAAATCTCAAGGGTGTTGTCTTCTCCAGGTCGGTTTCGAGTGCGGTCTGCAAGAAACAGCGTGGTTGCTTCTTCGAGTTGTTCTTCCAGTCTTTCTGCCTGGTAGGCTTCGTTTTTCAGGGCCGGGCAACCGATACTGGCACAGTTTACGGCAAAATGAATCCGTGGCTCATTATATCTTGCCGAGCCGCGGATGAGGCCGTGCTCAATGTCATCAAGAGATCTGGTTTCACCAAGCAAGGGGATAAAGCTTTTTTTCCAGGGGGAGCGAAAAAACGATCCCAGATCCTTGATGGAGTCAAGATCCGGATACTTTTCGACAATCAATTTGAGCGTCCAGCCATTGTAGGCATTAATGAGAAAGGCCAGCTGTTCCGCCTTTTCCCATGTGTCAAAGTCGGCCCTGGAAACTTCTGCGAGTTTGGCGAGGTAGGCGTCGAGAATCTTCTGGTCCTGCTGCAGACTTTGATAATCAACAGTAGAGGCACCGCCGTCGGCAGAGAGAACAACGTGCTTTTTCAGCAGGGTGTCGAATGTGGCATGATCATAGGCATAGGTGCTTGGAGCAATAAACAGTGTCAACAGTAAGGATGTCAGTATCTGGCGTAACATGATTCAACTCCTTTTTCAGGTGTTATAGTGTTTGATAGGTGTCAGCAGTTTTTTGTGGAGCATGTGTCCGCTTCCAGTGGCCGGCAACGTATTCATTGGCTTTGGCAAAAGCCGGACAGGCAGGATTAATCCCGGGATGTTATCATTCCGGACCTCCTGAGGATTTTTCATCTCCTTGATATAATGGTCGGAGTTTGAGGCAGATCCTTACATTTTTTTTGTGGCCATTTCAGAAGATGGTATAGAGGAGGTAGGAGGTAAAGGAGGATGTTGGTCGTGTCGGTCATTTGGAATGACAGTCACTGATCGTTGCCCAGGTGGCTTTTGAGCTGTTCTCGTATCTGCTGCTTTTGTTCGTCGGAGAGGGTTTGGCGTGGTGGTGTTTGCGGGGCTGTCTCTTTTCGGATTACCTGGCGCATTCGTTTGAGTTGCCTGGCAAAGCGGTGGCAATAGCGACACATCATGAGATGGAACCGAATTCCAAGCCGATGTCTTAAAGAAAGATTACGGTCCATTGAGTCGGAGACAAGTCGGGAGATATCCTTGCAGTTAAAGAGCCAATATTTGTTCATAGCGCCGTCTCCTACTCTGTAAACCAATTCGATTCCAGGCATTTACGGGTATGAAGTCTGGCCCGGTGCATAATCACCCAGTAGTTTGTCGGGGTGATTCCAAGAGCCTCGCAGATCTCTTCGGTTTCAATCTGGACTATTTCACGCAGCCTGAAAACGGCGGCAGCGCGTTTACTCATTTTATCCAGGCACTGTTGCAAAACGATCAGGAACTCGTTCTGCTCATAGGCGAGATCGGGAGTGTTACGCCATTTTGCCGGTTTTGCATGCCAGTTGCCATGTTCGTCAAAAATATCACTGGCCAGGGATTCCATGGTTTCCTCGGAAACGGCGGTGTTTTTGTAGGCATTGCGATAGTGATCCATGATTTTATGCTTAAGAATTCCAAAGAGCCAGGTTTTTTCCGAAGCATTACCATGGAAATTTTTGCGCGCCGAAAGTGCGGCGACAAACGTTTCCTGGACCATTTCTTCAGCGACGGCTTGACTTGAAACCCTGTAGAGAGCATAGGAAAACAGGCTGTCGCTGTACCTGTCGACCCAGGTTTCAGGAGCACTGAGTTGGTGATTCTTGGCGGTGGACATTTTTTCTCCTGGGCTGCATAATGAGAGGAAGTTCGTCTACCTTGAAAAACATCAATCGTTTGGAGAGAGAGGTTAAATAATATCACAATCCATCCCGGAAAGATACCATGACACGGTGTTTTTCTGAATCAGTGCTGCCGGATACCGTCCGCTGCTGTCAGCCAGCACCGCCCGGACGATCTCTTGCTTGTTCCGGCCATGGACCAGAAAACAGATATAACGCGACAGCATTATGCCGTGATGGGTCAGGCTGATTCGAGGCAACGCCGGAGTCATGGTCCGCGGAGCTTTGACAGCGGTTGCCAGGGCTCTGCTCTGCAGCGCCGCATCGCCGGGAAAAAGCGAGGCGGTATGGCCATCTTCGCCCAGGCCCAGGAGGACAAGATCAAAAAGGGGGTTGTCGGGCGAGATCACCGGTAGTTGCCTTTCAATGCGTTGCTGATAGGCTGCTGCCTCCTCGTCGGGATCCGCCTCGCCCCGTATTCGGTGAATTTGCTCGGAAGGTATTGGTACCGCCGACAGCAGAGTCTCCCGGGCCATCCGGTAATTGCTGTCATGGTGATCGGGGGGGACGCACCGTTCATCACCAAAAAAAACATGAACCCGGGGCCATTCCATGCGATCACGCCAATATGGACGTGCCAGCAGCGTGTAGAGCTCACCGGGTGTCGAGCCTCCGGCAAGCACCAGACTGAAACCGGGACGCCGCTCCAGGGCCGCAGAGCTGACAGCGACAATTTGCTCGGCAAGGGCCGTAATGGATGCTTGTTTCTCCGTAAAACAGTGCAGGCTCATTTGACAACCTCATCGATGGTGGAGAGAACCTTCGGCGGCCCCCAGCTGCCGGCATCATAGGTGTGAAGGCGCTGGATGCGGCACTCGTCGCCTTCGCAGTTTTCCAGGATCGGGGTCAACAGTTTCCAGGTGGCCAGGATACCGTCCTGCCGCCAGAACAGGGTCCGATCTCCCAATATGCAGTCCAGCAGTGCCTTTTCGTAGGCGTCCAGGGCGGAGTCATCATATCCCTGTGAGTAGCAGAAGCGCAGGTCACCCGTTCTGAGGCAGAGCCGGGGGCCGGGTATTTTGGCCTGGATGGACAGGGTGATGGACTCCTCCGGATAAACGGAGAGCACCAGTCGGTTGCCGGAGATATGATCGCCGATTTGCCCTTTGAACATGGCCAAAGGAGCTTCCTTGAAGCGGATCACCAGCCGGGTGCATTTTTCCTTGAGCCGTTTGCCGGAGATAAGATAAAATGGAACACCCTGCCAGCGCCAGTTGTCAATGTCGAGCTTGACAAAGGCAAAGGTCGGCGTACGTGAGTCCGCTTTGACCCCTTCTTCATCAAGATATGCTTTGAGCACCTCTTTTTCACTGCGTCCCTCACCATACTGGCCCAGAATAATGTCGTCATCCCTGCCGCTAAAGGGAAGAACGGAAGAGAATACTTTGACCTTTTCGTTTTGAATGGCTTCGGCATTGAAATGTGCCGGTGGCTCCATGGCAATGAGGGAGAGCAGCTGCATCATATGGTTTTGAAACATATCCCGCAGCACTCCTGAGGCGTCGTAGTAGCCGGCCCGTTTTTCCACCCCAAGTGTTTCCGAAGAGATAATACCGACCCAGTCGATATGGGTTCTGTTCCAGATAGGCTCAAAAATCTGATTGGCGAACCGAAACGTCAGGATATTCTGCACGGTTTCCTTGGCCAGATAATGATCGATGCGGAACAGCTGCTCTTCAGCAAATGAGGCGTGCAGACTTTTTTCAAGCTCCAGGGCGCTTTTGTAATTGTGGCCAAAGGGTTTTTCCACCACCAGGCGCACCCAGGCATCGGGGACGGTGGGTTTTGCCAGCCCGGCCCGGCCCAGCATTTCACCTATCCGGGCATAGAGCAGGGGAGGCACGGCAAGGTCAAAAAGGATATTGCCGTGCGTATCAAATGTTTCCTGCAGTTGGCCCAGCCTGGCTTGCAAACTCCGATAGGAGTCTTCCTGGTCGTACTTGATCGGCTGATAATGCAGTTTGTCGGCAAAGAGCGACCAGAACGCATCGTTTTCTTTGCCGGAGCAGCATTTTGCGCGCATTTTTTCTCGAAAGGCTTCGTCGCCGAGCGCGGTCCTGGCACAGCCCAGGATAGCCACCTTGTCCGGCAGATAGCCTTTGCAAAACATCCTGAACAGCGAGGGCATGAGTTTTCGTGCCGTCAGATCACCCGAGGCTCCAAAAATGACAATAATGCAGGGGTCGGTATACATGGTAGTGTTGCAGTCCGGTGCTTGTGACATACACCCTCCTTGAGCTGAAAAATTTCCGGATTTTCTGCTTTCCGGACTTCTGGTTATAACGGTGTTAACGTTTCAGGGCCATGAGCTTGTGAAAAATCGCCTTGACCGCGGGGGTGAGCCGCTGCCGGTTGTAGGCATCGCCGCACTGCCGGATGGCCTCGGCCAGCGTGGGATACGGATGGATCACCCCGGCAAGCTGGCCAAGGTTCATCCCCGCCTGCATGGCCACACTGATCTCGCTGATCATGTCACCGGCGTGACTGCCGACGATGGTGGCCCCGAGAATGCGGCCCTTGCCCTTGGCCACATGGATTTTGACAAAGCCTTCCTCTTCCCCGTCGATGATGGCCCGGTCAACCTCGCCAAAGTCGCGCTGAAAGGTGGTATAGGCGATACCGCGTTCTTCGAGATCTTTTTCGTACAGACCGACATGAGCCACCTCCGGGTCGGTATAGGTGGCCCAGGGAACCAGCAGGTCGGTGACTTTGTCCCGGCCGAAAAAGAGGGCGTTCTTGATGACCAGGCGGGCCATGAAATCGGCCATATGGGTAAACTGATATTTGGCGGCGACATCTCCCACGGCAAAGATATCGGGATTTGTGGTCTGCAGATTGTCAGTGACCGTTACGCCCTTGCGGGTATCGAATTCCACACCGGCCTCTTCCAACCCCATATTGGTAACGGCCGGTTTTCGACCGGTGGCGACCAGCAGGGCATCAAAGACAAAGACCTTCTCCTTGCCGTGGTCATCTAGAACCACGCCTATCTCTTCATCGCCCTGTTTGCCCTCGATACGGGTATAGCTTGCCTTAAAGACAAAGGTAACACCGTCGTTCAGCATGGATTCCTTGACCCTGGCGGCGGCATCGGGGTCTTCTTTGGGCATGATTACATCACTGCGTGAAAAGACCGTGACCTGTGAGCCCAGCCGCTGCATGGCCTGGGCCAGCTCCAGGCCGATGGGCCCGGCGCCGATGACGCCGAGGCGCCGGGGGCGTCTGGTCAGGTTAAAGATGGAACTGTTGGTCAGATAGGGAGCCTCGGCCAGACCGGGAATATTGGGGATGGCGGCGGTACCGCCCGTGGCAATCACCGCTTTGGTAAAATTCAAGGTGGCGCCGTTCACCTCAAGACTGTTGCTACCGGTAAAGGTGCCCCTGCCCATGAAGACATCGACACCCAGTTGATCAGAATAGCGCTGGGCGGAATCCGTGGGTGAAATGGAACTGCGCAATCGGCGCATGCGCTCCATCACCGCACCAAAGTCAACGCTGATTTCACCGTCGATTTGTATGCCGAAGTGCCCTGCATTACGGACGGCCGCAGCGGCCTTGGCGCAGCGCAGCAGGGCCTTGGAGGGAACGCAGCCGACATTGAGGCAGTCACCGCCAAGAAGATGTGATTCAACAAGGGCCACTCGCCCGCCGATTCCGGCGGCTCCGGCAGCGGAAACCAGCCCCCCGGCGCCGGCACCGATCACCACCAGATTGTAGGAAGATTTGGGCTGTGGGTCGACCCATCGCTTGGGATGCACATTATCGAGCAGCGCGGCATTATGTTCATCGAGCGGAGAGATGCCCACGGCCTCAAGATCAACCTGTGCCATTGTGGCAAGGTCCGGATCCGGTCCGGGTATGCCCGGTTGCAGGGATGCTTCCCCTTCCTGCCCGGCACCAAGCGTACCCAGGAAGTCAGACCATTTGACCATGGTATCTTCCTTGGTCTTCTTCGGCAGGCGTCCGTGATCTTCATCCGTGGCAAAACGATAGAACAGGTGCTCGTTCTTAAAGATGTGGTCCCGGTGGACATGATGAAATATTCCGGCCTGGAGCATGATATTGCCGAGTCGCAGGGCATCGGCCTCGTCGGCCGCCAGCCCCGCTTCGATCATTTTTGTGACCGCCTCGCTGCCGATAAAGCAGTTGTCGTAGCTCTTCGGCGGCAGTCCATATTTGCGCTGGCGCAGATCGACGATCTCACGCAGAGAAATTTTCAGATCTTCGAGGTCATCGGTTGTAAGAGATATTTCATCAGAATTATATTCTTTTTGACTCACGGTGTTCTCCCTCTCAATTGGTTCAATTTTTTGTAGAGCTATAGTAACTATTCAGGTCGGAGCACCAAATTGGCATAACCACCGAGTTGTAACTGTTCAGGAGTGCTCTATATTGGTTCATTTGGGACTTCGAAGCATTCGTGTGCTATTCGAGAAGGCTTAAATGGGACAAGATGGGGTGCTCCTGTAGAGTTAC
>JBHEOR010000119.1:0-385 GCA_046260685.1 Desulfopila sp.
ACATTGACGAGCTGGCCCGAGTTTAAATCGTCGCTTTCCCTGCTCCGTCGCAGCAGGCCGGCGGCCGCGGTATTGAACATTACCGTCTCTAATATTACCAACATCTGGCTTGCCGCCGGCGGAATTGTTTTCTACCTTTTTAGCCTGTAACAGCCCAGTACGTAAGAGTTTAACTGTGGCATCTTTATTGCATAATCATATTTCAAGAACAAGATTCACATGAACTCAAGAGGTAGCTTATGGAAATAAATGCAGCAGGATTCGCCGCCAAGGAACTCGTCAGCAACCGAGGCGCTTTCGAAAAGGACGTTACACAGCAGGCGCTGGCCAGGGAAAAAGACGAGACCATAGAACAGACCCAAAAGGCCCAGGAGCCACGGCCCGT
>JBHEOR010000119.1:395-3559 GCA_046260685.1 Desulfopila sp.
CCCGCATCGATATTTACGCCTAAGGAGACCTTGAAGGGACTTTGGAAAAGAGAAAAAAGCCTTCTCCAAGATGGCCTTCAGGCGAACAGCAGTTTTTCTACTCCGTCGTAACCTATATACCACTTTTGTAACTCCTGTTACAAATATGCACTCCTCCTCTCTTTATGCCGCAACCAGTTTTTTGGTTGCGGCGCTTTTTTTTCAGCATCCTTCTTTGCAGAATCTCCTTGCAAAATCATTATGTTCGTTGGATAATCAGATCTTAGATGTTTTTCCGCCAGAAAATCGTACCTCAACTCTTCCTTCCGGTTCTCTATGAAATACCTCATCATTATACTTTGCATACTGTGCGCGGTAACGGTGGCCACCACCGTGATTATATGGCCTGAAGGACAGAGACTTGCCAACGAGGGCGTTGTCACCATAAACGATCGTGTCCTCACCAGGCAGGATATCCTCGATTACAAGGACAGAACCGCCCACCATGGCAGCGATAATGACTTTATCGACGAGATCATCACCAAGCAGCTGCTCATAGCCGAAGCCCAGCGCCAGAAAATTGACAAGGAACGGACCTTCCGGCTGGCCTTGAAAACCTTCTATGAGCACTCCCTTATCAAGATTCTGATGGAGCGCGTCACTGCTTCCATGGAGGCGCAAGTAACAGATGCCGAAGTTGAAAAATACCTCCAATCCTTTGGCAAGACCTTTACATTTTACACCCTGCAAAGCGGTGGTGAAACTTCCCCTGACACCATCATCAAAGAAGGCACGCGTTATTCCACCAGATTTGACAACCTCAGCGGCCAGCTGCAGCAGACACTTGCCGGCATGGAGCCGGGCCAAACGACAACAACCTACGTCACCGGCAATGAAAAAATTGCCGTGTATCTGGAAAAGATCAGTGGACTGACAAAACACAGTCAAGATTTTGACAAAGAAAAGATCAGAAAACAGCTGCTGCAGGCCAAAACTGAAAAACAGGTCAACAGCTGGATTGAAGAACTTCGCGAACAGGCCTCCATCACCTACAACACTTCCCGGGAATAGTTATGGCTTCGAAACACAAAAGGCGGGTTAGAAACTTTTTCATCAATAAAAACTTCCAGGGCAAGATCATTTTAGCGCTCTTCCTGGCAGTAGCTGTCAGCGGCCTTGTCTTCCTTGTTGTCTTTGGTCTGTTCTCCGCCGATACCATGACGATATCATATGAAAATAATAACCTGCACATGGGGAACACCCCTGTAATGCTGCTGAAGAATGGGCTTGCCGCCAACTGGATCTTTCTTGTTACCTGTGCGGCATTGCTTTTCGGTATCGCTATTATTATAACCCATCGTATTGCCGGCCCGCTCTTTCGCTTTGAAAAGGCGTTGGACAATATGGTCAATAAAAACCTCACCGACACCATCAGACTGCGCGGCAAGGACGAAGGCAAGAACCTGGCACAGCAGATAAATCTTTTCAACACCTCACTGTCCAGGGATATGCGTGAGGTTCATCGCGGCTCTCGAGCTATTCACGATTTACTGACCCAATACGAATCATTGTCAGGCTCCAAGTTGTCCGCCGAAGAAATTGACTCGATCTGTAAGGCGATCAAAATTAATAACGACAAAATACATGCCATCCTGGGCTCCTACAAGCTTGCCGATGACTAGCAGGCACCTCTTCATAGTGGTCATCGCCCTCCTTCTTGTTGTTGGCCAGACCATGGCAGCCCATGCCTTTAAACGCAGCAGCCGCTATGTGACACTGCATTATGCCGACAGCGAGCTGCTCCAGGAATTCAACGATGAGCTCTATATCGGCAGGTCACTGCGGCGCATACTCCGCAAGAAAAATCTGGTGACCATCGAGGATGAGGTGATGGCAAAGCTCGATATCATCATCGAAAAGGCCCAGGTGGTGCTCGACATGTTTCCCGACAATATGCATATCCATGTTGTGCTGCTGGCCGATGATGACGCTGTGGGCCGGATATATGAGCAGAATTATGGACGGTCTGCCAGCCATATTGCCTACTATTCCTTGAAGCAGGATACCATCTATATTTCCGTGGAAGATACCAGCCTCAAGGTTTTTTCCCATGAGGTCGGCCATGCCGTGGTTGATCACTATTTCAAGGTCCGCCCACCGTATACCATCCACGAGCTTATGGCACAGTTTACCGCCAAGCATATTCAAGATTAAATGGGGAAGAGAATCCAGGCGAACCGCAAGCGAACTCACCACTCCGTCATTCCGGGCTCGATCCGGAATCCAGGCGTACCGCGAGCAAAGCGAGCGGGTATTTAGAAAACACACCCATTTTCAACCACCAACCACTACAAACGCACATCTCACCAGCAAGCAAGGATACTCTCTTCACCCTTCTCTTTCTGTTCAACTCCCTGGATTCCGGATCAAGTCCGGAATGACGCCGGGGAAAAGCCCGATCTCAGGTCATGCTCTTTATGAAGCGCAAAAAATCACAATCAAACAATAGGATCATACAAATCCAACCAGTTCGGATTATCCCGCTCAATCAGCGCAACTTTCCAGCGGCGCATCCAGTTTTTAATCTGCTTTTCTCGGGTAATGGCCGCGTCCATGCTCTCGTGTACCTCAAACCATACCAGCCGATGCACACCATACCTCCTCGTGAATCCCTCCACAATGTCATGTTTATGCTGCCACACCCTCCTGACAAGCGTACCGGTAACACCGACATACAATGTGCCGTTATCTTTACTGGTCAATATATACACAGTTGGCTGCCTTGGCATACCCTACTGCTCCAGGCCCTCCAGCCTTCGCCGAATACCTTCGTTGCCGGGATCAAAGAGCAGGGCCTGCTCATACTCCTCTTGCGCCCTGTAATAGATGCCCTGTTTCTTGAAATAGTCGCCAAGGCGGACATGAAACCCGACATTTTCGGGAAAACGGGTGACA
Source organism: Desulfopila sp. (assembly GCA_046260685.1). Lineage (GTDB taxonomy): Bacteria > Desulfobacterota > Desulfobulbia > Desulfobulbales > Desulfocapsaceae > Desulfopila_A. Next base: position 3,330 of record JBHEOR010000119.1, read on the forward strand.
GCACGGCGCAGGATCTCCACCGCTTTTGCCTCCTTTTGCTGTTTTGTGTAAAAGGAATACAGCTGAGCGTACCACCAGCTCCGTATGTCTTCCTCATTGTCGACGAATTCAAGGGCCCGGCGGCGGAAGAGTTCACTGCCCTCAAGATCCCCCTGCTCTTCAAGAAACTCGCCATAGTTTATCCAGAGCCGGACACGCGGCGGCAGAATGCCCGCCACCTGTTCTGGTTT
>JBHEOR010000119.1:3569-8336 GCA_046260685.1 Desulfopila sp.
CATATATATCCGGCGTTCTGGCCAGCCCTTTGCGCAAAACCTCTGCCGCCCGCCGCTCTTCGCCCCGCCAGAGCAACCACTCGGCATAGCCAAGCATCAGCGAGTCTTTTTTCAGACTGCGCTGGTAGCTCAGCTCCATGACCCGTTCCGCCAGATCTATCTTCTCCTCCGGCAACTGCAGGGCGGCTTTCTGCAGGAATTCACCACGCAACGGATCAAGACGCGATGCCTGGATATAGCGGTGCAGCGCCTGCCGGCTGTTGCCCCGATATTTCTCAATATCACCAAGCACCATTGTATAGACTCCTTCAAGGGGATCATAGCTCGCAATTCTATCAACCCGGCCATGGAGGTCGGTAAGATGTGATTGCCCAAGCTGCGGGCTCAAATAGACGCTTGTCACATCGTTATACATTCGATCGGCCAGAAAAATTCGAACAGGAAAAATCAACACACCCACCAGCAGCAATGTGCTGCCGGCCATGACAACGCCCCGTGATGTGATCTTCATGTCACCGAGCAGCGTTGCACTGCTGCGATACTGAAACCGGGTGTTAACACAGGAAACCAGCAGCGCACAGAGGAAAAAAAAGTAGAGCCCGTCTGCCCCGTTATGCATATTAAAGTCGGTCAGGGCATAGAGCAGCATGGAACATACACCCACCAGGGAGCCAATCCCCAGCAGAACAGCGTAATTATCCCTGCGCTTGACAATCATGCTCCAGCCGCTTTTGATGACAACCAGCACAAACCAGGCCGCCAGACCAAGGGCAATGATCCCCCCGTCGGTGAGCAGTTCCAGATAATCATTGTGGGCATGGTTAAAGACGGCAGATGTCTGTATGGTTTTATAGCCGGGAAAGACATCGACAAAGGTACCGAACCCCGCTCCGGTGAGCCAGAACACCTTGATTACTTCCAGGGTATCCTGCCATATGGGGAGCCGGTTAAAGTTGAGCTCGCCCTCGACTGTAAAAGAATCATTGATGCGGTCGATAATCTCCCCGCTGCCGAAGGTGTAAAAAAACAGACACACACCGGCAAAAAAGACCGCCAATGCCGGCCAGGAGCGCTTACCCTTTTTGCGTGAGAGATAGAAACGAAACAGCGCCAGGCCGAGCACGGCAACAATCATGCCGCCACGGCTCAAACTCAGCATGATGGAGAGCAGCACCACGATGCTGCCGAAGGCGGCAAGCAGTTGGTAATTACTGCCCGGCGATGCAAAGAACTCGACAATTCGAGCACGAAGAGGCTCCTCCTTATCAACAACAGGGCGATAATAGAGGAAAAGGGCCAGCAGCAGCGGCAGCAGCATGGTCATAAATCCGGCAAACTGATTACGGTTTACCCATGGGCCCATGGCCTGGGCGTTTTCAGGATAGGGGCGAAACCAGTATATCAACTCCGGAGAGGTATAGCGTTGCATAATGGCGAGAAAGGCAATACAGACGGCTACACCTGTGACAATGCGAACCGTTTTCTGCAGTGTCGGGCCGTTGGCCAGTAATTGTATGGTGAGCACATAAAAGAGCGCATAGCAGCCGATTCGCAGCGTTTCCAGGATGGTTGCCTTGGGATGCACGGAAAGAGGCATCCAGGCACCGGCATCGCCTGCTAATGCATGGACCGGTGCATATACTTCCACCGCTCCCGGAGAGAGAACATTGACCAGCCAGGGAGGCAGCGGGAGAACCTGGAATATCATCCAGAGAAGCATACACAAGAGCGGCAGTGCACCGGGAACCTTGACCGAGGCGATCTTGCCGTTGTACTGGTTCCAGAAAACCAGGATACCAAGCACACCAATACTTACCTGGACAATGGCCAGCGACCAGAGCTCCACCGTTGCAAAGGCCAGCGGCGCAAAAAGGAGAATAAATATAAAGAGGAAGAAAACGGATTGTGGTGTCTGGGGCTCTTTAATACGCAAGGTCTTGCCTTTTTTTCGTTTTGAGAGTTTTGGGAGTTTTGGAGTCTTCCGGGTATTGCTGTGCTGCGTGCTTAAAGAGTTCACACCTGGAAGCAAGGGCTTTCTTGATTGCGGATCACGACCTCAATGACGCCGGAAAAAAAGCCAGCCTTTCAGCCTCAGTATTATGAAGCCGCCAACCTACTCATCCTTGGCGTAATAGGTAGTATAGCCTGAATAGTATCCACCCCCGGCATCGCCTTCCTTCATGCCATTCAAGACAAAACCAAGGCAGTGGGCGTTGACGTCGCGCAGTTTCTTCATGCCGCTGGCCAGCATCTCATTGGTGGTCTTGCCGGCCTTGACCACCACAATGGTCCCATCAACCACCTGACTCAGCACCAAACTGTCGGTAACCCGCTGTACCGGCGGCGAATCGATCAGGATAAAATCAAACATTCCAGCCATCTTCTCGATAAGGGTCCGCATCTTTTGGGAGTTGAGCAACTCAGCGGGATTGGGCGGTATGGGCCCGGAAGTGATAACCTTGATATTTTCCCCGGGAATGTCATGAAGAAGATTACCCTCCAGGTTGCCGGTGAGATAACTGCTCAAGCCGTCGCTGTTCTTCATACCGAAAATCTTATGCACTCGCGGCTTGCGCAGATCACAGTCGATAATAACCACCTTCTTGTTATCCTGACTCAATACCCGGGCTATATTGATGGTGGTAGAGGTCTTCCCTTCCTGTTCCCCCATACTGGTCACCAAGACGGTCTGGGGCGGCTTTTCGGCTGAGGACAGCAGCAGATTGGAGCGAATAAGGCGGTAACTCTCAGCCAGCGGCGATAGAGGCTGACGAACAATGAAAGATTCGATGTCTTCCTTCTTTTTCTTGAGCAGCTTGATGGTGCCAAGCACCGTCAGGTCAAAACGGGACGAGAGATCCTTTTCCGACTTCACCGTATTGTCCAGGTATTCAAGGAAGAAGGCCATACCGACGCCAAGCGCCAGCCCAAGAATCAGTCCCAGGGCAAGGGCCCGTTTTGTATTGGGATAGGACGGCACTATCGGCATCTCGGCCTTGCGCACCATCCAGATGTTGACGCTCTGGGCCTGTTCGGTCACTCCGGTCTTTTTGATGCTTGAGGTCAGGGCATCGTAGAGCACCCTGTTGGTATCGACCTCGCGCTGCATGATAGAGAGCTGGACGAACTTCTCGTTTACGTTAAGCAGTTCGGTCTTGGTCTCGGCCAGCAGATCTTTGAGGTTACGCTCTTTTTTCTGTGCCAGCTCATAAGAGTTCCTGGTGGAGGCGGTGATTCTCTCCACCTCGAATTTCATCTCGTTGTGCAGAATCTTGAGCTCGTCCTTGGCCTTGATCATTTTGGGATGCTTGTAGCCGTACTTTTTGGACAGCTCTTCAATATTCTGCCTGACTCTAAAGATCTTTTCCCGAATGGTCTGCAGCACCTGGTTATCGGCAAACACCGGAATACGCTGGAGCTGGGACATATCGTCGCCGGCCTCCATAATCTGCTGATACACTTCTTCGAGCTCTCTGCGCTCGGTTTGCGCCTTGGTAAATTCCAGGTTGATCTGGTTCAACTTCTGCGGGATTACGGTCAAGCGATTCTCCACCGTGACCAGATCATTTGCACGTTTATATTTCTGCAGGGCGATTTCGGCCTGCTCCAGCTTTTTACGCTCCTCGCCGGCCTTCTCGTTCATCCATTTGAGCTCATAGTTGGTGGCACTCAACTTGATATCGAGGGTGACATCCTTATAGGCCTGTACCGCGGCATTGGCGACAAGCTTGGCAATGGCGGGATTTTTATGCTCAAATGTAACAGTGACGATCTTGGTCTCCGGCTCAGGCAAAACATCAAGGCCATCTCTGATAATATTGGTGATGATGTCGGCATCACTATAACCCTCCTCGGCAAACAGATCGGCCTGGCCAGCCCCCTCATCGTCCTTCGGTCCTGACGGCAGCAAAGATGTAAGGCTTTTTTGAGCATTCCGGACAAGCTCGGAGATAAACGATTTCTCCGGCGGCTCATCCTCAATAAAATATTTTTTATAGCGCTTATCCAACTGCAGATTCTCCACAATCTGCCTGGCCACCTCTTCGCTTTTGATGATCTCGGTCTGGGTTTGATGAAAGTAGGGGTCGTATCCGGAGTACTGGTAGTCAAGATTTCTGTTGCCCCGGTTTTTTTCAATGAGCACATCGGAAGAGGCGGTATAGAGGGGTATTGCTGTAAACGTCTTCAATACCTGCCAGGAAAAAACGATGACGGTAATAGTAAGAATTATGGGCAGTCGCTTCTTTATGATGTTGATATAATCACGAATATTAATCTCATGATCTTCGTCATCTTCCTGGTAGAGTTCCAGCGCACGGTCATCTTGCATAGGGCTTTCGTGTGGTCTAGGCATATTTTGAAGGCTTGGGGGAGAGCAATGCGATATGACGGACTGCTCCTAAAAAAAACTCTCCGGCACAACGATGACATCGTCTTTTTGCAGCAATGTGTCCAGGGGCACATCTTCAAAGATTCTCTTTGTATCATCGATTACCCGCACAATTCTAACACTCGATTTTGAGGCCTTGCCGGTAAAGCCGCCGGACAGGGCTACAAGCTTGAGCACCGTGGTATCGCCGCCGCAGCTGTAGGTCCCAGGCGATTCGACCTCGCCGGTAACAAAGCACATGCCGCCCTTGGAGATATTGACGGTGTCACCGTCCCGAATCTGGACATTCTGGCGCAGATCACCCTTTTCAATTAAAGAATTAAGATCAACGACAATGACATTGCTGCCGTCTTGTACGCGACGCTTGATTGTGGCGG
>JBHEOR010000119.1:8346-8822 GCA_046260685.1 Desulfopila sp.
CCGGCCTCTTTGGACAAGCCGCCGGCCTGGGACAACAGCTCGAGAAAAGTGATGGCGCCGCGTAATTCGACCAGCCCGGGTTGGCGGACCTGGCCCAGCACCACAACCTTTTTACTGCGATACTCTTCAATGAATACATTGACCTGGGGATTGACGAGATAGCCGTCGGCCAGAAGGCGTGTAATTTTTTGAGTAACACCCGGAACCGAGAGTTTTTCTACCTCGACCGGCCCCAACAGCGGCATGACAATTTGGCCCTCGCTGTTGACCATGACTTTGGTGGTGAGATCATCGTTGTCATAGACGTTAATCTTGATAACATCCCCGGGGCCTATACGGTACTCCTCGGCCCAGGCGTTGGTGCCGCACACCGCAAGGACCATGCACAACATGGCCAGATACCATTTCACATACTGCAATTTCCCACCTTTACTCATGTCGTACTTCTCATCTTTACTCATGCCATACGTATATAC
>JBHEOR010000012.1:0-6456 GCA_046260685.1 Desulfopila sp.
CCGTGTTGTTTTCACGGGACGCCATAAACCCGTCCCTGGGGGCTTAGTTGCAGCCGTCCGGGCTGCAGATACCCATGAAAACAACACGGCGGACTCCTGGCCCTTGAGTGCTTCAAGCTACGTTACTTTTAGAATAAAGGCCGGGCCCCCGGTTGTATCGCTGAAAAGTCTGTAGCAAACAGGGAACAAGCATAGAATGAGGAGGGTCTGCCCAAAGCCGGACCAGCCCAGGCAGCCAAACGGGTTTTTAGACATTTAAAGTTGTTGCAGCGCTTCCGGCACGTTTATAGCTTTTTTTTGGTTTCTAATGAACCGGGTAGGCGCGCCGACGTATGTCAGGGTAAGTGCATGCATGGCACGCGTACAGGCCACATAGAGCAGATTCTTGTCCATCACGTCTGCATAATTGTTTTCATCCGCGCCGGGTATGTGGACCTGGTCGAACTCCAGCCCCTTGGCCAGATGAGCGGTGCATATAACCACACCCTGCCGGAAGGAAGTGCTCTGCGGGGAAAGGAGTGTGGTCTTTGCATCACCGATGGCTTTGAAAATCTGCTCCGCCTGTTTCTGTGTTTTGCAGATGATTCCCATGGTTTGGTAAGCAGCCGCCTTGAAATCTTCGATGCTTTGCCAAAGACGGGAAATTTCTTCTTTTCTGCTCTCACACATCAATACGGCAGGCTCGTTGCCGTGACGCTCTATGGCAACAAGATCGGCATCGGGTGATATGCCTTGTGCAAATTCAGTGATTTCAAAGGATGAACGGTAACTTTTACAGAGTTTGACGCATTCGGCCTGCCTGAAGACACCGCGGATCACCTCTGAGGTCGATGAGCTGAAGGGATTGACCGACTGATTCACATCGCCCAGGATCGTTTTCTCACAGGTAAAGAGTTTTGCAATAACGGCATACTGCACGGGTGAGTAGTCCTGCATTTCATCGATAAGCAGGTGTCTGATGCCTTTGTAGCTGCTGCCTGTCCCCTCCAACCGTATCTTCAGGTAAATGAGCGGGAAGACATCACCATATTCCAGTCTCGAGCCGCGCAGCGGTTTGAACAGCTCCGGCCGGCCTGTCCAGGTGAAAAATTCCTTATAAAGTGTGCGCACGGTGGCATGCCGGTACATTTTCTTTAAAGTGGTTTTCATCGCTGCCCGCTCCCGGGCTGTAATCTCATAGCCCTTCTTCAGCCAGAGATCGTGTTCGATGACCTCGGCCACCCAGCGCAGCCGCTCCGACACGGGCAGGCCGAGCCGTTTGGCATATGTCTGCTCGATGAATTCGGCAGAATACAGATACGCATCAACCTCCAGGTTCTCGGCCTGAAAGCGCGTGCTTTCGACATGGTCAACGTACCTGTCGAGTTGCTTGAGAAAATCAAGCGAAGATTTCACCCGTATCCTGTTCTTCAGTTCCTCATCGGCAGTTTCAAGCAATAAGGATGACTGCTCGTAGGATGTCTGAAATGTGTATTTGCCTTCGAGCAATTCACGGGCCAGTGTCTCCATCTCTATTTCACCGATCTGTTCCTCACCAAGCTCCGGCAGCACGTTGGAAATAAAATCGGCAAAGACCTTATTGGGAGAAACAATAAGGATACTTTCAGCTGTCAGGTTTTCCTTGAATCGGTACAGAAGAAAAGCTATACGGTGCAGGGCAATGGATGTTTTACCTGATCCGGCTACCCCCTGGATGATTAATACCTCCGCATCCTCGTTGCGGATGATGGCATTCTGATCACGCTGGATGGTGGCGACGATATTTTTCATCCTGTCGTCGGAGGCCCTGCTCAACTCCTCCTGGAGAACGTCATCCAGAATATTGAGCCCACTCTCCAGCATGAACTCCATCTCTCCTCGGCGTATGCGAAACTGCCGTTTCACCGAGATTTCTCCCTGTATATCGCCGGACGGCGAGGTATATTGCGCCGCACCGAGTTCATAATCGTAGAACATGGTTGAAATAGGTGCACGCCAGTCGAAAATACGGTTCTTTTTTTCGGTCTCGTCTCTGAAGGCGTGCAGTCCGACATAAACGGGTAACGGTGTTTTCTCACCCTCTCCGATAAAATCGAATCGGCCGAAATAAGGGGTCTGCAGCAGTCTCTGCAAACGGTTTTTACCCGCCATCACGGCCTCGCCGCTCAGAACCGCCTGGTGGGCGGATTCACGGGCCGATATCTTTTCGACATGATCCATATCAGCCCTGTGTTCCCATAAATAGTTCTTCTGATCACGGACATTTTGGGCATACTGTCGTACCCGGCCATCCAGTATCGCCAACGCACCGCCCAATTTTTCCTTGATCGCTTCAAGATATGCTCTCTCTTCGTTTTCTGTTCTGTTGATCATAATTTTTCGATACGTTTTCGCTCGCTGTATTCACGGGTTTCAATATGCACGGGTTTTAAAAAAGATGATCCCCGGCCATTTTTCTTCAACGAATTGTGTCGGGGTTGTGATGAGCCGAAAGTGATAGGTGATAGGTGAGGTGATGTTTTCCTTAAAATCCTTTTGATCTGTTATCGAATCCGACAACCTATCTTTTCTCAGCCTTCTTTTCAAGCATTTTAACGCTTTTCAAGAAGGTGCTCAACATGTTACAAGGAGGAGTTGGCTCCGTTGACGGATTTATCTCCACCAATCAATTCCTTTTTTATGATTTATATTCTGGCTGTTTCCGATGAAAACGAATTGCATGACAACCCTGTTGATTTACCCCGGGTTGACATACTTTTGTCTTGTGGAGATTTGTCCCCTTATTATCTTGGCTTTTTGTCTGACAAATATATGCCGTCGGCCCGTATTATGGTCCATGGCAATCATGACGCAAAGTATTTCGACGTTGACGAACGACCTGTAAACCTCGGATATTCAGAAAAATACAATGGCATGTTCAGCATTGTCCAAGGTATTTGTGTTCTTTCCAGGGATGATTATGCGTTTCTTGACGATGATCTGAGCATTGGCGGATTCAGCGGCATCTCGGCCCATGGTGATCCACCATTTTATTACACTGATTATTCACTGTTTACATTTAAAACTTCCCTCTTCTTTAAAAAGCATTTTTCTTCCTTCAGTGGAGTAGATATACTGTTGACTCACGCTCCACCGGATTTTGGTCTGATCAGGTACGATGTTGGAGACCATAAGCCTTCGCCTGAAATTGCCGGCCTTAAAAAATACCTTGACCCTAAACTTTGGCTTTACGGCCATATCCATAGGAGATATACTGACACGGTTCTTGATTTTTTGCTTGATAACGGGGATCCGCTGAACTTGATCAATGCATGTCCCTATCGGTATTTCTCCTTTGATCAGCACAATGGACGTATTACATTCCTGGATATTCCGCAATAATGCCTTTCCTCCCTTTTTTCCTTGAGAATTGATCCTTGATCCTTATTGTTCACTTTGGTGCAATGAATACAGTATTCCGCTTATATGTTCGTGGTAGCTATGTACACGGTTGAAGATTGCAATTCTCCTAGAGATGCATACACTCAGGCAAGAAACAGAGCCAGGCTCGAGGTTTTCGTCAACAACCTCCTCCACAAGGACGGCTGGGTTGCCACTATGGAAAAGGCGCTTGAGCCCTACTCCTATGAGTTCATCAAAAAGCCATACCTGGCCGGCTACATTCGGCCACAGCAGGTGACCGGCACCCTCGGCATTGACCGCCGCTGCTGCTTTTCCAAAAGCTTCCTGCCTCTTCCGCACTTTGCCATGGGAGATTTCGGTTACAAATGGATGAATGTCCTGCGGGACGTCCACAAGTGGCTTGACTATCCCATTGACTGCTATGAGTTCATGCATCGATATTATGTCAAGGAGGGCAACAAACGGGTAAGTGTTGCAAAATATCTCCATTTTCCTGGGCTCAAGGCCAATGTCACCCGCATTATCCCTCTCAACGCAGAGCGGGAGGATGTACGCTGCTACCATGAATTTCTTATTTTTGAACGGCAAACCGGTATGAGCTCTTTATGGTTTTCCTACGAAGGAGCCTTTACCAGACTGACTGCTCTTCTCAAACACCATGACATCACCCAGCATGAATTGCTGAGTGTTATCCTCCCCCCTTACATCCGCATGACCGACAACTCTCTCGGGCCCCATGATGCAGTAATCGATTACCTGGCCAGATACCCCGGCAAAGGTGCTTCCATGAAATCTCAGACGGAAGCGTTGCGACGAGCTGTGAAAACCACGCGAAACACCGCCAGGAAAAAGGTCAAAAAGGTCAAGTAGCGCTTTTTTTAATAGGCACTGCACAGCATGTCATTGTGACCCATTTGATACAACTCACGGATCAAACTGACCCATGGCTGCTCAACACCTGCTCATACTGGTATAGAAGCCCCCCAAAATAGAGCTGAATCCTCCCTCTGGGCACAGCGCCCATTTTCGATGAGTCCTTCCGCCCTGCTTTCTTCTCATCGAAAGAACATCTAACGCCCTGGTATCTCTGTATATTCAACTATGGCACAGGACTTGCTAGTTATACGACGTGCATATCTTGGATCCAAGTTACCATGAATCTGTTCATAAACGACCAACTTAAATGCCCAACTCAACAAAAGGATGGTGTTCTTATGGCTATACGAGAAGAAGTATTCGGTTTTTTCATCCCAAGCGTTACCTTAATCGGCATTGGTGCAGCAAAGGAAATACCAGGGAAAATATCAGCACTTGGCGGCACGAAGCCACTGGTTGTCACCGACAAGGGGATAACCGGCGCCGGTATAACCAAGGAGATTACCGATCTGCTCGATGCCGCCGGCATGCAATATGTCGTCTATGATGAAACGATCCCAAATCCCACGGACAAGAATGTCCATGATGGTGTCGAGGTGTACAACAAGGAAAAATGCGACAGCCTGATCACCCTGGGCGGCGGCAGCGCTCATGACTGCGGCAAGGGAATCGGTCTGGTGGTTGCCAATGGCGGTAAAATCCATGACTTCGAGGGCATAGATCAATCGGCACATCCCATGCCTCCCTATATTGCCGTGAATACCACAGCCGGAACCGCCTCGGAAATGACCCGCTTCTGCATCATCACCGATACCTCGCGCAAGGTAAAAATGGCCATCGTCGACTGGCGCGTCACTCCCGGTGTTGCCCTTGATGACCCCATGCTGATGATGGGAATGCCACCGGCCCTGACGGCCGCCACCGGCATGGACGCTCTGACCCATGCGGTCGAGGCCTATGTTTCCACCGCCGCTACGCCGATGACGGACTCCGCTGCGGAAAAAGCGATTGAACTCATCGCCAAACATCTGCGTCCCGCCGTGGCAAACGGCAGTGATATCAATGCCCGTGAAGGCATGTGTTATGCCCAGTACCTTGCCGGAATGGCCTTCAACAACGCCAGCCTGGGGCATGTCCATGCCATGGCGCATCAGCTGGGCGGTTTCTATGATCTTCCCCACGGCGAATGCAATGCCATTCTGCTGCCCCATGTCAGCGCCTTTAACCTCATCGGCAAAATAGAAAGTTTTGTCAAGATAGCAGAGCTCATGGGCGAAAACGTCACCGGCCTTTCTCCTCGTGATGCTGCTGAACTGGCCATTAAGGCTATCAAAAAGCTGTCGACCGATGTCGGAATCCCGGATGGACTGATTGCACTTGGCAAGCGCTACGGTAAAGAAGTCAAAGCAGAAGACATTCCCACCATGCGCACCAACGCCCAGAAGGATGCCTGCGGCGCTACCAACCCCAGACTTCCAAAAGATATGGACGTTGAGGCTATTTATACCGCAGCTCTGTAAGTACGCATCACACACGTTGTACAGAGCAGCGTCGCTAACACACAAAGGGCACAGGTTTTCCTGTACCCTTTGTGGTCTTTCCAAATCTTTACCTGACATTTATAAAGATCCAACAAAACCACGCAGTACTCCGGCACAGGAAAAATCAATGCCGCCTATGACCACCAATGACCGCCGATTATCACCCAAAGGAGAGCAACATGGCAGATAAAATATTCCGCATTAACATGACCAACCTCACCTCGACCATCGAGGACGTCCCGCAAGACTGGGCCGCCCACGGGGGCCGTGGACTGACCTCAACCATTGTGGCCGCCGAAGTCGATCCGGCATGTCACCCTCTGGGACCGAACAACACGCTTGTCATTGCCCCCGGTCTGCTCTCCGGCACCCCGGCTGCCAACTCAGGCCGTCTCTCGGTTGGGGCAAAAAGCCCTCTGACCGGCACCATCAAGGAGGCCAATGCCGGTGGCACCGCCGCCCAGCTGCTGGCACGCTGCGGCTGCAAGGCCCTGATCATTGAAGGTCAGCCCCGGGATAATGACTGGTACAGTATATCACTTTCACCCGCTGGTATTACCATTGAGCCTGAAGACGAGCTGGTCGGCAAAGGAAATTTTGCCACCGTGGAATCACTGGAACAACGTTTTGAAGGCAAACGCGGCATTATCAGCATCGG
>JBHEOR010000012.1:6466-21191 GCA_046260685.1 Desulfopila sp.
CCCCGCCGGCAAACTGCGCTCGGCAGGCCGTGGCGGTCTCGGCGCCGTCATGGGATCCAAGAAAGTTAAATTCATCGCCGTTGATCCCCAGGACGGCAAGGTGGAAATCGCCGACCCGGGCGCTTTCAAGGCAGCCAACAAGGCCTTTGCCAAAGCCTTGACCAGCCACCCCATCAGCCAGGGGCTGGGCCAGTACGGCACCAATGTGCTTGTAAATATCATAAATGAATCCGGTGGGTTACCAACTAAAAATTTTACTCTCGGCCAGTTTGAAGGCCATGAGAAAATCTCCGGGGAGGCCATGTACGACATCATCCAGGCGCGTGGCGGCAAGCCCAAACACGGCTGCCACCCCGGATGCGTGATCCAGTGCTCGCAGATCTACAATGATGCCGACAAAAACTACAAAACTTCCGGCTTTGAATACGAGTCCATCTGGGCCATGGGGGCGGACTGCTGTGTCGAAGACCTCGATGCCATTGCCGAGGCCGACAGCCTTATGGATGATCTGGGACTCGACTCCATTGAGACTTCGGTGGCCATGGGTGTTGCCATGGAAGCCGGCGTACTGCAGTTTGGCGATGGCGAAGGGATGTGCCGCATTCTTCGCGATGACGTCGCACAAGGCACCGGTCTTGGCCGCATCATCGGTGGAGGCGCCGGCATGGTAGGCAAATCCTTTGGCATCACCCGGGTACCGGTGGTCAAAAACCAGGCCATCCCGGCCTATGACCCGCGCGCCATTAAAGGTATCGGCATAACCTACGCCACCTCCACCATGGGGGCGGATCATACCATGGGCTATTCCATCGCCACAAACATCCTTAACGTCGGCGGCTCGGTCGACCCGCTGTCCAAAGAAGGCCAGGTGGAACTCTCCAGAAACCTGCAGGTAGCCACCGCCGCCATTGACTCCACCGGCATGTGCCTCTTCATCGCCTTTGCCGCACTGGACGACGAAACCTGCCTGCCGGCCCTGATTGATCTGATCAACGCTCGCTTCGGCCTCAGTCTGACCGGCGACGACGTTGTCAACCTGGGCAAATACATCCTTAAAACGGAAAAAACGTTCAACGAAAAGGCCGGATTCACCAAAGAGGACGACCGCCTTCCTGAGTTTTTCCACACCGAATCATTGCCACCGCATAATGTCGTCTGGGACTACCAGGGTGAGGAGATTGACAGCTTCTGGGATTTTTAGACCAGAGCGGATAATGCCATCCCGGTGATGAGCATGCATTGCCCCCTTAAATCGTCCCCATGCTCCGGTATAAGGGGGAGAACACTGGCCGCTTTGGTATGAAGGTCAATAAAAACTGTCAACGGAACCACAAAAGTGCTTTTTTTGCTGGTTTCTTTTTCTCTTTTTTGATATTCTATTGGTGCATAAAAGTTCTTGTAATTGTACGTTTTTCACTACAACAAGGTGCTTATATTTTAGCCTTTTCCATACTTATCACTCCCCTTTTATGAAGTGTTCCTTTTTGTCAAGGTTGGGAGGCATCTCAACCAGACATCTCAACAATTGGTCTTAAAATTGTTTTGCCCGGAATGAAACATTTGCCATGAAACCACTTCAGATTTTGCAAAAGGATTGGCTTATAAAGATACTGAAGAAAATATCTTCACCCCAATACCCTGAATTGGATTGGATCCAGGTTGGAATTACCACCAGGTGCAATGCCTCCTGTATCTACTGCCCGCACTCAATATTGCGGGATTCCTGGAATGGCAAGGACCTTTCCCTGGAAGCCTTCAAAGCTCTGCTGCCGGCATTTTCCAAAGCCAGACTGATTTACCTCCAGGGTTGGGGGGAGCCTCTCCTCCATCCAAAACTTTTTGAGATGCTGGAAGCGGTTAAAAAACAGGGATGCATGGCCGGTTTAACTTCCAACGCAAATTTGTTGACAACGGAGAGGCTTAAGAAACTGGTGGATGGGGGGCTGGATTTTTTGTCTTTGTCCACAGCCGGCATTGATAAAAAAAATGATATCATACGAAAGGGAACCAGTTTAAGAAAAGTGCTCAAGACCATAGAGGAGGTAAACCGCATCAAGTCGGCCACCGGATCGTCTTTGCCAAAGGTTCATTTGGCCCATATGCTTCTTCGGTCTGGTCTCGGCGATCTTAAGGGGATGCCTGATTTTTTCAATGCGGCAGGAGTTGACCAGGTCGTAATCAGCGGACTTACACTGGCATTTACTCCTGAGATGGAAAAAGAAATGTATCTGGCTGATTCCGAGACCGAATTTTTGAATTTGAAGGAGAAGCTTCTTGACATGAAAAATAGAGTTGACACGCCGGAAAAGATTTACTTTCATCTACATAATCCTTACCAAAGCCCCGGCCACTGTTCGGAAAATATCCACAGGGCCACATTCATGAATGTTGACGGATATATAAAACCCTGCGTATGCAATGATTTTCATGGATTCCATAAAGAAGCCCGAATGTACATCCAGGGCAAAGCTCATCTCCTGCCTGATCTTGCATTCGGCAACATCAGGGAAAAAGCTCTCGGAGAAATCTGGCATGGAAAAGATTACAGCAGTTTCAGGAAAAAGTTTTTCACTCCGGAGATCAACCAACCCTGCGAACACTGCGCCAAAAGGTTTATAGATGCACTGTAACTATTTATAACAAATTCCATTTTCCCAGCACCCTGCATCCTGGTCAGGGCCGCCCAGAAACGAGATTTTCGGCGGAGTCTTACTCCGTTCGCTTACCTGTTCCAAAAGTTCATGGTCGATTCAACAAGTAGTAATGATGCAGACCAACCAGATTGCATGCTGGCCTGGCGTTGTTGTAAAGAGATAGGTTGGGCCTCAATATACCATTAAAGGAGTGACTAGTTTTGACGTTATCCCTAAAAGAAAAGTATGACGTTATTTATTCATACGAAGAGCAGTTCGCCTACAGACTGGGCAAGGATATAATAAAAAAGCCTGAAATTTCAGTGTGGATGATACTATTGCCTGTTCTTTTTGTACATCATATGTATAGAGTCAACCAGTACAAAGCCGGAATAAAGTCCTTTGCCCAGGGTATACTTGATCCTAAGGAGAAGGCTTTGAACAAGGCCTACGGTGACCTTTCAACCGGGAAAAAAAGAGCCTATGAAATGAAGGATTATTTTCCAGACATTGATCTCGGTGCTGAAAAGCAGTCAAAACTTGCTGAAAAACAATTGGCTGTAATCAATGTAATGGAAAAACATTATTCCAATCTACTCAAGAATCCAGGGCAAAACTTTGAAGAGCTTTTCAGAAAGGCTTACCCCACTCAGGGAGATTATCGGCTTTATTTGAACAGAGTGGAAACATCAGAAGATGGTCTGTATGATTATCTTAACAAAAAGGTTCACAAAGATGACGCATCCAGGAAGGTAATTAAGGACATCCGAAGTTTTTCTCAAAAAATGCATGAAGATGAGCTACGGCATTTTTTTTAAAGCGTGGGGGGGGGCCGTCGGTTTGAACCAGGATTCCTGAATCTTCCATTCGTAATGCCATCCGGTGACCCGCTTGTTTTGCAGGACTGTTTACTCTTCCCCGAAGGCCTCTCGAAGGTCCCGCTCTCTTAATTCCAGGAAAGCTTTCTGTTTGCGTTGAATATAACCTTCCGGCAAAGCCATATCCTTTTGATGATCAAGTATTCTTTGGTCGATTTTTTTTTCAACTTCTGCCAGTTCTGTCAGAAAAGTTTTATATTCCTGCCGTGAAGAATAGGCTTGTTGAAGCAGCAGGATATAGTATTTTTCCTGCACAAGAAGAAGTTTCAGGTAATGGTTTTTCAGAAGAGCCATCCATTGCTGCAGATATTCGTAGAGTACTTTGGATTCGCTTTTCTGCATGTGCATCCAGTAGTCTCTGAGTTCAGCCTGCATCTCAGAATCGCTTTGCCCCGGATTTTCTGATTCTGCATCCTTGTAGGCCATGGAAAGAGCTATCTGCTTCAAATAAAAATGGGATTCTGAAAAAGCCCGGACATCTTTTTTTCTTGAAAGATAGTCAATGAGGAAATTGAAGGGAATACAAGCACGCCACCATGGACGGGGAGTATACGCATGGATCCAGTAAACCCCTCGCTTGATGAACAGCTTTTCCTGTTCCAGCAATTCAGTATAACGTTTGTTCAGTTTTTTACTCATGCATTTGTTTCACCCGTGCTGTTGGTTCAGATGTGACCAGTGATCAAAAGATCGTATAAACTCAATCAACCGGATAATCCAATCCTCGTTTCTCCCGGATATACTTCTCTGCTTCAAAATATTTTTTAACATCATCATAGTACCAGGCTCCCACCTCGATATCGCTCTCACGGAGTGCAGCTATGCGATCTCCTACTCCCGGGAGTTTCTCAAGGTTGGGTGCCAGGTATACAGCCAGTACAATGAGCAGAAATGCAATAATCAGCCTGACCCAGCGTCTGAACAGTGAAGGCGGGGACGGTTTCCCGTCCCCGCCTGGTTGAGTGTTAGTCACGTTGGAGTGCTCCGTTGATATTAGGCGCCCAGCATAAGCTGTTCAGTGATATCTCTGAATATAACCATGAACATGAGCCATGCTACAAACAGGGTTAGCAAAAGGTTAAAACTTTGTCCAAATATGTAAAGGATCAGAGGTTTGCCACCGCGCAGAGGCTCCTTGAGTTCCTGATAGCTGATGCTGAGACCTATGCTGACAAAGGCAAGCCCAAAGAACCAGCCACGGTACCTGTTCGCCAGTGAAAGTATACCTTCCTCAACCATGGCATGACCCCAGTCAGGGCTTATACCGGCCTGCATGATGGAGAAGATAATGGATGCTCCAATAAACCCCAGGATGAACTTGGGAAAGCGATACCATATTTCAAAAAAGGCCCCGCCCACGGACAGCTTCATTGGTGTTTCGCCGGGCCTGCATGCCTTTTCAGGCTCTACTTTCAGACACCAGTACGCCGCTACTCCAAAGGCAATGACTCCGATCATGATGTTCTGGATCATTTTAATGGTAGCAGCCACGACCATGGCTTCGTAGCCGATAAGTTCGCCAGCGGCTACAACCGATCCGGTATTGTCAACTGTTCCACCCAGCCACGCGCCTGCCCAGACCGGATGCATTCCAGTGATATTGGCAACGGTCGGCAAGACGAAGATCATTATGGCCACAAAGATCATGGACATGCCGATGGCCAGAGTCAATTCCTCTTTTTTGGCTCCCGATGCGGACGCGGATGCTATGGCCGCTGATACACCGGATACGCACATATCCGAAGATACAACGATATTCAATTCCTTGGAAGGCATTTTAATAACTTTCTGACCAAACCAGAATGTGGTTATGAGAACAACGGGAGTTACAAACCAGGTGACGAAGAGGCCGGGGATACCGATCAGAGCTATCTGTCCGAAAAGGATGCGTGCACCCAGCAGAACCAGACCGGTCTTGATGAAAAATTCGGTCTGCCCGGCGGTTTTGATGAATTTGCTGACTCCTGTGGTGTTGGCAATGAGCAGGCCGATAAATATAGCAAATAGAACGTATGAAATTCCTATGGCTTTAAAATTGGCCTGATTGCCCAGCATATAGGAAATAACGGTAAGTATATAAATCACCGGAAAACCAATAAAATATTCTTTGAGATTGATACCGATAAATTTGCCACCGATGGCAAAAAATAAGGCTATAACAATACCCAGAATTAGGAGGGAAGGTATCAGGTTGTAGGCCTTGGCATTGGCGGCGCTTTTGGCTTTTGAGTGGGTGGATTTCGCGCTTCGCCACTCAGTTATGGCAGCCCTGGCTTCCTGATTGAGCTGCTGATCCTGGAATTGTGCCGATCGAGCTGCGTTTTCAGCTTGTTCAGCTTTAGTTCGAGCCTGCCCCAGGTTTTGCTCGGCGGTTTCCAGCCTGCCGGCAGCCGCAGCTCTTTTTGCAGCAGCATCTTCTTCGCTCATGTAAAACGACTGGATGGGATTGGTTGTCCACTTTTTGGGTCTTTCAGTGATATCCCGTATGACTTTGGTAAAACCGTGGTTTCTGGCCCGAATGCTGTTGATCTTGCTTTCAGCTTCAGTATACGCGATGGTCCTGAAACCGGCTTCTTCCATTTCCTGGTTCATGACAGCCCTGTATTCGGGAAGTTCTTCCACCGGCGGTTTCCAGATAAAGCAACTCGCCGTTACCGCGATAAAGAACAGTCCGGCCAACCAGATGGCCCACCAGTCCTCTGTTTTACCCATCTGCGAGACCATGCTCACTCTGGTTTCTTTAAAGACATTTTCCTGTTGCTGATTTTGAGCCATACAAAGCCTCCTGTTAGAAGTACCCGAGCCAACGGTCGGCTCGGCCTGTTTTCAAGCTTATCGCTATGGTTTTTATTGCATCATAGTGGTTTGTTTGCAAAACCCTTTTGTCGTAATGCGACCCTCCTTTGTAATGAATAGTTACAATACTGTTACTTCAATACTGTAAACTCAACGCAAGCGCAAGCACCCGAAGCATATTACATGCCACATCATCATACCTCTCTGTTATTATTTTTATCATCCTGTATTATTGCAATATTTTCCCCTCAATGCGCTGCTTACCCGTACGCTACAGGAAAAAAGATAGTACTGGTGCTTCTTATTGTTTGCACACCACTTTGCACAAATGTATAGTCTGGTATGCAGGTCAAATCCGCTTCTGCACTCAAAAAAGGGCCATATGCTGCGACATTTACGAAGATTTATTCCAAAGGAAAAACGGAGTCTGCAGACCAGGTTCCAAATCGGCCTCGCCTGTATTCTTTTCATCTACTGTTCCACAGCGGGTGTTGCCGTCTATTCACTGCAGCACAATATGCTCGAGCGCGAAGCACTTCGTCAGACACAGGTGGTAATGGGTGCCATTGGAGCAACCCGTACCTATGTCCGCGAAGTGCTCAGGCCGCGTATGTTCGAGATTCTCGCTGCTGAACGATTTGTTCTTGAAGCCATGTCGTCCTCTTATATCAGCCGGGTAACCATGGAATATTTCAATGAGGATCTGCCGGAATTCAAATATCGCCGGGTCGCTCGTAATGCAAGAAATCCCGACTTCACGCCCAATAGTAGAGAAAAGAAAATGATCGACTTTTTCAAAAACAATACAGAGACAGCGAGGTGGTCCGGCATTATCCGCACCCCAATTGGCCGGCGCTTTATACAATCTCGACCAGTGGTCTTCAACGATTCCTGCATGCGCTGTCATGGCAAACCACAGGATGCACCTGCAGACATACTTGCCCGTTATGGCGAAGGCCGCGGCTTCCATCGCCAGTCAGGTGAAATAGGCGGCCTGGTTTCCGTCTCCATTCCTCTTGACTCAAACCTCTCAGGCATCCAGACCTCGGTTTTGTGGATACTTCTGGGAATTCTCGGCTCCAGCCTGATCCTCTACATCTTCATCCGCCTCTTTTTCCAGCAACTGGTCGTCAGCAACCTGCAATCACTTGTCAACCTGTTTCGTGAGTCGGTAGGGGATGGTGACGAGACCCGGCTCTATCAGGATATAGCCTCAAAGGATGAGCTGCGGGAACTCTATAAGGGGACACGGCTCCTGGCTCAGCACGTGCACCGCTCCAGAGACCAGCTGCGGCAGCACGCCTCCAGGCTTGAGCAAATGGTCGCCCACAGGACCGAAGCCCTGGAACGCTCCCACGATCAACTCAGTCAGCAGATGCGCCGGCGCAACCGTGAGCTGCACCTTTTCACCTCCATTTCCGAGCTGACATCACGGGAGGAATCACTCACCGTCATACTGCGAAAAATTCTCGAGAATGCCGAAGACATGCTTCCCGGAGAAAATGTGGCAATCTATCTGCATTCGGCGAACGGCAGCCTCGAGCTGTGTTCCTCCCGTTCAACAACACCAATGGCCGAATTCATTGAACTCTCGCATACAACCTATTCCTCCCGAAAAAAGAAGATGGGCACCACCGGCCAGGGGTGTAATCACATACGTATAATCGATGAGCATGAAAGCAGCGTTGCCATCCCCCTGTGCTGCCGCAACAGAGACCTGGGCGTCATGGTGCTCACCGGGTTGCACCGTGACAGTCTGAGCGAACCGGTGAAGGACCTTCTGCTCTCCATAGGCAATCAAATAGGCATCGCTGTTGAAAGTATCCAGAACACCACCGCGCTGCGCAATTCCGAAAAACTGCTCCAATCAGTATTTAACGGCATCAGCGATCCTCTTGTTTTGCTGGATAGCAACGGCCTGCTCAAAATGGTCAACGAGGCTTTTCTCCGCTTCCATAACCTGGAATGCAATGATGTGCTGGGTCGACATCTTCGCGATGTCGTTGGAAGGAAAAACTGCTTCATAGACACCGCCACCGACGCTTCCAATGCCGCCATCACCTCTCCGCAGAGCCGAACGGTCACCACCGAAGACGGTTTCTCCTTTGACGTTCTGCTTTATCCGGTGATTGAGCAAAACGGCAGCGTCGGCTCCATCATTTGCCTTGCACGGGATGTCACTGCCACCAAAGAGGTGGAAAGAAAAATGCGGCAGACCGAAAAGCTTGCCGCAATCGGCCAATTAGCGGCGGGAGTTGCCCATGAAATCAACAACCCGCTTTCCATTATTCTGTGCCACACCGACATCGTCAAAAATGAATATTCGGTGACCGAAGAACTCAAAGAGGATATTGAAACCATCGAACGGCACGCTTTAAACTGCCAATCCACCGTCTCTGATCTGCTCAACTTCGCCCGTACCAAAGACAGTTTCTCTTTGATACAGCTTCGAGCAGTCAATGATGATATTCGTTCCATTGTCACCATGGTGGAAATCCAGTTTGCCAAACAGCAGATTGAAATAGTTATGGATCTCGACAAAAATGAGCCGCAATGGTTCATGGACCATGACCGCATTCAACAGGTTCTCATCAATCTCCTGATGAATAGTGCCCAGGCCATCGATACAAGCGGCACTATCCGCATCAGCTCACAGACGGCAGGAGAGAATTTACATATAACTATTGAAGATGACGGCCCGGGTATCCCATCGGAAATAATAGATAAAATTTTTGACCCTTTTTTTACCACGAAGGGGCAGACAAAGGGTACAGGGCTGGGGCTCTCCGTCAGCTTCGGCATTGTTGCCGACCATGGCGGCGACATCTCTTTAACAAGCACGCCGGGCAAGACCATATTCACGATTCACCTGCCACTCCCGGGCCGTGTGGACGACGCTACAGACAAGGATGTACCATGAAACTCTCCACCACCACCGAGGCAACCGTCCTTTTAATTGACGACGAGGCCGACCTGCTCAAAGGAATGACGCGATCACTGGGCCGGCGCCTTGAAGGCGTTACATTTACCACCGCCTGCGGCGGCCTCCAGGGTCTTGAATACTGTCAACACCATCACTTCGATGTCGTATTACTCGATATCCAGATGAACGATATCAACGGTATGAAAGTGTTGGAGCACATTCAAGCAATGGACAACACCCCAACCATCATCATGATGACCGCCTACGGTTCCATCGAGCTCGCCGTCGAGGCCATGCACAAAGGCGCCTGGGACTTTGTCACCAAACCCATCAACCTCGACAACCTGGCCCGCTTACTGATCAAGGCAATCGAACGAAGCAGACTTATTCAAAATAACCAGGAGTTGATACAACAACTGCAGCAAAGCGGAGCTTCCCTGGGATTTGTTGGTGATTCCAAGGTAATGCGCCAACTGCGCAACACCATAGCAACCCTGGCCGCCTCCGATTATACGGTACTGATTCGGGGGGAATCCGGCACCGGCAAGGAGATAGCCGCCCATATGATCCATGCCATGAGCCCCCGCAGGGACAAGCCCTTTATTATGGTCAACTGCCCGGCTATTCCCGAACACCTCCTTGAATCCGAGCTGTTCGGTCATCGCAAGGGGGCCTTTACGGGTGCGGGAAACGACCACGACGGCATGTTCGTTCAAGCCGAAGCGGGGACCATCTGCCTCGATGAAATCGGCGACATTTCCGTGCCAATCCAGACCAAACTTCTGCGGGTTCTGCAGAACAAGGAGATACATGTGCTCGGCAGCGGAGCCACCCAGCCGGTCGATGTCCGGATCGTAGCCTCCACCAACCAGAATCTTGAAGAAAAAATAAAGGACGGCTCATTTCGCCAGGATCTCTATTACCGCCTTAACGTGGTAACCATTGAAACACCTCGTCTGGAGAGCATACGCCAAGACATCCCCCTGCTCGCCGAAAGCTTCCTCCAGCAGACCTGCGCCGAACTGCAGTGCGGGGTGAAGACGCTTTCCATGGCCGCCGTGGAAGAACTCAGCCACCGTTCATGGCCGGGCAATGCGCGCCAGCTGCAGAATATGATACGCCGTGCCGCCATTTTCTCCAAAGGTGAAACCATCGGTCCACAGCACTTCCTCCCCTCCGGAGCTGCAGGCGAAAAAGAAAAAAGTAATACGGAACCACTTTATCAAGCGCCAGAGGGACCATACAAAACAGTAAAGGAGGCGCATATTGACGCCTTTACCAGACGATATGTCACTGGTATTCTAGAGAAAACAGAAGGAAATATTTCGGAAGCGGCACGACAGGCCGGCCTGACCAGGGCGGCACTGCAGAAAATGATGAAACGTCAAGGGATTTCCGGGGAGCAGTTCAGAAGGTAAAGGAGGCACTTTCGTTTTCTGTTATTGCCGGGCGAAATAGGGCTGCTCGTAATGCGACACCCTGGTGGCGCGGCCTTTCAGGGCCACCTCGCGGAACTGATAGAGTATAGCGCCGGTGGGACTGGCTATCCAGCTCCTGCCGACCGGCATAAGCAGCACCGGCTCACGGCTTTCCGCAATAGTTTCCAGCAGCGGGGCGTCCCGCCGCATAAACTCGGCCAACGGAATACGGTGGATGGAGGCGACTTCCGTGCGATTGGGCGTGAGTTCCACCTCCTCGCCTCCCCAGATTATAACGGGAGTGATTATAAAGCCGGACCGGGTGATAAAGTCATCGAGCCGGCCGAGTATTGCATCCTTGTGCAGAAAAAGACCGACCTCCTCACCAAGCTCACGCAAAGCGGTCTGCTCAGCCGTTTCGCCGGCATCCATACTTCCCCCCGGCAACGCCCATTGTCCCGCATGATTCCGCAGGCCGGCCGATCGTTTGGTCAGGATCAGGGCAGCCTCATGGGGAGACTTCGATACCGTGGCATAGCGCGGCGGCGTATCGCCGACATTGACAAGAACCAGGGCCACCGCGGCCGCCCTGGCAGCGTCGTCATCATGGGACTCAGCGACAAAACCTCTCAAATTGGCCAGAACACTGCAGCGCAGCCTCTCGTCAAAGGGATAGTCACACTGCTCCCGGCTGGTGGACTCGCTCAATTGCTACCCCATTTCCTGCAGTATTTTCTTGACCATTGTACCATCGGCACTGGAGCCGAAATGGGCCATTATTGGACGCATGGCCTGCATCGTAGTGGCAAAACCGCTAAAGTCTATATTGGCTTCTATCCAGGAACGAATGTCCTCTTCGGTGGCCTGACGCGGCAGATAGCCCTCGAGGATGGTGATATAGCCGGAGTCTTCCTGCTTCGATGCCTCAAGCAGCTCCCGTTCCGACTTGATAAGTTTTTTGATTATGGCAACGACCTTGTCATCGCTGAGCTCTTTTTCCGGTTGCCGCTGAAACTCGCCCTTGAGAATTCGTATCGCCCCTGACCTGGCTTTATCCCTTGCCTTTATGGCATCTTTCAACTGCAATTCTATGTCTTGCTGTAGTCCCATGTTGTCCTCATATATACTTCTGTTGTTATCGTAACTGTTCAGCGACACAACCGGGGCCCCGACCTTTATTCTAAAAGGAACATAGCTCGAAGCACGCAAGGGCAAGGAGCCCGCCGTGTTGTTTTCATGGGTATCTGCAGCCCGGACGGCTGCAGCTAAGCCCCCAGGAAGGGTTTATGGCATCCCATGAAAACAACACGGCGGACTCCTGGGTCGATCAGCTGCGTTTCGTTGGTAATCAAAAAAAAACATAAAGTAAGTGTTTCCAGTTAGTGAGTGAGTTTATTACTTAAAAGCATCCAGAACAGTTACTTGTTATCAAATATAGCAATGGTTGCTGCCCTTCACTTTCGAAATCCCGGGAATCAGGGTCTGGGTGGAGTTCACCCCGGTCCACTTGCGAATTGTGTTAAGAATAAACTGGGAGAGAAGCTCGGCATCGGATGACAAAAGATCCCGTATCAGGGTGACTTTGATGATAATATCAATTGAACCATGAACGGAGTGCACCTCCCGAACCTCCTCAAGTGCCAGGAGTTTATCGAAAATGCGCTGCTCATACTTGCCGTCGACATTGAGGAGAATAAATACGGTCATCTCCGGGTGCATGTCGGGATATTTCTGCTTTTTATGCCGCGCCATTTCCCTGCGGAACTCTTCCATATCGTTGGGGATAAGCTGATCCACCCCGATACCGTACTTACGCTTTTTCCCCATCTCCCACTGATGCACTGAAATATAGAGATAGAGATCATCAATTGTTCTGCCGGGAAACGATGAAACCAATCCCTTATCCCGGATAATAGTCACCAGCGGCTTATAAATAGTTGCATACCAGTCACTGGCCGCCTCTTCATAGGCGACTTCTTCGCCACGCTCCTCTTCGAGAAAACGGCGATGCTCTTCAATCTGATACTCCAGACGGCCATATTGGCCCAGCTCGGTCAGATCAATGCTTCTGGAAAGCCCTGCTTTATCGCGGAATTCGGTTTTCTCAAGATAGAGTCTGTTTTCCAGGGTATTCCTGGAAGGAAGCAACTCGACAATGCGGGAACGTATCTCCTTGAGCCCCAATTCCTGGGCGGCCTTGAAGCGATGATGACCATCCACTATGAAATAATCTTCCTTAATCTGATACAGGGCGATGGGCGGAATGGCTTTGCCCGCCTTCATGGCCTGAAGTATACCT
The DNA here is from genome assembly GCA_046260685.1 of Desulfopila sp. GTDB lineage: Bacteria > Desulfobacterota > Desulfobulbia > Desulfobulbales > Desulfocapsaceae > Desulfopila_A. The sequence continues at coordinate 19,414 of JBHEOR010000012.1, forward strand.
TCAAGCCGTTCATCGCGCCTGCCGCTGACGGAGCGAAATTGATTGTCAAAGTCGTGGTACCTGCCCACGCTGCCCACAATGTTATCAAGCGGCACCATGGATGTGCCGCGCTTGATCGATTCGTAGGCCTCCTCCCGCTCCTGCCGGGTGGTGAAGCTATGTGGATTATCCTCCTGCTCCACCTTGTTTTTCACGCCCAGAAACAATTTGACCTTCTCAAAAGGCTTAGATTTGGAAAATATAAAAGCCATAGCTATTTATCACCTGGGTATTGTCGACCACGGTTATACGTTCTCCATCTGCTTTGAAAAGACGATGGATGTGCCCATGGAGGAAATATGAGGGACGGTATTTCCTGATAAACCTGTCATAACACTTGAACCCTTTGTGGCAGCGATCCTCGGCATCATGAATATGCCTCGGCGGGGCATGGGTTACTACTATATCAGGGGCACCATTGCGCCACAGCGAAAAACGCAGACGACGAATGCGCCTGCTCATCTCCCGCTCACGATACTGATTCAGGCCACCATTATACCACCTGCTGCCGGAAAATCCGATAAGAGAATAACCGCCGACACTGACAATACGGCGATCGATACAGCTGCAGCCAACAGGCGGGGATGTGTCGTATCGGATGTCATGGTTGCCCAGTACATAGTAAAGCTGCGCATCAAAGCGATTACGCAACAAGGTGAGAAACTCCGGCGGCAGATCACCACAGGAGATAATAAGATCGACATCCCGACACTGCGCCGCAATGGCGGGTTTCTCCAATATTTCGGAACAGACCTTATCGGAAACGCTTAAAATTTTCACGTCAGTCCCAGCGTCTTAAACCGCATCGTGATACAACACAACGGCAGGGGTTCCAAGAGACCGTCACCATCAGAAAAAAACCTCCATCCTGCCAATGGAATTAAGCTTTTTCTGCAGGCTGCCCACCTGAGAAAATATCTTTTTCAAGGCACTCTTTTCCATATAATTGAGCTCGTCGGGAAAAATATGATTGTCCGGCACTTCACCTTTATTGACCTTTTTAACCTGATGGGTAAAACGAATCTGCATCAGATAGTTATAAGCTTCGGTGATATCTTCATGCATTTCCCTGCCAATAAAAGAGCGTGATTTAAGGCGATCGAGGCGCTGCAAGGTATTGGTCTCCTCCAGATGGAAATTTATGGCATACAGCCTGGCGTAGCCCACGATAAGTGCAATAACGTGTTTAATATTGAATGTACTGGGATTCTCTCCGCCCGATTCAACGGCGATATTGCCGAAGAAATCAACCGGCAGCTTAAAGAGCAGAGCGTTCTGGGCCAGTTGATAATAAAAAACATCCTTGTCGGCAACCCGCTGAAAAATATGCCGGCGCAGATCGTCCACCAAGCTCTTTTCGCCATACATGCAGCGAAAATCAAAGAATATGCTGACTTCCAGCAGATCCTGGGATTTGGCCTTGGTGATCCAGCGACTGAAATATTTCTTCCACTGTGTTATGGGCTGGCACCACTTGGGATTCATAGCCATGACCTCACCCTTGCAGAAGTTATAGCCCGCCTGATCGAGCCATGTACAGATCTTCTCGCTCAAGGCCAGAAAGTATTGGCTGACCTCCTCCAGTCGCTCCTCCTCCACATCTTCAAAAATAAGGGCATTATCCTGGTCCGTTGCCAGGGTCTGCTCTTCCCTTCCTTCACTGCCCAGGCTAATAAAGGCAAATTTCACCGGCGGCTCGCCCATCTCGGCTATGGCAAACTCAATAATCTTATACACAA
>JBHEOR010000012.1:21201-43866 GCA_046260685.1 Desulfopila sp.
GAAACCCGGCTGGTAATCCTGGTAATATTGCGGGCATGGGCGCCGCTGTCCACCAGTGCCTTGATAATGCGGGGCAGCCGCTCATGGCTTTTAATTATTTCCTCGAGGTTTTCGGCCTCTTCAATTTCGTTGACCAGATAGGTTGAAGAGTAACGGTGCACATCGAGCAAATCCTCGTTGGAAACGACCTTGGTGGCCTCTCCGTGCTCACTTTTGACCACCAGATGCTTGATATTTTTTTCTTCCATCAACATAACGGCTTCGAAAATCAGGGCTGTCTCCTCAATGTATATGAGCGGAACGCTCATCACCTCGGCAATCGGGGTGTAAAAATCCATCTTATCGGCGACAACCTTCTCACGCAGCGCCTTATCGGTAACAATACCGACAATATTACCATCCTGATTTCGCACCAAAAGCGAGCTGCAGCCCTTGTGCCGCATCATTGCGGCCGCCTGGAACACCGGCTCCGCCCCGTCACAGCACACATATTCACCCCGGACATCGGCCACCGGCTGATTGAGGAACAGCAGCGAGGTCTGCAGCTGTACTATGAGCTGTTCCCTGTCACGTTCCTTGCGTATTTCTTCGCTGACGTCCTCTATGATGCCGTCGCAATATCCATATTCTCCCTGGATATTTGGTGTAAGTGCAAGGGAAATTGACATATTGACCAACTGGTCATTGATGCGAAGTGTAAGAATCCGGTTTTTTAGATACCCATTTTGCCGCACCTCTTCGTAGAGGTTGGAAGTGTCTTTATACCGCCTGAGAATCTGGCGCAACCCCGTCACGGTCTCCTCTTCTCCAAGCCGCAGCAGGTCACGAAAGGCCTGGTTGGTCTCGAGAAGGGTCAACTCACTGTTCGCCTCGGCCCGAAAAACAGCGATATCAAGACTTGATGTCAGCCGGCGATATTTTTGCCTGCTTTCATCGAGTTCCTGCTCAATCTGGCGCATACCACTATCATCCCTGATATTGATAACAGCAGCCTCGTGTCCGTCAAGATCCATCCTGGTGATGGAGAGCGCCACTTTGAGGGTATCACCGTGTACACTTTTAAGAGCGGCCTCATACCTCCCCTCAAGGACTTTGCCGTGCTCCATAAACCGCAGACCGGCTTCACCATCCGCTGCACTAAAAATTTCGGCGACCGCCTTACCATCGAGCTCCTTGGGCGACAGCCCGGTAAGCGACTGCACCGACGTGTTTGAGTAGATACATTTGCCCTCAAAAACCATGAGTATAGGCTCCGTGGCCATTTCCACCAACCGTTTGTATTTGGCCCGAGATACGGCCAGCTCACGCTGGACGATATTTCTCTGTTTTTCCGAAAGATAACTCTGCCGCCCCACATACATGAGAAGAAGAGCCAAAATTGCCACCGCTGCGAAACCCAGGCGCGATAACCGCTTCGATATTGCCGCGGTTTTGCGCTCAACATCGTCTAAAAAGACACCGGTACCAATCACCCAGTCCCAGGGGGCAAAACGCTGAACAAAAGAGAGTTTCGGCACTGTCATCTTTCTGGAATACTTTTTATTCCAGCTGTAATCGATGAAACCGCTGTCCTGCTTTTCAACGGTCTTTTTGATCTCAAGAAATATCTTCTTGCCCTGAGCATCCTCAAAATTGCTGAGATCACGGCCGACCAACTCCTTGGAATAGGGATGCATGATAAGGCGGGGGGTGGTATCGTTTATCCAAAAATAATCCCTGTTATCGACACCATAGCGGATTTCCTCGACAACCGCAAGAGCCCTGCGCTGTGCCTCTTCGCGGCTCAGATGGCCATTTTTGTTCTCGGCGTGATAATATTCAACAACGCTGAGAACGGTGGCGGTAAGATGACGCATCATCTCCTTTTTGCCGTCGACAAAGCTTTTTTCAAAGGCCGGGATAATGATACTATATACAGCTACAATCGTTAATAAAATTGCAACAATGGTGGGCAAGACAATGGAGAGGAAGAACCGGCTCCATTGCTGTATAAACTTTCTCATCACGACCATCCGGATCTCCTGTCAATAAAAATGACGCCGCAGACAGTGCAGGCTTTTACCTTACTCCTTAACTTCTGACATAAAAAACAAGAAAAGGAAAAATATATTTGAAACAGTTAAGCTGGATATACATCCAAGGTACTTACTTGCCGTTTACCGGCGTTAGATAGTGCCCGTCCATAAATGGCACTTTTGCCCTAACTCTTCGTTGCTCTCAAAATTTAATCCTCGGAATATCATCTATATGCCTGCGGTTAAATTTATCGAGCGCCTCGATTTAGATCAAAATTGCTCATTTCTGGACAGACACTGATATTTAATTACCAACAGAGCTCAATTCGAAGTACGGGGGGTAAGGGGGCTTCACATGTTGTTTTTCATGGGTATCTGCAGCCAGGACGGCTGCAGCTAAGCCCCCAGGGATGGGTTTATGGCGTCCAATGAAAAACAACATGTGAAGCCCCCTGGGTCGATTAGCTGAGATTTGTTGGTAGACAGCCTTAGGGACCGCTCAAAAATAACTTCACATTTTGAGGCGCAACTGCAACATACCTAGCGGCGATCGGCAGGCGGCAAAATCCTCAAAAGAGCGCTGCTATTCTTGTGGTTTTGCCGCCTGCCGATCACCACAATCTAAGGCACATTTGCACCTCACATTTGCGAACTTATTTTTGAGCGAACCCTTAAATAAACATAGAGGCCGCTTTCCTCGTCTGACTATTTTTCAGCCTGCGCTTATGAATCTGGATACATCCCACAGAAGCTTTGGTGGCTCCAGCGATTTCCGGTTGCTGTTCCAGAACATCAAAGAGCGCCAGAACAATTTTTGGATCAAACTGGCTTGAAGCCCCGAGCTGCAGATTGACAATGGCGTCTTCAAGTTTCATCCGCTCAAAATGTTTACGGCCCGCCAGCATTGTCTCAAAGGCGTCGCACACTGTCAGAATGCGTGCTTCCAGAGGTATATCTTCGCCCTTGAGGCCATCCGGATAGCCCGTTCCATCCCAGCGCTCATGGTGATGGCGAATGAGCGGCTCCACATCGCTGAGAAAGATCAGCGGCTGGATTATCCTGGCACCTATGATGGGATGCTGCCGAACGATATCCATTTCCTTGCGGCTAAGGATGCCGAGACGCTCCAGGATCTGGTCATTCATGCCGATCTTGCCTATATCGTGGAGCAGGCCGCCATGATACACGGTTTCGACCTGCGCTTTGGTGAGTCCGGCACTGCGGGCCACCTGCCTGGCAAAATTGGCCACGCGCACAGAATGTCCATGGGTCTGTTCGTCCTTGGCCTCAAGGGCAAGGGTGAACCCTTCGACCATCTGCTTCAAGGCATCGAGCATCTTTTCGTCATAACTGAGACTCTTCTGCAAAGCAATGGCTCCCTGTTCACCCAGGGCACGCACGACATCCTCTTCACCTTCCGTCATTTGGCGGGTCTCGGTGAAGTAGACTGCCAGTATTCCGCGAAAATCCCGGACGATATCGAAAAAAACGGCATGGATGGAGCCTACGCGTTTTTTGCCTATTTTATCAAGATTGGGAATGCGGGGATCATACATGGCATCCTCTATGTAGACAAAATCCTGATCGCCCTGGTTAAAAATGGCCATCAGCGTCGTATAATCAATCTCGGCCAGATTTCTGTAGGAGAACCCATTGGAAATCTTGTTGGTGATGCTCTTCTGTCCCTGATCCACTATCCAGAAGATACAGCCCTTGGCATTGAGAATGTCGGAGATATGAGTGACAATCCGTTCGAGAATCTCATTGGTATTTTCTCCGGTATGGATAGCCCTGCTCACTCTGGTAAAAACTTCTACAAACTGAGAATATTCACGATTCATTGGTGTTTGATTCATTGGTGTTTGATTCATTGGTGTTCCTGTGGCATAGCTCTATGGTGAAGGAGTCTCCGGCGCACTATACAACTCCCTGTTCATACAATTTTTCTATCTCCGCCGCCGAGTATCCCAGCTCCATCAGTACATCTTCGGTGGCACCACCAAAGGAGGGTGGTTCATGACGGATTGTCCCCGGCGTACGTTGCAGCTTGACCGGCACGCCGAAGGTCTTCTCCTCCTCCTTCCCGGCCTCGCCGGCGACAACCATATCGCGCTTGATAAAGAGCGAATCGGCAAAGACTTCATCCATATTCTGAATTGCGGAGTAGCAGACATCGGCACCGGCAAGTGTGGCTTCCCAGTGCTGCAAGGGCTTTTGCCGAAATATACGACGCAGGGTGTCAATGATCTCCAGGCGGCGCGATTCATCATACTGCAGCGGCACATATTCTTCGACGTCCAGGATTATGCAGAGGTTTTGCCAGAATCTGTTTTCCACCGCCCCAAGGGAAAGATACCTGCTATCCGCAGTTTCATAGGTATTATAGCACGCATATCTGTGGGAGAGCATGGACGATGATCGCTGCTGCTCACGCCCCGTCTTCTTTCTCAGGACATTGGGCAATGCCAGAAGGCCGAGCAGACCATCGGTCATCGATATATCGATATACTGCCCCTGACCACTGCGGTTTCTCTCGTGCAGGGCCAGCAGGATTCCCACCACCGCGTTGAGCCCTCCACCGGCTATATCAGCAATCTGTACCGCTGGAATGGCCGGGGGCCTGTCAGCCTCACCCATGGCGTCAAGTATGCCCGCCCTGCTCAGGTAGTTGACATCGTGTCCGGCCATCTGCGAGGCCTCACCTTCCTGGCCATAACCGGTTATAGCACAGTAGATGATGGCCGGATTTCGTTTTTTAATGGCTTCATACCCGACACCCAATCGTTGCGCCACGCCGGGTCGAAATCCCTCCACAACGATATCCGCCCCTTCTGCAAGCGTAAAGAAAATCTTTTGTCCCTCTTCGGATTTCAGGTTGAGTGTCATATGTTTTTTATTGCGATAGACATCGGCGAAATAGAGATCATCCGCCTTGAATCTTCGGTCCTCTAGAGCGATAACCTCGGCACCATGATCTGCAAGCACCATGGAGCAGTAAGGCCCCGGCAAAAGCCTGGAAATATCAATCACCCGTATCCCGTCAAGCGTACCCATACCGCATCTCCCGGTTAGTCTTGCAAACCTTACATTGTAGTACTTGATTACCAAGCAAAATCAGCTTTTATTACGCCATCAGAATTCTACACCCTTCTGCGCCGTAATTCCAGCGGCATAGCCGTGCTTGACCAACTCCATGCTGGTGACCGTATCAGCAATGTCGATAAGTGCCGCGTCGGCTCTTCTACCGGTAATGATGACATTAAGACGTCCGGGTTTGCTCTGCAGCAACTCCACAATATCGGCCACGTCAAGAAAATCATAGAGCGGCAGGTAGGTAATCTCATCAAAAATGATCAAATCAAACATGTCACTTTTGACCATCTCCCGGGCAAGCTGAAAGCCCTGCCGTGCCACTTCCCTGTCCGCCTCAAGATTATCCCGCTTGAACACAAACCCCTTGCCGCAGATATGCCACTGCAGATTTTCTATGGTCCCTGCAAAAAGTCGCTCACCGTAATCACCTTTGCCCTTGAGAAACTGGAGGACGCATACTTGCTGCCCATGACCAAGGGCACGGAAGGCACATCCCAGTGCGGCGGTTGTTTTTCCCTTGCCATCTCCTGTATTGACGATAATTCTGCCTTTTCTTTCCACTATTTTTCCTCCGTGCCGTACTGCCGGGTTACAACCGGCCAGTGGTATTCCAACCAATAAAGATTTTATACCTGCAATGGGAGAGGTACTGCGGGCATGGATAGACCTGCCATCCTCCGCGAGCCCATTGACCTTTATTATGAATCATTAATATAGTCCGGAAGTTGCCGCCAGACAACTTCTTACTTTTCATCAACACTGGTATTCAATATAAACCACGCTGATACAAAACTATTGACAAAGCCTTTTTTATGGTTTTAAACTAGCACAGACTGAGCGCTCGTTCAATACATGTTTTGTCTTTGTACAGCGGATGAGCACCTGTTTATAAGATGTTGCTTTATATATGTATTGAAGGTCGGGCAGTGAGTCTCCTCCGACTTTTCTAACCGCATTTAACTGTCTTCTGTCCTCCCGGGTGCATAGAGAAGTGCATGAAGAGGTGTGGATAGAGGTGCGGATGGTTCTTCGATGTGCTCTTTGCGATCGAGCGCTCGATCTTTGGTACTTTTGAGCGATTTTCCTGCATTGCCAGGGCCACCACCTGGCAATACAGGATCTATAAAAAGTTCCGGGGTAGAGCCAAATATTCCGGGGTTTTACGGCACAACAGCCATGAACCGGAGCGTAACGAAACACTCACTTTACTGTGTGTATCCGGGAAAGAACAGCACTCATTGCGGTAAAGTTGTAAGCACTTTACAGCAGTGCTGCACTGGTCCTGTTTCGATACCACCACTTCTGTTGCTGTTGTGCACATTCAGCTTCGTCAACCTTCACACGGAGATTCCATCGGCGCGGGGTCGAGAGCTGTTCGTGACATGGTATATGTTGCCACCATGGCAAGAACACACGGAATCGAAGGGAAAGCGCAGCGGCATCATCTGCTTAATGGAGGAGATAATGAACAGTGCGTACAAAAAAGAAATTCGTTACACCCTGACCTTCAGTGTTCTACTGTTGTTGACAGGCCACTGCGGTCTATTCTTTGTGGCCTTCCCCCCCCTGCGAGACACCATGATTTTCGGTTTCCCCTCTCAGTACATTATTCCGGTTCTGATGGGATGGATCGGCTTAATGGTGGTGACCGGCATTCAGGCAAAGCTCACCAATCGACTGGATGATGAAATCGAGGAAATGGAAAATGTCGTAGAAGAAGCCTAATAAAAAAGGGGGAAAACTATTATGGATGGCAAACAATGGGCACTTGAAGATCCCACCATTGGGATAATTTTCGTCGCAGTTTCATTTGTATTTTTCTATTTTATCGGCTGGTACTCCCAACGTGCCGCCAAAACATCAACCGATTACTGGACCGCCGGACGATCCATCGGGCCAATAACCAACGGACTCGGCATGGCATCAAGCTATATGAGTCTGGCCACATTTCTGGGTGTCACCGCCTTGATCCTCAATCTCAAGGTGCCGTTTGTCTATATGTGGATCCAGTTCGGTCTCTCCATTCCCCTTATCACCCTGTGGTACGGCACACCGCTGCGCCGCATGGGGGTGTTTACCCCGGCACAGTTTGTCCGTGAACGTTACGGCCTGAGAACTTCCTATGTCGTCGCCTTGTTCATGGTCCTTATCATGGTCATGTACGCCCTTGGCCAGATGATCGGAGTGGCCAAGGTCTTCGAGATGCTTTTCGGCGTCAACTACACAGTCGCCCTGGTATGCGGCGGCGCCCTGATCGTCGGCTACGTCACCATTGGCGGAATGTATGGAACTTCCTATAACGCCGCCTTCCAGATGGTTCTCATGGGGATTGCCTTCATCATACCGCTTGGCGCCATCATGAAGGCCATGGGCGGTACCGGCTGGTACTTCCCGCCACTGCTCTACGCCGACATGGTACCGGCAATGCTGAACGTCGTGCCCGACTTTTTCGATATGAAATTTGGTTTCAAGTGGTACTTTGCCCTCATTCCCACCTTGACCATCGGCGCCATGGGGCTGCCGCATCTGGGTATGAGAGTATACACCGCCTCCAACCTCAAAAGCGCCCGCGGCGCCATGGTGTGGTTTACCTTCTTCTGCGGTATCACCTTCAGTGCCACCTATACCATGGGTTTTTCCGGTGTCTTCTTTCAGGCAACCTCGGGCACCACCATCGTCCCCACGGATTACGACAAGATCACGCTTATTCTCAACAGTGTCTATAATCCGCCATGGGTACTGGCATTTGTCATCGCCGGTGCCATCGCCGCCGGTCTCTCCACCATCAGCGCCAACCTTATGGCCATCGGTGCATTAATTGCCCAGGATATCATCGCCACGATCAAGCCTGATCTCGGCGAAGCCAGGCAAAAAGTCCTGAATTACTGTTGTATCGCCTTTGGTGGTCTTATGGCCATTCTTATCGCTCTCAATCCGCCCGACTTCCTGGTGGTTTCGGTTCTCTGCGCCTTCGGTCTGGCAGGTGTTACTGTGGCCCCCCTGGTCATCCTCGGTGTCTGGTGGAAACAGGCCAATCGCTATGGAGCCATTGCCGGAACCGCAATTTCGGGCCTGCTGTATATTGCCGTTTCTCCGTATTTATTCCCGGAGTTCACCCTGGGAACGGCCCTTACCGCCAGCCTCGGCATGTCCGGTGCTCTTCTCTGCGTACCGCTGTGCTTCTTCCTGGTAACCACCGTTTCCATGATCACCAACCGCATTCCCTCCATGGTGGCGCGAATTCCGCTGGATGAAAACAAACGTCTTGTTGACTCCATCCATGGCTGGACGGTATATAGTGAGGAGCGCTATAACAGCACGGGAGCCGGCATTGCCATCGCCATCGTCAGCGGACTCCTCGTCATTTACGCCATCCTGCCCAGCGGCTGGTAGGCATAACGACTGACTCAATGCTCCGTGGCTGTCCTGCAGCCGCGGAGCAACCGTACAAGAGTCCGCTCAAAATGTTTAACTTTTTATGATAGCAAATGAAGATGGCGGAAATATATAAAGGAATGGTGCTGGGCAACGGCACTGTCTTCGAGTTGGCACTCCAGGGCAGGGCGCGCCGCTACACCCTGATCAACATTGTCACCCTCGGCATATGTTTTGGTCTTTCCAATTTCTACGGAGCTCTACAGACCACACCTGAACTGCCCCTCAGCGGCGCCTACATGTTCATCACGCCGCTGATCTTCAGCGCCGCCGGCATCGTTACCATGTCCGGTGCGTTAATCGCCTGCACGCTGGTCTACTGGGCGGCGGCACGAGCATTCGGCGGGCCGGGCGGCCTGGGGGTTATCGCCGATCTCATCGGTCTGGCGGCAATTCCCTTCTGGATTCTGGCGCCACTGCTCAACATCCAGATGCGCTTTGCCCCTGTGGGCGTATCCCGCATCCTTATCCTGAGCTGCATCGGCGCTGCCTTTCTGTGGTCCTTTCACGTCATTCGCCAAAGCATGGTCACCGGTCAGTCCATCTCTTTGCAGCGTGCCACCATTGCCGTTGCCGCTATGTGGATTTTCAGTATCAGCGCAGTTTACGTCTATCTGCCGCAGCCATAAATTTCCCTGATTTCCAACAAGACTCGGCTCGAGTGACCAGCAGACCAGGACAGCCGGCTGGGTCGATAAACTGAGTATGGTGGGTCATCAACTCAAATTCTGCACTCCCAGGAAAGGAGCATTGTCAGGTATTTTCCACCAGCACCGAATCCCCATCCCCAAGACGCTTTGAGACAAATTGTGATTCATAAACACGTGAGTCGATAACACAATTACGCCCAACCACCATGTTATCCGGCAACCTTGCACTCTTCCCGACAAGCGTTATCCCAGAATATAAATGCGACGGCTCGACGATGTTGGCAACCTTGTACCCATTGCCTTCACCGACAACGGACCCGGCCCCCACAGTGACCCGCTTATCCAGAATACAGAGGTCGACAACCGCATTCTTTTTTACCACGCAATCGGTGAAGAGGATGGAGTCTTTGACCACTGCCCCCTCCTCCACCACCACTCCCGGCGCAATAACTGAGTTGAGCACCGTGCCGGAGATTACCGAACCGGCCGAGACAAGCGAAGAGCGTACGGTGGACCCTCTGTGAAAAAGGGCAGGCGCCCTGTCCGCAATCATGCCTTGGTCTTCAGTATTAGTGTGTATTTGCCATCTCTGCGGCCAGATGCCGCTGTCGGGCCGTATCACGTCCATGTTGGCCTGCCAGTAGGACTGGATGGTACCCACGTCACGCCAGTAGCCGTAAAACGGATAGGCAAAGACATTATCATTTGCTATGCCGTGGGGCAATATATGCATGCCGAAGTCGACTTCACTCTTATCACGGCGCAGGGCATTCAAAAGATAGTCATAATCGAAGACATAAATCCCCATGGAAGCCAGGTTGGTTCGCGGCTCCTTGGGCTTTTCCTCCCAGTCGACGATACGGTTGTGATTATCGATTATTCCCGCCCCGAACTGGTGTATCTCGCTCTTGTCCACCACCATCATGCCCACGGTAATGTCAGCTTTTTTGGAACGATGGTATTCAACCATGGCATCGAAATCCATCTGGTAGATATGATCCCCGGACAGGATAACCACCTCATTTGCAGGATTATCATAGAGATAATCGATATTACGGCGCACGGCGTCGGCGGTGCCATGGTACCAGTCCGAATCGCTATCTCCGGTGCGGGGCGGCAGAATCTTCACGCCTCTGCTCCGTCCGGCAAGATCCCAAGCCTCGCCGTTGCCGAGATGGTCCATCAGAGAGAGCGGCTTGTACTGCGTCAAAACCCCCACCCTGGCCAAACCGGAATTCATGACATTGCTCAGACTGAAATCAATTATACGGTAAATACCACCAAAGGGCACAGCAGGTTTGGCTCGCCGCTTCACCAGAATGTTCAGCCTGCTGCCCACTCCGCCCGCCAGCAGAAGAACCAGTGCATCTTTTGCAGGTCTCATCGCAACACCTCCCCGCCTGTCACAATGGATGGCCAGCGCGACTCCGTCAAATTAGGATAAATCGTCGCCCCCTCCTCTATTCTGGTCTGCCGCGGCACATGATTATTCCAGCCCATAACCGTAACATTGCCGGCGGCACTGCCTGATTCCGATCCAATGACCACATTTGTGCCGTAGCTGCTGTTGACATCGGCCACAACCTTATTGAAACGACAGCCTTCATGAATCGTGTTATTAAAAAAAATGACGGAATTCTCGACGGTGGCGTTTTTTTTCACATGAACCCCGGGAAAGATGATAGAATTTTTCACCTCTCCCTCAATAATACAGCCATTATACACCAGGCTGTTGCTGATAGAGGTAGCCTCCCCCGTCATGAGCGGCTGATAGTCTCGAATCCTTCTATGGTCAAGGTTGGTTCGAAATCCCCACTCTTCAAGATCGATCTTGGGCGCATCACCCAGCAGATCCATATTGGACTGCCAGTATTCCTCGATGGTTCTGGTATACCCCCAGTATCCCGAAAATTTATAGCCATAGACACGGTAGTTCTGGCGGACCAGCATGGGGATGATATCGGCGCCAAACTCATAGGAACTGCCGCTCTGGTTTTCCCGCAGGGCGGCATAGAGCACCTCCGGCTTGAAACACAGCACGGTCAACGAGACCCAATCAGACTCGGGCTCCTCGGGCTTTTCCCAGTACTGCTCAACCCTGCCGCCACGCTCACCATCCTCATCATTCAAAGCAGCCACACCGAAACGGTGCGCCTTGTCGCGGGGAACACGGAGAAAGGCAATGGTCAGATCGGCATCTTTGTGCCGATGATAATCCAGCATTTCCTGGTAGTCCATTCTGTAGATATGATCACCGGAGAGGATAAAAATCTCTTCTGGCCGATGATATTCGACATAGTCCAGGTTTTTGAATATGGCATCGGCAGATCCCTGGTACCAGTCCGTTTTTTCGCTTCCCAGATAGGGCGGCAATATGGAGATATGGCGATATCTGCCGAGCATATCCCAGGCCGCCCCGGTGCCGATATGATTAATCAGGGAATAACTGCGATACTGACTGAGGATGCCGACCTGCTCGATCCCCGAATTCATCAGATTACTCAGGGCGAAATCAATGACACGCCCGAAACCACCGAAGGGCACAGCCGACTTGGGACGATAATAGGTCAGGACGTTAAGTTCATCAACCCGTCCTCCGGCGAGTATGAGGGCCAGCGTGGTAGGTCGTAACATATTCATATCCTTGTTAAAGAAAAGCCGGTGTCAAACATTTTCTCACCGACACGATAACACCGCAACAGCCGGGCAGAAAGATGGAGCGTTGCGGCACCATATCATTTTTATTCCAGGCAATACTCCATTGCAACAATTATATATAGCAGAACCGGCAAATTGCCGGCAAGGACAATTTGCCGATGGAAGGAGTGGGCCATGACACCATGAGCGCTGCAACATCACATATGCCGCATTGACAAGCGTTTCAAGGTCTGAGTGGTAAAATCCTTTTCGCATATTTCCAGATTCTTCAAAGGGACCTCGGCCCGAGCGGAATCCTTATGGCCACCGGCGGAACCAAGCGTGCCGAATATACGGTTGGCCAGCTTGCCTGCACTTTTGCGATAGCCGTCGCAGCGAAAAATCACCACTAGTTTTTCTCCATGAATACCCGAAACAAACACCCAGTCGATCTCGGCAACATGGTTTAAAAAATCGGCAATGATGACCAGGACGTCAGGACTGCGCACCCGTCCGACATGGGTATAATATCTACGCTTGGAATACTTTAAGGCCGCCAGGGCCTCGCTGAAATACTTCAGCTCGGAACGGCGCAGATCTGTGAGTTCAAATTTGCGAACCAGATTTCTATTGGCAATGCCGAAAAGATAACGAAAGGAAATACTATCGGCCAGTCCACCACGCTTTTCAAAATCCTGGGTATCTACCTTTATGGCATAAAAAAGGGCAGTTGCCAGTGCAACGGACGGTTTCATCCCCGCCGCACGAAGATACTCCAGCAGCATGGTTGAGGCAGCCCCATATTCGGGTCTGATATCAAGATAGTCGGCCTCCCATTTTCCGCCAATGGGATGATGATCGATAATAGCGTTGAAACAAATCTTTTCGAATCCCGGCATATGGTTAGGTTGCGAGTCCACCAGGACTTTCTTGGAATACTCGGCTATCTTGACATTTTTCAACCGTTGCAGCGGGATTTTGAGCCGATCAATCATGGTGAGGTTGTTGAGCCTGCGTATTTCATTCTGGTGCGCTATAACAACATTTTTTGTCCTGTAACGCAGCAGTCGCTTGATGGCCATTGCACACGCCAGCGCATCAGGATCGGCGTTTATAACAACCAGGACATTATCCTCCTTGCTAAAGACAGCCCAGAATTGCTTCAAGCGCTCCTTCGCCGTCTTTCGTGCTGATTGCTCAAGGATTTTGGAATTGCATGTTTTCTTTTTACGTACCATTGCCAATATTGCCAATTGCGGTTATTTGATTGCGGTTATAGAATATCATTGCAAAAGAAAGCCAAACTCTCCCTCTGGCTTCAGCGTATTACAAGCAATATTACAAGCAAAACAAGCCCTCATTATACCACACTCCGATCATATAACGCAAGTCGTTGGCGACACCCTTCTTCCCGTGCATTGAAAGCTTCGCTGTTTTACTGTAACGATGTACAGCTTCATCCCGCCGCAGGAAAATGGCTTCTTCTTGACGGGAGATGGCTATAATGGTACCTAGAAGGGACATCTCGCTGACAAAAAGCCATATCCTCCACAAAGACGATATTACAGAGTGCGGTATTTGAGAGTAAAAGATAATAGGATATTAAACACTCGGCGACAACATGGGTAAACTACTTGCCGTCGGTTGCGGCGGAGCACTGGGCTCTATAGCCAGGTACCTCATAGCCATCCTCTGCGCTCGAGCCGGGACCCTGAACTTTCCCCTTGGAACCTTCCTGGTCAATGTCGCAGGCTCACTGCTCATCGGCTTCTGCTGGAGCTGGTTTGATAAAATGTATATAAGCAATGAATTCAGACTGTTTCTTTTTACCGGATTTCTCGGCGGCTTCACTACCTTTTCCACCTTCACCCGGGAAACCATGCAGTACTTCAAGGTCGATGAACCCTACCATGCCATGGGCTACCTGTTTCTCTCCAACCTGGCCGGACTTACCGCCGTGGCCTGCGGTTTTTTCATCGCCTACAGGCTGCTGCGCTGAGAGGACCAGGACATGACATTGCTCAGTCGATATCTTTTGAGGCGCTTTACCGGGAATTTTATAACCGTTGCCACGGCCTTTGTCGCCATCTATCTGCTTGTCGATTTTTTTGAAAAAATTGATAAATTTAACGATCACGGCGCAAGCTGGAATCTTATTTTCAAGTTTTTCTTTCTTAACATCCCTTTTATACTGGACCAGCTGGGGCCCGTTCTGATCCTGCTGGCCGGCGTCATCACCCTTGGCATTTTAAACCACAACAACGAACTGCGCGCCTTGAAGGCCGGCGGTATCCCGTTAAAGAAAATAATCATGCCGATTATCGCCGGTACTCTGGTGTTGACCGCGCTCTATTTCTGCATGGCACAGTTCCTTCTCCCTGCCACCGTTACAACAACCAACACAATCTGGTATGAACAGCTTCATGACAAAGTGCCTCTTGGTATACATCGTGGTGGACGCTACTACTACAAGGGCAGTGAGGGGTTTTACTCCTTTCAATGGCGTGATACGGGTAAATTTGCTTTTCAGGATTTTTCCTATTCGCAGTGGGACGACGACGACTTCAACCTGCAGTTTCTTCTCAACGCCTCCAGTGCCACCTGGAAAGATGGCGTCTGGGTCTTTAAAAACGCGCAGACTCAGCGGGCCAGGGACGATGGTTCCTATGCCTACCAGATCTTTGAACGTCAAAAAGTACCACTCCCGGAATCTCCAGACGATTTTTTTGTCCCGGAATACAGGGCCGCCGAACTTTCGTTGACCGAACTCTATCACGAGGCCGGCAGTAGAGAAACCAAAGAGCAGCGCAATATTGCCTGGGCCAATTTCTCCAGCCGGCTTTCCTATATTTTTCTCGGCCTGCCGCTCTTACTTCTCGGCCTGCCGGTTCTTATGGTAACCTATCGAAGCTGGGGACGTGACCTTGCTGTTGCCATACCGGCAAGCTGCATGCTGGCCTTTGTAGCCTGGGGACTCTGGGGAGCAATGCAGTCGCTTGCTAAAGCAGGATATCTCTCACCGTTTATATCGGCAACGTCCATCCACCTCATCTTTGCCATGCTTGGCATTGCCCTTCTCCAGCGTGAGGACAGATAAAATACCCCCCTACCACCAATAAATTATGGAGACAAGCAGAACCACACATACAGCACAGAGCCAAGGTGTTCTATCATGCCGTTTTCAGTCCTGGAATCATAGTGTGCCGGCGCTTCTTGAAAATAGCGGCCTGGGTGAGATTGCCGCACGGCAGGAGACCGTACTCATCAAACCCAACCTCGTCGAGACACTGGCTCCGCCGATCACCACCCCGGCGTCGCTTGTCGAGGAGATTATCGACTATCTCCTCGACTTCCTTCCGGCAAAGCGTATCATTATCGGCGAGGGCTGCGGGGCAAGGGACTACGATACCCACCACGCCTTTGCAGAGCTCGGCTACGCAGATCTTGGCAAACGCAAGCACGTCCAGCTCATCGATCTCAACACCGAGAAACTGCGGCGCCGCCAACACCCGGATTGCTCGCGCTGGCCGGAAATGTATCTTCCGGAGATTCTTGACAGGGTATTTCTGCTGTCCGTGCCGCAGCTCAAAGCGCATTCCCTCTCCGGCGTCACTCTGACCATGAAGAACATGATGGGCTGCGCTCCGCCCTCCCATTATTGCGGTGGAGGAGCCTGGAACAAAGCGTCATTTCATGACAATATCCACCACGCCATCTTCGATCTCAACCGCTACAGAACCCCGGATTTCACCCTGGTCGATGCAACCATCGGCATGGCCCGGGCCCACCTCTGGGGCCCGCACTGCGAGCCGCCCGTTGACCGGCTGGCCTGCTCCTTTGACCCGGTGGCCATTGACAGCTACGGCGCCACCCTGCTCAAGCGTAACTGGCGAGATATCAACCATATTGTTATGGCTGACGGCGTTTTGGGACAAGCGGAGGCTGCGGTTGGCGCAATATAGCATATCCGACGGACGATGCAGAGTACCCAAGCGAGCAGTGCAGCATAGAAGTAAGACCTATACATAGAACAAGGGAGGTGGAAAAGGTGTCCAAGCACAGGCAGATAGCAATTATTCATGGGCCCAACCTTAACATGCTGGGCAAACGCGAAGTCGACATTTACGGCTCCCAGACCCTGGAAGATATCAATGCCGAAATTTCCCGGGAAGCCGGCAAACTCAAGATAGCGGTTGAATTTTTTCAGTCAAACAGTGAGGGGGATCTTGTCACCTTCATTCAACAGTGCCATGGTCGTATGGATGGAATTGTCCTCAACGCCGGCGCGTACACCCACTACTCCATCGCCATCCGAGATGCCATTGCAGCTGCACAGGTCTCGACGATTGAAGTGCATATTTCAAATATTCATAAGCGCGAGCCTTTCCGCCATATCTCGGTCATCGCACCTGTCTGTCTCGGCCAGATCTGCGGATTGGGACCACAAGGATATACTCTGGCGTTACGGGCCCTGCTGGCAGAATAACACTCCTTCGGGGACACCCTGCCTCCTCCCTGATGCTGGAAAGCTCTATTGCCGATGAAAATTAGAGGAGTTATGTTGCGATGAGAACGAGGCAGCATCATTTCCACGCTTCCCCGGCAGCTCTTTAAGAACCACCAAGGGCCGTTTCCCTTCAGCAGGAAACGGCCCTTGTCAATACGTTACTACAATACGTTACTACAACGCGTTACTACAACGCGTTACTACAACGATGCATCACCACAACGATGCATCGCTTGGTCAAATACCTCCTGGTCGAATTACTCCTCTTCTATACCAAGCAGGCTCACCTCGAACATCAGTACTGAATTGGGCTCGATAACCGGGGGAGCACCTTTTTCACCATAGGCGAGTTCGGAGGGAATAACCAGTTCATATTTGGAACCAACCTCCATGAGCTGCAGCGCTTCGCTCCAGCCCGGGATAACCTGGTCAACACCGAAGACCGCCGGTTCACCGCGCTTGATAGAGCTGTCAAACTCGGTACCGTCAACGAGGGTTCCGACGTAGTCAACCTTTACCCTGTCGGAAGCCGCAGGTTTGGGGCCATCTCCTTCTTCGAGCAGTTTATACTGCAAGCCGCTTTCAGTGGTAACAACACCATCTTTCTTTTTATTTTCGGCAAGGAACTCGGCCCCTTTTTCTTTGTTTTCTTCCTTGGTGTTTTGCATCTCAGCCTGTTGTTGAGCCTGCATCTTGGCAGCAAATTCCTTCTGCACGGCAGCAATCACTTCGGCACTCAGGACCGGTTTTTTTCCCTGGTAGGCATCGTTAAGACCTTGAAGAAGGGCATCGAAATCGATCTCCTCACCGATTCCTTTAAAATAATTGCCGACATCAAGCCCCATACTATAGCCCAGCTTCTCCTGGAAACTGTTGAACTCCATATCCTTCTTTCCTTCATCACCAGCCAACACACTCGCTGGAACAACACACATACAGGCTATTACCAGCCATGCCAGTTTCTTCATGAAAAACTCCTTTTGTTAAATAATCAGTTTTGCTTTACGCGACTATGCCCACACTAAACACTGAAACCAATTCGACAAGCAAAGTTGTCCAAAAAAGAGCAGAGCATTACAATTCTACCAGGGTGACTCCCCGGTTGTTCCTGTTGAGATTGGCATCATCCACCATATGCGGCAGGCGGCGCAACAGTGCTCTGGTTTGTCCTTCCTTCCTGGTAAAATGCTCTCCGGCGATATATTCCTTGATGTGCTTTCTGTCCTTCATATAGTCCAATGTATTTCTACACTCCTGCCGAATAACTCCGCCCCGGCCCGAGGCACCGTATCCGTGAATTATTGTCACCACAGCTATTTTATCCTCTCTGGCTCTGGAGATCTCTCGTTCAAGTTTTTGCAACGCCGTGACAAGCGGTGGTCTGCCCATTTCGATATTAACAACGCGGTGCCCCTGAGCTTTGCTTTTGCCATGATTCCGGTATTTGGCGCCGCAGTGGGGGCAATGCAGTGTTCGAGGAATGCGATCATTACCACATATTTCACAGAACTCTTCCATCGGACAATGAAACGACTACGCGGATTTTCTCTGTACAGAAATGACCTGCTTCATCTGGCGCAGATGCTGGGTCAAGGTCTGCAGATGATTGAGATCAGCAACCTCAAGGACTACGCGGATATCGGCGGTTTCGACCGGTGTGGTGTGTGCCGAAATTTCGACGATATTGGCGTTATCCGTACTTATGGCGGCACTGATATCGGCGAACACACCCTTGCTGCTTTCCGCACTGATAAAAAGTTCGGCTCTGTGCTGCCCCTTGGACTGCGACGGCCAGGAGACGTCCAGCCAGCGCTGCGGATCAGTCTGCTTGAGATTGACACAGTCGGACTTATGCACCGACACGCCTCTTCCCATGGTAATAAAACCTACTATATCATCCCCTGGAACGGGATTACAGCACTTGCTGATCTTAATCAGCATACCATCCACACCATCTATGGTAATGGCACCGGCGCCATTTTCACTGGGGGCTCGCTGGCTGGAGGTATACACCTCGCTCTCAGCCGCAGCCAGCTTTTCTTTCGGAACCTCCTTTTCCTGCGGCACCTCTTTGGGCAACAGAAATTTTTCCAGCTGTTGGACAGTGATGGTCCCCATACCCACCTTAACCAGCATGTCATCAAGCGAGTTACAATGAAGTTGCTTGAGAAGAAGACGGATATGGCCACTCTTTATCATCTTCTTGAGAGTGGTATTGTTCTTTTTCAGCTCCTTGTCGCAAATTTCTCGGCCGAGTTTGAGCGCCTTTTCTTTTTCCTCACGCCGAAACCACGAACGCACTCGAGCCTTGGCCCGTCCGGTTCTGACAAAATTGAGCCAGCCTCGACGCGGCCTCTGCTTGGGTGATGTGATTATCTCGACGATATCACCGCTCTTGAGCTGGTACTTAAGAGGCACCAGACGGCCATTGACCTTGGCGCCGGCACAGTGATCACCAACCTCGGAGTGCACAGCATAGGCAAAGTCTATGGGGCAGCTCTCCCGGGGCAGCTCTTTGACTTCACCGTTGGGTGTAAGGGCATATATGTCGGGATCGTCCAATTCACCTTTGACACTGTCGAGAAACTCCCTTGGATCCTCCACCTCTTGCAATGAGTTCACCATACTCTTGAGCTTAGTAAAGAGCTTGAGATCATGGCGGCCGACATTCTGGCCTTCTTTATAGGCCCAATGCGCGGCAACACCCTCCTGGGCAATACGGTCCATCTCCTCCGTTCGGATCTGGATCTCGATAAAATGCTCCCTCGGACCCACGACGGTGGTGTGCATTGACTGATAATTATTTGACTTGGGGACGGAGATAAAATCCTTGATCCTGCCGTAAACAGGTGCCCAATTGGCATGAATTATGCCAAGCGACTCATAACATTCGTTGACGCTGTCGACGATTATACGAAAGGCAACCTTATCATAGACACGCTCAAAGGGTATATTCTGAGTAACCAGCTTTTTATAAATGGAATAGAGATGTTTAGGACGTCCAATAATCCTGATCGGCTCTACTCCGTTTATGGTGAGCTTCTGCCGGATAATGGCGATCACTTCATCAACATAATTCTGACGCTGCTCCATGGAGCCTTCAAGCTTATGGGTCAGTTCGGCATACTCATCACTGTAGAGGAACTTAAAGGAAAGATCCTCCAGCTCTCGTTTCATCCAGTCGATTCCCAGTCTGCTGGCCAGCGGCGCATACAAATCCATGGTCTCTCTGGCGATTTGACGCTGTAATCTGGTGTCAATTTTTTCCAGCGCACACATATCATGGAGTCGGTCGGCAAGCCTGACAAGCAGAACCCTGATGTCTTCGGCAATGGCCAGCAGCATCTTGCGCACGTTTTCGGCCTGATGGGAGAGCTTGCTGTTATAGCGCATGGAGGTAATCTTGTTAATACCATTAACAATGCCGGCCACACCCGGCCCGAATTGGCGACGCAACTGTTCTACATCCACGCCCTTTTTCAGCACACCATGGAGCATTCCGGCCAGGATAGTATCAAGGTCTAACTTCATCGAAGCCAGGGTCGAAGCGACCTCCAGCGAGTGGAGCAGGTAAGGCTCACCGGAGAAATGCGTCTCGCCGCTATGGGCCTTTTCGACAATCTCCCACGCCTTATCCAAAGGTGAGAGATCGACATCGTGCAGGTGATTGCCGGCGAGAACTTTCAGCCCTCGTATGTTACTTGTCGATATCTGTTGCATATGTAACAATGAATGTGATTCTACAGCAAAGCGCTAACAACTGCAGTTTCCATCAGGCTGTTACCGTTCAGGGAAAAGCGCGCCAGATGTGCGCCAGCAGCCTGGAAATTATTGGGCCGGTAAACCGGTACACATCAGCTGGTCGCCTCGTGCACCTGCTGTTCAATAAAGGTTGTGACAGCATCAAGGCCCATCTCCTCCGTCATGCCATCGCTGCGCCTGCGTACTTCGACAACGCCATCCTCGGTAAATCGTTTGCCCACGGTAATGCGCAAAGGGATACCGAGCAGATCGGCGTCCTTGAATTTTGAACCGGGCCGCTCGTCACGATCATCATAGAGCGTGTCAAGGCCTTTTGTCATGAGTTCGTCATAGAGTTGTTCGGCGGCCGCCGTCAGCTTTTCGTCACGAACACCGAGGTTCACCACAACAGCTTTATAGGGTGCCAGGGGAATAGGAAAAATTATGCCGTTGTCATCATGATTCTGTTCAATGGCTGCGGCCACCACCCTGCTCACACCTATGCCATAACACCCCATGACAAATGGTTTTTCCCGGCCCTCGCCATCTTGAAAAACAGCCTGCATAGCTTCGGAATACTTGGTGCCGAGCTTAAAAATATGGCCAACCTCAATGCCTTCGGTCATCTTCAGCCAGCCGCCACACAAAGGACAACGGTCTTCCGCGGTTATCTGACGAAGATCCGCCACCGACTGTACTTCAAAATCACGCCCCATGTTGACGTTTTTGAGATGAAAGTCCTTTTGATTAGCACCTGTGTAAAAATCCGCCATCAGGGAAAGCTGCTGGTCCGCCACAATGGGGATCTGCAATTCCACAGGTCCGGCATACCCGCTGGCGACACCTGTGGCCTCAAAGACCTCTTTGTCGGCAGCCATGACCAGGTCAGTGGCTCCAAGATGATTTTTGAGTTTGACTTCTTCAACGGCATGATCACCGCGTACCAATACCGCCACCGGCTTGCCGTCGGCCATATAAACCATGGTCTTGACCAGCGAGGTCGGCTCGATTTCCAAAAACTCGCACACTGTGGAAACCTTTCTCTTGCCGGGGGTTTTGACTTTTTCGCAGGGGCCACCCGCTACTGGTGCCGCTTTGTGCTGAAGGACGACCACGGCTTTTTCCATATTCGCGGCATATTGACAATCGTTGCAGAACACAATGGTATCTTCACCATTTTCGGCAAGCACCATGAATTCATGGGAAAAACTTCCGCCAATAGCTCCCGAGTCGGCTTCAACGGCACGGAAGTCGAGACCGCAACGGGAGAAGATACTGTTGTAGGCCTGCCACATTTTGTTGTAGGAAACACCAGCCGCCGCATCATTTTCATCAAAGCTGTAGGCGTCTTTCATGATAAACTCACGCCCCCGCATCAGGCCGAATCGCGGCCGAATCTCATCCCGAAACTTGGTCTGTATCTGATAGAGATTGAGCGGCATCTCACGGTAGGAATGGACAAATCGTCGCAGAATATCGGTGATGACCTCTTCATGGGTCGGCCCCAGGCAGGATTCACGCTCCTGCCGGTCCTGGAAACGCAGCAGTTCCGGTCCATAATCATCGTAGCGTCCGGATTCCCGCCATAGATCCGCCGGCTGTACCATGGGCATGAGCAGTTCCTGCGCTCCGGCTCTGTTCATCTCTTCGCGGACGATCTGCTCAACTCTGCGAATGGCGGCAAGGCCATAGGGCAGATAGCTATAGATTCCGGAGGTCAGCTTCTTGATAAATCCCGCCCGCAGCATCAGACGGTGACTGATAACCTCTGCTTCAGCAGGAGTTTCCTTCAGTGTTGGCAGCAGTGACTGTGAATAGCGCATAGTTTTTGTATAGTATTTTTTGAATAATCAGAAAGCCCCTCTTCCTTCGGCCCCCTCCTGTTTCACTTTTCCGAGGTTTTTCAATCGGCAAAGGCCACATTGCATGCATATAACCATACCCAGGACGAAGTACGCTCAGGAGTATCGTCATGTAGCTTTTATGGGTATCTGCAGCTTCAACGGCAGCGAATACCGGCAGCGGATACCGGCAGCGGATACCAGCAGTAGATACGCCACTAGGACCCGGCACTTTGGCCACGTCTGTCACGCTCCATTTGCCGCAATTCAGCCAGAAAAACCTCCATCAACTCAGATTCGTCAACTTTTTTGAACACCTTGCCTTTTTTGAAAATAATACCGGCCCCTTTGCCTCCGGCAACGCCGATATCGGCCTCTTTTGCTTCACCAGGGCCGTTGACGACGCAGCCCATGACCGCAACTTTTAAGGGTGATTCCATGGTCTGGACTGCCTCTTCAACCTTTTCAGCCAGGCCAAACAGGTCAATGGCCGTTCGTCCACAGGTAGGACAGGAAATAAGCTCGGGGCCGCGCTGCCGTATCTTGAGTGAACGTAACAGCTCAAAACCCACTCGAACCTCCTCCACCGGGGGACGTGTCAGGGAGATGCGGAAGGTATCGCCTATTCCCTCAAAAAGAAGAATCCCCAGCGCGACACTTGACTTTACCGTTCCTCCGATCAAGCCGCCTGCCTCGGTAACCCCGATATGCAGGGGATAATCAGTGGTTTCTGCAAGCTGCCGGTA
>JBHEOR010000120.1:0-349 GCA_046260685.1 Desulfopila sp.
TGTGTCCATCGAGCGGCGCGATCCCGGCACGACTGATATTGACAGCAATCAGATTGTTTCCACTCTTCTCCAAAACGGCCCCTGCACACTTGCCGAACTCAAGCAGCTTACCCGCTTGAGCGGTATGCCCCTGGACAAGCTGCTCGAAGATCTCAGCCGGCGCCAGGCCATTTACGAAACGGGTTTCACCCCCACCGACGCTCTTCATGTCCTTGGCCGAACCGTTCTGGGCGATGGATCCAAATCACGGCAGGGTGCCGCCATTCTCGGCAAACATCTTGGTGTCAGCGCCAAGCAGTTTGCCCATATGGTTATTGAACAGACCGTGGAAAAAATCGAATCGGCAATT
>JBHEOR010000120.1:359-8237 GCA_046260685.1 Desulfopila sp.
CTGGAATACCTGGGCGAACATTTCTGGGGAAAATCCCTGTCCGCATTCATCGCCGGCAGAAATAACCAGCCCGTACTGGGGGTCAATTTTTCCCTGAAGGTTCCCATGGTCGGCATCGGTGCCGCCGCCCGATTTTTTCTGCCCGAGGTCGCCCGACGACTGGGCACCACGGTTGCTTTTCCTAAAAATTATGCGGTCGGCAATGGAGTTGGCGCTGCCCTTCAACTTTACAAAACCCCAACCGGCCGGCTTGGCATTTGATAAAAATGCAGTACAGTAATAGTATGAAAACTATATGTGATATATGTGGTGGATCGGGCCAGCTTGGTGGCTTCCGCGGGGTCAGCCGGTTTATGATCACCTGGGAAGAATGCCCGGAGTGTTGCGGAACCGGCGAGGTCGAGAGCACCCCACCAGCCACCCCATCGCAAAGCAGTGATGACGATACAACGGCGCCCGATACACCGCCGGACGATTAGGCGTGATCAACCGCCGACCAGCCCTATTAACATGCTGCAAACCATTTTACCGATTTCGGGAGGTTGTCCGAAAACAAATATTTTCGTTCAGATCCAGGCGAAAAGAACATTGTTGGGCTGCCTCTAGCTTTATAGGTTTCATAGTTGGAGAAGACGCCTTATGACAACACTGCCGTGCTACAGCCCTCGGGAAGAGCTGGCCAACGCCGTAACTCATGGTCTCGGCGCCTTGCTCTCCCTGAGCGCCCTTGTCCTGCTCACCGTCTTTGCCACACTGAAGGGCGATGTCTATCATGTAGTGAGCAGTGTCGTGTTCGGCGCCAGTCTGGTGATCCTCTACACCATGTCGACGCTGTATCATATTGTGCGTGACATAAAGCTGAAAAAGATCTTTCGGGCCATGGATCACGCCTCCATTTTTGTGCTCATCGCCGGGACCTATACACCCTTTACCCTGGTGACACTGCATGGCAAATGGGGATGGACTCTCTTTGGCATGGTATGGGGAATTGCCGTTACCGGAATAGTCATTCAGACGTTGACCGGCCAGAAGTACAAGATGTCCCTTGCGCTCTACCTCGGTATGGGCTGGCTTATGATCGTCGCCATCAAGCCGCTTTTCCTGGGTATTCCTGCTGGAGGCCTTGCCCTTTTGGGGGGCGGCGGGCTGTGCTACACCCTTGGTGTTGTTTTTTATGTCTGGAATTCTCTGTTTTGTAATCATGCCATCTGGCATCTGTTCGTCCTCGGCGGGAGCATACTGCATTTCTTTGCCGTTTTTTTCTACGTCATTCCCTGAAGTTTATTGCACGACTCCACCCACAATGAAATACAAAACGCAATATAAAACTGTGTACAAAACAGAGCAGATTTATACTACTGCGATTTATACTACTGCTTATACTACTGCTATAGCACTCCCCGTGCGTATTGCCGGGAAACCGACCCAATGACTGATATACAACAGACAATTCTCAGTGCGATTTACAGTTGTTTCACCGACTGGTCGGCCCCGCAGCAGTTCTGCTGCCACGCCGGATGCGCAACGTGCTGCAGCTGCAAGGTCACCGTTACAGCGCTCGAAGGCCGGCGGATTGTTGACTTCTGCCGTTTTCATAACCGTCTTGACTGGTTGATTGAAAGACTCCGCAGCCCGAACATCCTCGATCCGCCCAAACAGACCACTAATGAATATATCAGCGCCACTCTAGAGCAGCAGGATCCGCTTCCCCAGGCGGTACAGACCGCTGCAAACGATGGACAATGCCCCTTTCTCGAAAAGGATATCTGTACAATCTATGAGGTCCGCCCCTTCAGCTGCCGCTGCTTTGTCTCCACCACGCCCTGCAGTCCCGGAAGAGCGGCAACCATCCCGGATCATTATCTCTACGGCGCTATGGCTGCGCAACAAATCATAGAACACCTTGGCCAGTTCAGTCCCTGGGGATACCTCACCGATATCATTATCGTTGAAATATGTCGTGGAGAGGGAAAGCGCATTTCGGCAACTCTGAAAAGCATGCGGCAAACGGCACGTGCACGAATCCGCCGGGCCCAACCCCTTCCCGGCTTTATCATTCCCGACGATGAACAGGACAAGGTTGCCCCTCTCTTGCACTCCATCTTCCGCACCACAATCGACACCAGAACCATCGAAGAGATCCTCAACGGCACGCAGCGCTGAGCCGCGGGTGCGCCCGGTAATATCCTTGAACGCGGCAGATTGCCGGGGAGTAACGTGGTTCCCGATAACCACCAAAGCTCAGCCCGAAGATCTACGGAGGAAGAAGCCCGCCGTTCCGGTAATTTGCTGCGACCATGCTGGTTAATCTTGCAATAGTCCGAAGGAAGTGTAAAAATCTAGTGTCATGTCAAGTTTTAAGTGTTGGAAAATCGCGCCGCAATTTTGGCTTCCTGCAAGGCACGAATGAGGGCGCATAGCAGCGCTATGTAACCGAAGGAGTAACGAAGTCAGGAAGTCAAAAGGGCAAGTGAGATCCAGCAGGTGAGGCTTGACAGGATACTAGAAGGTTGCCGTAGAATAGGCATTGCCGGACGGCCTCTGTGTACAACACGCTGATGGGCTCGGAAGCAGGTACTTCGGCGACCTGTCAACGTCACCGATGATTCAACGATTCAACGATTCAACGTATAGATGCCCCATGCCAACCACTAGCAGAAAAGATTTTTCCGCCTATTTCTCGTTAAAAAACATTCTTTTCTTTGCTGCCGCCGCTGTTCTGCTCGTCTTCACCATTGTCGCTGTTCTGCATATCAAGCAGCAAAAGGAGTACCGTACGCACCGGTATGAGACTATAACCCTGCGGGATGATATCAACAGGCACCTGAAAACCAACTACAGCTCAACATGCCGGGCCCTGACCAGGCAAAACGAGGTGCTCCGCCTTTTCCCTGAAACGCATCCGGGGGCAGTGCGACGTGCCACGGCGCTTCTTAACTCCAGCAGGGAGATACTTGGCGCCAATATCGTCTATGTTCTCAACAGGCGCGGTACGGTAATCGCCTCCTCCACAACCGACAGCGGCGGGACTCTCTTTGGCAACAACTACCGCTTTCGTCCCTATTTCTCCAAATCGATGCAGGGAGAAGACTTTATATATGCCGCTCTTGGTGTAACAACGGGTCGGCGCGGAATTTATTTCAGCAGTCCGATCACCGACGACCATGGCAGGGTCATGGGGGTGGCCGTCATCAAAGGAGGAGTCAAGGGGATAGACACAATTGTCCATAACGCCTCGGCCAAGGGCCCGGCAGTTATAATTTCCAAGGATGGCGTGATCTTTGTAGCTTCAAAAAAATCATGGCTTTTCCATACCGCCCTTCCCCTGAAAACCGATGAACGCGCTACCCTCCTTGAATCCGACCAATTCGCCGAATCTCCCCTGCCGGCGCTGCCCTTCATGCTCAACAAAAAAGAAGTTGTGGTCAATAAAAAAAGCTATGATATCCAGTCCCAGCCCATCGATCTTGTCGGCTGGTCAGTGATAACACTGCGCCGGCACACATCGGCCGTACCTGTTATCGTCCTTGTCTGCCTGGGCTTCACCATTCCGATCTATCTGCTCTTTATCAAGTTGAAACATTTCCAGGAAGAACTGGCATATAAAGCCAAAATTGACCGCCAGTACCAGCGCCTCAAAAGCCTCAATGCAGAAATGAAGCATGAGATCGAGGAGAGAGTGGAGGCGGAAAGAAAGCTTATAGCAGCTAAGAACGAAGCCGAGCAGGCCAGCCTGGCAAAAAGCAATTTTCTTGCCAACATGAGTCATGAGATCAGAACACCCATGAACGGCATTATCGGTATGACCAACATTGTCCTGCACTCCACCCTGACAAAAGAGCAGCGCAATCATCTCAACGTGGTGCGCTCATCGGCAGACAGGCTTCTTGAAATTATTAACAATATCCTTGATTTTTCTAAAATTGAGGCCGGCCGGATCGATGTTGAAAACTATCCCTTCAATCTCCACGAAAAAGTGGATGAGCTCCATTTGCTGATGTCACACAAGGCACGGGAAAATAATGTTGCCCTGTCGCTGAAAGTGGAGGAAAACGTTCCTGCATTACTCAACGGCGATGCCACACGGCTTATGCAGATTCTCATCAACCTCGTAAGCAACGGTATAAAATTTTCCCGCAACGGTACGGTCAGTCTGCACATTACGCGTACTTCAATGGACGCCCCGGATACGGTTTTGCTCCGCTTTAGCGTCCAGGATACCGGGGTGGGCATCGCACCGGCACAGCAGGAGGAAATCTTCGAGTCCTTTGCCCAGGGGGATCCTTCCACAACCCGTAAGTTTGGGGGGACCGGGCTCGGCCTTAGCATATCATCAGAATTGTGTCGGCTCCTGGGCGGCGAGATCAACTTACACAGCAGTGAGAACCAGGGTGCTCGTTTCTGGTTCACCATCCCCTTTACACATGCGAAGAAGAATCAGCAAGAGCTGGAAAAGGCAGACCACGGCACGATCATCAGCTCTTCCTTGACGCATGAGGAACTTTTCAAGGATATCAAAATCCTTCTTGCAGAAGATGACCACATCAATAAGATGCTGGCCCTGGCTCTACTGGAAAAAGCCAATTTTACGGTACGCACCGTCGACAACGGGCTCGATGCCGTGGAACAACTGGAACATACCCAATATGACATCATTCTCATGGACATCCAAATGCCGGAAATGGATGGGTATGAGGCAACCAGGATTATTCGTCAACGGGAACAACACCAAGGACGCTACACCCCCATCGTTGCAATGACGGCGCATGCCATTTCAGGAGACAGGGAAAAGTGTCTGCAGGCCGGCATGGACGAGTATACAACCAAACCCATCGATGCCACGGAACTCTATGCAACACTGGAAAAACTTCTGCTCAACCGGGTCTTGATTGCCGACCGCGACCCTGCCTCCCTGAACCTCACGGCACGCCTCTTCAGCGATATTGGCTGGCAGGTTACCCTGGCGCAAAACGGCGAACAATGTCTCTGGCAATGCCGGAACTCCTTCCATGACCTCGTTCTCACCGACAGCGCCATGACGGATATTGACTTTGAAGAACTCTCCGCAACTCTCGAGGACAAGGCCGCAAGAACCGGACGGTGTGTCCACCTGCTTGGCACAACCCTCCCCGGTGGCGACCGACAAGCATGCGCGGCGGCAGGGATCCTGGCCATACTGGAAAAACCGCTGAGCCGGGCGAGTATCACCCCGTATCTGGAAGCTATACAAATAAAAAATATGTCTGCGCCAAATCCTTCAGCATCCCCGACCAGGTCCATACAATAACAGCACATAACCTCTTCGATAATCTCGATGTGCCGCGGTGTGCCGTTATCGCTCCTCCAGTGCCTCTATAAATTGGCCCAGCCCCTCCTGTTCCATTTTTTCAAGAGGAATAAAGCGCAGCGACGCTGAGTTGATACAATACCTCAATCCTGTTGGCTCAGGACCATCGGCAAAGACATGGCCAAGATGAGAATCGCCATGTTTGCTGCGTACTTCCGTGCGTGTCATAAAGAGGCTGCGATCCTTGTTCTCCACGATATTGTCCTTGACCAGCGGCCTTGTAAAGCTTGGCCACCCGGTACCGGAATCGAACTTGTCCCTGGAGCTGAAAAGTGCCTCTCCTGAAACTCTGTCAACATACACCCCCGCCTGTTTAGTATCCCAGTATTCATTATCAAAAGGCGGTTCGGTACCATCCTCGCGAATGACTTTATACTGCAGGGGAGTGAGAGTGTCGCGCAGCGTTTCATCGGACGGGAGAGTGAATTTTTCCTGCTTCAAATCAACATCTTTCCAGTTTTCCTGAATAAATGCCTCTCTTCCGGAGCCTTTTTTATAAGCGGTATAACGAAGGACATTCTTGCGGTAATAATCCTGGTGATATTCTTCCGCTTTGTAAAATCTGGTTGCCGGAAGGATCTTCGTTACTATGGGGTCTTCGAAAATACCGGACTGCTCGAGCTGCTCTTTGGACTGTTGCGCAACACGCCTCTGATCTTCATCACCATAGAAGATGGCAGTCGTGTAATGATTGCCGCGGTCGACAAACTGTCCGCCGTCATCTGTGGGATCAATCTGGCGCCAGAAGGTCTCAACCAGCTCACGGTAACTGACCTGCCCGGGATCAAAAATCACCCTGACCGATTCAAGATGATCGGTATTCCCGGAGGCAACCTGTTGATAATCGGGATTTTCAGTGGTGCCGCCGGAATACCCGGCCACCACCTCTATAACGCCTGAAAGTTGCTCAAAGGGCGGCTCCATGCACCAGAAGCATCCGCCACCAAAAATCGCCGTCTCCTCACTCCCCTGTTTGTCGGCTACTACATTTTCCGTCATCACAATACCGCCTCCCAGCAATATACATACAAAAATAATTACATATTTCATGATGTTCCTGCCAACCTCACTGTTGTTTTGGATACTTTTGCACAAGTGTCTACCTGATCACCAACGATATTCATTTCACAATAATTAATAATCATTATCATAATTGTACTGTATACACAGGTTGTTCGCATGACAACATTGAGGCAAAGATAATGGAAGATTTTCTTACTCTTTTGGGGTACCATGAGGGACTGATTTGCAGATAGCCTGCACAGGATTTTTTGATATTTTTCCTGCAGCCTTTCCAGGGGCCGATCGAGGCCCGGGAAAACAAATTTTTCTATTTCAAAATAGTCCCCTCATTGCTATAGTGGCGCGCATGAAAACTCCAAAAAATACTCAACGAACCAAGTTTATATTTGTTACCGGCGGTGTCCTCTCTTCTCTGGGAAAAGGACTGGCCTCGGCCGCCATCGGGGCTCTTTTGGAAAGCAGAGGCCTGACGGTCACTTTCCAGAAACTCGACCCCTATATCAACGTCGATCCCGGGACGATGAATCCTTTCCAGCACGGCGAGGTTTTTGTCACCGATGACGGAGCTGAAACCGATCTCGACATGGGCCACTACGAGCGCTACACCAACGCTCTCATGTCGCAAAAAAATAATTATACCACGGGCCGCATCTACCACTCCGTCATCAGTAAAGAACGGCGCGGAGAATACCTTGGCGGAACGGTCCAGGTTATTCCTCATATAACCGATGAAATCAAAGCGGCTGTTCTTCAGCTCGACGGCACCGCCGACGTCGCCATTATCGAAATAGGCGGCACTGTCGGCGATATCGAGGGTCTGCCCTTTATCGAAGCTATCAGGCAGTTGCGCGGCGACCTTGGCCCCGGGTATGCGCTCTATATCCACCTCACCCTGGTTCCCTTCATCAAGGCAGCCGGCGAAGTCAAGACAAAACCGACCCAGCACTCTGTTCGGCGCCTCCAGGCCGACGGTATCCAGCCGGACATTCTGGTATGCCGCACCGAGGTTCCCCTCGATGACAGCCTCAAGGGGAAGATGGCTCTTTTCTGCAACGTTCCCCAGGATGCGGTGATTACCGCCCTGGATGTCAACACCATTTACGAAGTACCGCTCCAGTTTCATCAGGAAGGCCTGGATACCAAGATTCTTGAACTGCTCAACATCTGGACAGGTCAGCCCAACATCAGACCCTGGATAGATCTGGTCAACAACATCAAAAACCCCCGAAAAAGCGTCAACATTGCCATCATTGGCAAATACATCGATTTGACCGAGTCCTACAAAAGCCTGCATGAAGCCCTTGTTCATGGAGGCCTGGCCAATCAGGCACGGGTTACGCTAGATTATATAAGCGCCGAAGAACTCGAAGAAGGTGATCCGGGCGAGTTGCTCAAAGAGTGCGACGGGATTCTGGTTCCCGGCGGTTTCGGCCAGCGAGGAGCAGAGGGCAAGATAAACGCCATCAACTTTGCCAGGACGAATAAAATCGCCTTTTTCGGTATCTGCC
>JBHEOR010000120.1:8368-8761 GCA_046260685.1 Desulfopila sp.
ACAATACTTTTGCTGCTGCTGCTTATGCATCCGCGGAAATCTTCGAGAGGCACCGCCACCGTTATGAATTTAACAATGACTACCGCCGGCAACTCCAGGAAAACGGTCTCCTTGTCTCCGGAACCTCGCCGGACAACAATCTCGTTGAAATCGTCGAGCTGGCTGACCATCCCTGGTTTCTGGGCTGCCAGTTTCATCCTGAATTCAAGTCCAAACCAATGACGCCGCATCCGTTATTCCGTGATTTCATCAAGGCGTCACTGCACCACAAAAACATCGAATAGCCATGCAGCCTGATCCCATTACCATCAGTGCACCGGATGATACTCCCCTGTATGCCGGCCCCGGCCACCCTCTCTTGCTCATCGCCGGTCCCTGTGCCCTGGAATCCGA
>JBHEOR010000121.1:0-8408 GCA_046260685.1 Desulfopila sp.
GCCCCAGATGCCCAACTAGTCGTTCAACGGCAACATACAATACCGGCACCATAAAGATGGCAATGAAGGTTGCGGTAAACATGCCCGAGAACACGGTGATGCCCATGGCCTTCTGGGCCGCAGCGCCGGCACCGCCCTTGACGATTAGCGGAATCACCCCGAGCATAAAGGCCATCGAGGTCATGATAATCGGCCGCAATCGCAGCTTTCCGGCGGCCAGGGCTGCCTCTTCCAGTGAATTTCCCTGTTCATACTTCATCTTGGCAAATTCGACGATGAGGATGGCATTCTTGGCAGCCAGGCCAATGAGCAGAATGAGACCGATCTGGGCGTAGATATTGTTGGTTTGGCCGGTGAGCCACAAACCGCTCATCGCGCCGAATACCCCGAGCGGGACAGCAAAAAGAATGGCGAAAGGCACCGACCAGCTTTCATATAAAGCAGCGAGGAACAGGAAGACGAAGGTCAGAGCGAGGGCGAAGATCACCGGCGCCTGCCCTGCCGACTCTTTTTCCTGCAAACTGATCCCTGACCATTCATAACCATAGCCCTGGGGCAGAATTTTCGCCGCGGTTTCCTCCATGGCCTTGATCGCGTCGCCTGAGCTGTAGCCGGGCCCCGGTTCGCCGCTGATCTCCGCCGTCCGGAACAGGTTATAGCGCTCAATGGTATTCGGCGAGACGATAGAAATTGGTGTCACCAGGGTCGATAAAGGAATCATCTCCCCCCCAGCGCTGCGCACATGAAACATGCCGACGCCTTTAATGTCGCTGCGAAATTCGGGCTCCGCCTGCATGGTCACTTTATATGTGCGGCCAAAGCGCGAGAAATCATTGACATTGACGCCGCCGAGAAAGGTCTGCAGGGCCATGGTCACGTCGTTGATAGGCACGCCGAGTTTCTTGGCCTTTTCCCGGTCAAGTTCAAGTCGGTAGGCAGGTGTTCGGGGATTGAATTTACTGTACACCTGGCCAAGCTCCGGACGTTTGTTCGCTTCGCTGATCAACTCACCGGCAACTCTGGCCAGGTCTGCGGGGGTGCCGCCGCTGCGATCCTGCAGCTTAAAGGAAAACCCTCCGGTTGCCCCCAGTCCGGGAACTGGTGGCGGATTGAAAACCATCACCAGCGCCTCGGGCAGCTTGCCGGCCCCGGTCATAACGCCTTGCATCGTCGCCTTGAGACTCATTTCCGGGCTTGTCCGTTCCTCCCAAGGTTTGAGTTCGGCGACAAAAAGTGCCGCATCGGGTTGAATGGAGCCAGTGAGGATACTGTAACCACTGATCACCAGGGTACGGTCAATTGCCGGCTGTGCCTCAAGGATTTTCTGTAGTTGTGCGCTTACCGCCATGGTCCGATTCAACGAAGAGGCGTCCGGCATCACCACTGTCCCGAGAAAATAGCCTTGATCTTCCGCGGGAACGAAGGCACCCGGAACCTTTTGCATAATCCCTCCGGCAGCAATGATAACAACAGCCAACAGACCAAGGGCTAGAAAAAGGCGTTTAATCGCCTGCTGTACGCCGCGGCCGTAGACCCCGGTGACCCTGTCAAACCAGCGGTTGAAGGCGCCGAACACCCGACCTGCCCCCCGTTGTCCGGCGTCAGGATCTTTATGGCGCAGAAGCAGGGCGCACAGGGCCGGGGTCAACGACAGGGCAACGAAGGCTGAGAGCATGGTCGAAACAGCGACGGTGACAGCGAACTGTTTGTACATCACCCCCGCCATGCCGCCGAGAAAGGCCACCGGGACGAAGACCGCCGACAGAATAAGGGCGATGGCCACCACCGGCCCCGACACTTCTTCCATCGCCTGCAGGGTCGCGTCACGCGGCGACAGACCCTGGGCAATGAGATGCTCCACAGCCTCGACCACGACGATCGCATCATCGACGACGATGCCTATGGCCAGGACCATGGCGAACATGGTCAAGGTATTGATAGTGAAGCCGAGCAGCACAAAAGCGGCAAAAGTACCGACCAACGAGACCGGCACCGCGAGCATCGGAATGAGGGTCGCCCGCCAGCTCTGCAGAAACAGAAAAACCACCACCAGCACCAGCGCCAACGCTTCAAAAAAAGTATGGACCACCGACTCGAGGGAGGCTTTGACAAAGACCGTGTTGTCATGGACAATGTCGTACTCCAGATCTGGAGGAAAACTCCCGGCAAGTTCCTCAAGATTTTTCCGAATGAGCCGGGAGGTTTCCATCGCGCTGCCGTCCGGGGTCAGGTTAATGGAAAAGGCCGAAGCGGGTTTACCGTTATAGCGGCTGGAAAAATTGTAGTCCTTGGCGCCGAGCTCAACCCGTGCCACATCCTTGATCCTAATGAAGCTGCCGTCCGGCAGGGCACGGATGATTATATTGGCAAATTCTTCCGGTTCGGACAAACGCCCCCGCACCTGGACGCTGTACTGGAACTGCTGATTCTCCGGGGCCGGCATCTGACCGACCTGGCCGGCCGGCGCCTGGACGTTCTGTTCCTGAATGGCTTGGAACACATCGGTCGAGGTCAGCCCCAAGGTTGCCATTCGGTAGGGGTGCAGCCACACCCGCATGCCGAATTCGGCGCCGAATAGCTGAACATTCCCCACGCCCTTAACGCGCTTGATACTCTCGACGATATTAATCGCCGCATAGTTGGTCAGGAACAGCTCATCGTAGGTGTTCCCCGGCGAGTGCAAGGCGATATACATCAAGATGTCCGGCGTGGTCTTCTTGGTCGTTACCCCACTGGACATGACGTCGGCGGGCAACTGGGCATTGGCCTGGGAGGCACGGTTCTGCACCTGTACCGATGCGATATCCGGATCCACCGCTAAATCAAAGGTGACATTCAGACTATACGATCCGTTTCCTGCTGAATTGGAGGTCATGTAGGCCATACCCTCAACGCCGTTGACCTGGGCTTCAATGGGCAGGGCAATTGACTCCTCAACAACCGCGGCATTGGCACCGGGATAGAAAGCGGAGACCTGGATGGTCGGCAGGGTGATCTGCGGGTATTGCGCTACCGGCAGGCTCAACCCGGCAATAGTGCCGGCCAGAAGGAGGATAAGGGATGTGACAATAGCAAAAACCGGTCGATTGATGAAAAACTTTGCCATGCCGCCTCCGCTAGTTGTCGATCAACGGTTGGTCAACGGGCACGGGGGTGACCACCATGCCCGGTCTTGCCTTCTGCAGTCCTTCGACAACGATACGCTCGCCGTCTGTCAGGCCAGTCTCCACCAGCCAGAGTTCCCCTAGCCGGGGACCGAGTCTGACCGGTCGCAGTTCCGCCTTGTTGCCTGAACCAATTACCGTGACAAAGTATTGGCCGAGTGTCTCGGTCACCGCCTTCTGAGGTACTAAAAGGGCCGCATCGATCTCGTCGTAATACACCCGAACCCGGCTGTTCATGCCGGGCAGCAGCAGATTGTTCGGGTTGGTAAAAGCCGCGCGCAGGGTTAAAGTACCGGTCGTCGGATTGACCGTCGGCTCTATATAATCGATACGTCCTTTCTCAGAATAGATTTGGCCATCAGCGAGGACCAGTTCCACCGCCTGTTCGGCTGCATCGGCATGCCCTGCCTGCCGACGACTCTCGGTGCGCCGGGTGTAGGCGAGGTAAGCGTTCTCGGAGATGCTGAAATAAACCACGATCGGGTTCAGGGTCGATACCGTCGCCAGCACAGTCTGTCCGGCCGAGACGAGGGTGCCGACTTCCACCTTCTGCAGACCGATACGGCCGGAAAGGGGGGATCTGACCCGGGTATAATTGAGATCGAGCTGGGCTCGTCCGACTTCTGCTTTCCGACTGTCGACCACAGCCTGCATCTCCGTCGCCTGGGCCACGGTCTGGTCATAGACCTGTCGTGGAATGGCGTTATCCGGCAGCAACGGTTTGTACCGTTCGACGTCCTGCAGTACCCGGGCAAGAGATGCCCGCGCCTGGGCGAGACCGGCCCGGGCATTGGCCAGTGCCGTCTCATAGGGCGCTGGGTCAATGACAAAGAGCAGGTCTCCTTCCTCGACTTCCTGCCCGGGCTTGAAGGTCATCTCCATCAGGTTGCCGCTGACCCGGGCCCGCAATTCCACCTCCCGAAAGGCACGAATCTCGCCGACAATATCAAGAGACAATCTGGCCGGCTGGGCGCTGATGTGCATCACGGTTACCTCCGGCCCTGGCGGCAGAGCGGTTTGCGCCCTTAAGGCCTGTTCTTCGCATACCGTCAGAAAGAACAACAGGAAACAGCAGGCTAGTATGTACGATGGCCTGATCGATATCTTCTTCATGGATATCCTTCTGATTTGGTGACCAGCAGGTCAATCCTAAGTGTGATTGAGTATGAGCGTTTCTATTTTGTTTTGAAGTGCGACCTGCGACGAGTTTATAAAAGCTGCTTTCTTAGTTTTTACTCTAAGATTGATTACCGCGCCGTTTGCTGTAATTCAATGGAAAAAACGCATATCCAGACGTTTTTTCTATTTTACACTGTTCGTTCTTCCACCACGATCACACAAGCGTGTGGCGAAACCCGGTAAGTGTGCGTGCCGCCTCGTCAATAGGTTATAGGGTGACAGGGTGAGGTGATGGTGGCAGCTTTGGCAATTATTTTTACGCTTAAACCAATCACTAAAAAATCTAGCCCCCGGTTTGTTCAAATTTCGGGGTCGACTCCCCTGGAATGTGTAAAATCGTTTTTACGCTTTGTAAATTATCCTGACACGTTTGCTGCGCGTTGTTCACCCTATAAAGTATATGCAGACGTAACAATTTGTTTATATTCCTGAAATTGTATACTTATAAGCAAATCAGTCGGAGAAAATGGTTTGAGTAAAATTGGGGTCTTGAGCATACTGAAAACTTCGGGTGAGTGATAGAAAAGTTGCCTGACACCAGGGCAATATCGTGCGGTGCCAGACTGAGGTTTCCATTGCCAATGTGAATGGGCTGACAAGTTCCAACGAGTTGAGACTATTCCATTTTGCTTGAACTCAATCTTTACTAAAAAATACCCAAAATGGAGCAAAACAAAAAAGACAGAGCCATTTCTGCCCTGCCTTGATAGTCATCGATTAATGAATTCATTTCCGGTGACTAAAGTCACCGGCTTTATGACACAACCCCTTCGGGGTTTCCAGGTTCCCCGGAGGGGAATAGTATTAGAGCCGGTGGTTTCAACCACCGGTGATGCGGCCCCGAGGACTCAAGTCCTGAAGGGACGCCGTAAAGTATCCGACCAGCTGGCTCTGATGCAGCCGCTTCAGTTACTCGTTTTCCGGATGAGCCTCTTTTGTCTTCCCTCGCACATCTTGCAGTAATTTTGGTCCTTTTACGGGCAGCGATTATGGTTTTTGCCGAACGGCAAACGTTACATAATTATGACTATATTCAATAATCCGGTTGATCCATGGCCGGTTTGTAATGCAACCCTGCGGGTTACTCTCTCATTCAGTAAAGCTTTGCCGGATTTCTTCCAAACGCCGGCGGTTCTTGCCCAAATCCGAATATCCCATTCGGGAGGCGGAGCGAACCTGAATCAACCGCTGCTTAGCATCCAGCAAAAATTCTCCGTCATCGACAAACAGGACAGTATGGAACTCAACCCGCAGGTAGCCTGGTCGTTCTCCAATAATGGTGGTATCTCCCCGACCATCAAGTATCTGCTTTAAGCGGGCAAAGGCCATTTCAGATGGATCTTTGAAAACCAGCGGCGCTATACGATGTGCCTCATCCTCAGCCTGACTCGACACACAATTTGGTGAAACGGGGCATGCTGTCAGTCGCCCGCCCGATACTCCCAGATGGTCTGGGCTTTCCCCGGCGCAAGCCGTGAGGATTGTGGTGAAGATGCTCATAATTATGATCCTTCGCAGATGATGTATCATTGTCTACCGTCCATTATTCATGGTATTCATCAATCGTATAACCGCCAACTCCTTGGCTTTTGCTTCAATATCGACGGTCATGACACGCTCCAGCCAACAGGCGGGTATATCATCCGGGTTTATATAATCAGCATGC
The DNA here is from genome assembly GCA_046260685.1 of Desulfopila sp. Taxonomy (GTDB): domain Bacteria; phylum Desulfobacterota; class Desulfobulbia; order Desulfobulbales; family Desulfocapsaceae; genus Desulfopila_A. Next base: position 6,010 of record JBHEOR010000121.1, read on the forward strand.
GGCTTGGGATTACCTTCCCCCCAACCGGCCTTTGGCGAGGACAGGTGGCAATATTGCTCCCTCCCCTGGCGCTGCCATGTTGCCGCGGCCAGCTGAGTCGCCTCCTCGACCGACAAGCCATCGGGTTTGCAGCGATGGTGATGAACATCATAGACCAGCGGAATGGCCAGTTTGTCACATATAGGCAGGAGGTCGGATACAGTATAGCTTACATCATCATTTTCCAGGGTCAAGCGGCTGCGCACATTCTCCGGCAAATCGGCAAAAACTAGGCTAAAACGCTGCAGAGCTGATAATTTATCGCCATAGACCCCGCCGGCGTGCAGATTGATGACACCCGCCCCAACGGCTTCTGCCAACCATGCCTGATACTCCAATTCCCGGATGGAATTGTCAACAACCTGAGGATGAGGAGATGAGAGGACAACAAATTGATCGGGATGAAAGCTGAGACGGATGTCATGCAGCTCGGCAAAAGATCGAACGACGCCAAGCAGGTTGCCAATTGTCTCCCCGTCGGGGAGATCATCAAGACTGTAACCAACCTCGGGATGGGTCATCCGTGGAAACAGCGGCGACATAATGCGAAATGCCCCGATACCAAGGCGATGGACGGTTTGCACTGCCTCTACGAGGCTTTGGCTATTGTCGTAGCAGAGTCCTGACAACTTTTTCAGCTGTTCACCGCGAGGCAAAGTGGAAAGTACCTTGGCGGTAGTTGTCCGAAAAGCAATTTCCTCATCTTTAAAAATACAGCACAGACCAAAGCGCATGGGACCCATTTCCTTGCAAACCATGTTATCATGTGTAATTTAAGTTAAAGCCGATTTTAATACCATAAGACGAATTATTTTTTATTCACTAGTATTCTGTTCGGTTTGTTACAGAGCGCTTGAATTTTAACCGAAAGTCGATCCAAGTCCATGACAAGAGACCAGTTGATCCTTCTTCGATAATGATTATCAAAGATAAAGAGATTAATCTCGTCATTATTTTGAAATTCCTTCGAGAGGAAGTGTCTTTGACACCTTATATGTGTTATATAAAAGATATGTTCAAACCAAATCCCAAAAAGCTGCATTCGCGACCCATAACCCTGCTCACCAGCAATGTGGCAGTCCGGCCCAACCAATTGCCTCAGTTCATTTTATGAAATCATTTACTGTCGCCTCCGAAAAGCAGGGCTTTGTTCGAAACAATCTTCTCCTCCGTAACAAGGAGTACTTACTATGAGTTTGATTTTTTGGTTAAAACTCTATCTCCTGACCATTCCGGTATTCTTCGCCATTGACATGATCTGGCTGGGCTATGCAGCCCGAAATTTTTACAAGACTCAACTTCATCACCTGCTCAGTCCTGAAGTGAACTGGCTGGCCGCCTTTCTTTTCTATTTCGTCTATATCGTCGGGATTATCTTTTTTGTCGTCCGCCCGGGGCTTGAGGCCGGGTCCCTCGCCAGGACCTGTCTGCTTGGAGCACTTTTCGGCTTTTTTACCTATGCCACCTATGATCTCACCAACCTGGCCACACTGCGTAACTGGCCAATTGCTGTCGTCCTCGTCGACATTGCCTGGGGGACACTGCTCTGCACCCTGGTTGGTGGAGGTTCATACCTGATAGGTTCATGGCTTAAATAGCACAAAAAGGGGAATCCAAACATGGCCGCCATCTTCCTTACCGCCGCTTTGCTGCTTGTTGGCTATATGTGTTGTATGTTTATTGTCGGCCTGAAGGCTAGAGACAACAGTCTGGTAGATATTGCTTACGGCCCCGCCTTTCTGGTTGCCTGCTGGGGAAGCTGGTTTTTCAGTGGGGAATTGATCCTCCATTTTCGGCCCCTGCTGCTCCTGGCCCTCCTCACCCTCTGGGGATTGCGCCTTGGCCTGCATATCGGTCTGAGGCATCGCGGCCAAGGGGAAGATTTTCGTTACCGTAAATTTCGTGAGGATTGGGGCGACACCATAATCTGGCGCAGCTTTCTCCAGATCTACATGCTCCAGGCCGCGGTTGTTCTTGTGGTCGCGAGTCCGATCCTGCTGACCATGGGGGCGCCGGGTGGTGCCTTGACGTGGAGTGATCTTCTTGGGATTATGCTCTTTTCTGTCGGTTTTTTCTTTGAAGCAATCAGCGACTGGCAACTTACCGTCTTCAAACGAGGCGGCGCGAACAAAGGTAAAATCATCATGCACGGGCTTTGGCGCTATAGCCGCCATCCCAACTATTTTGGCGAGGCGACCCTGTGGTTGGGCATTTTTTTGGTCGGCCTTGCAGGGCCATATGGCCTATATGGCTTGATCAGCCCTCTGACCATCGCTTTTCTCCTCCTCAAGGTCTCGGGAATACCCATGCTTGAGGTAAAGTACCAGGGGAATCCGGAATTTGAAGCTTACAAGGCAAGA
>JBHEOR010000121.1:8442-8735 GCA_046260685.1 Desulfopila sp.
TAATATTGATATAAAGTGGTCTTTGTCGGCTTCTTATCGAAAAGTCCTTTGCGATCATAAGGCCGTCTTGCGTAGATGGGCGACCGCCTGATAACTCGAACGAACAGCGTCTTCATGGAAGCCATAGCCGAAAAGGAGTTAAGCTTAAAGGAGCTTTGATAATACACATGGATAACGCCATTACATCAACAGATCGGCTTAGAGGTGCGTTTCTCGGCATGTTTATCGGAGACGCCTTGGCAATGCCAGTCCACTGGTATTATAACACCCAGGCCCTCGTAAACGATTATGGC
>JBHEOR010000122.1:0-267 GCA_046260685.1 Desulfopila sp.
GTTCGATGCCATCGCTCCCTGCATCAACTGCGGCAGGTGCGCCCGGGCCTGTCCCGTGAACATTCAGGTGCATCTGGTCAACCGTATGATAGAGTTCGGCCAGATTGAAGCCGCGGGGAAATATCACCCCGAGGCGTGTCACGAGTGCGGCGTGTGCGCCAGTGTCTGTCCGGCAGAGCGCCCCATCCTCCAACTCCTCCATTTTTGCAATCATGAAATGGTTCATGGTGAACGTTACAACTGGATCACCGGAGATAATCAATGAAA
>JBHEOR010000122.1:340-8411 GCA_046260685.1 Desulfopila sp.
GTCGGGGTCGGCCCCCACTACCGGCTGGGCACTGGAGTTGCCGAAATCTATCAGCGCTGGGTTGTGGCCCTCATTCCCGCCATGGCGGCCAGCCTGTACTTCTTCGGCCCGGCATCTTTGCGTATTTTCGGCCTTTGTGTCCTTTTTGCCGTCTTTATCGATCTCGTTGCCGAAAAACTTGCGCCATCGCGGGATCTCACTTCCAACTGGAGTTCCGTCAGCCTGGCCCTGATGCTGGCTTTCATGCTGCCGCTCAACGCGCCATGGTGGCTGATCCTGGTCGGCTGCTTTGTGATGATCGTGGTCGGCAAGAAATTTTTCGGCGGCGTGGGCGCCTATCCGGCGCAGCCGGCCGTCCTTGCCATTGCCGTCCTTCAGCTTTCATGGCCCTCCCGAATGGATCACACCGGTGCCTTGAAAGACCTCGACTGGTCGGTAACCATGGTGGAACCACTCCGGTATCTGAAGTCAATCGGCGCCGAAGCGGAAAGCCACTACCAATGGTTCGATCTCCTGCTCGGCCGCCAGGTGGCAGGAACTGCAGAGGGCATGGTGCTGTTCATCATAATCGGCGGACTTTTTCTCCTGGCACTCCGTGAAATCCAGTGGCAGCTGCCGGCGGGTTTTATTATTGGCCTGCTCGCGACAGCGGCAATTTTGCATATTTCCGATCCGGAAGCCTTTGCCTCGCCGTTCTTTTATCTACTAAGCGGCGGAACAATGTTTATGGGCCTCTTCCTGCTCACCGATCACACCACCTCGCCGGTGAATAAGCTGCCCCTCTTTCTCTACGGGGTTCTCGCGGGAGTATTGCTCATACTCATCAGGGGATATTCGAAACATGTGGATGGAATGGTTTTTGCCATCCTCCTGGCCAACCTCTGTTCACCGCTCCTGGACATGATAAAGCCGAAGGTTAAAGGGGGGAAAGATGTCTGAGATAGTTCGCATGGTCGTGGTGCTGTCGGTCATTGCCGGCGTCTGCTCTGCCGCTCTTACCGCGGCAAACATCCAGCTTGCGCCGCAGATCGACAAACAGACCGACCTCTATGTACGTGGTCCGGCCTTAGAGCGGATTTTCGGCAAACCCCCAGCCGAAGTTCTTGGGAATAAAGTGGTTATGCAGACAAACGGTCAGGAGATACCGGTGTTTTTCACCGAAAATGAGGGCGAGGTCGCGACGATCGCCGTCGAAGCGATCGGCAAGGGCGGTTTCGGCGGCGATCTCAAAATTATGGTCGGTATCGATCTTAAGACTGAACGAATGACCGGAATGGAAGTAGTCAGTCACAGTGAGACTCCGGGACTGGGCTCGCGGATCGAAGAGATTACCTTTCGCCGTCAGTGGCAGGGGCTGCCGACCGACAATCCGGTCGCGCTTAACAGCGAAGGCGGCGGGATAGACGCCATAAGCGGGGCGACGACGACTTCCGGGGCGGCAATACGTGGCACGAACGACGTCCTGACGTTTGTTCATGAACATAGAGAAGGGATTCTTCAGGAAATTGCCAAACAGAAAAAGGATGCTTGAGTATGGCCCAGAAAATTAAGGAAACACTTACAGCCGGCCTATGGAAACGGGTTCCGCCTTTCAGGCTGGTGCTCGGTCTCTGCCCGGCGCTTGCGGTAACCATGTCGGCGGAGAATGGGCTCGGCATGGGGCTTGCCACTGCCTTTGTCCTCATCCTTTCCAATGGAGCCATTTCGGCGCTCAGAAATGTCATTCCGGCCAAGGTGCGCATCGCCTCCTATATCGTCATTATCGCCACCCTGGTTTCCCTGGTCGAGATTCTGATGAAGGCCTACTTTTTTCCGCTCTCCGAACAGCTCGGGATCTACATTCCGCTCATCGTGGTCAACTGTATCGTTCTTGGTCGGGCCGAAGGTTTCGCCTCAAAAAATCCCCCGTTCATCTCGATGGTGGACGGCTTGAGTGTCGGCGCCGGCTACGCCCTGTCCCTGGCCCTTATCGGCACTGCCCGTGAGATCCTCGGCGCCGGAACCTGGTTCGGGATGCCGGTATTTGGCGAGTCGTTTGAGCCGATGGGATTTTGGATATCTGCGCCGGGGGCTTTTGTAACCATCGGTGTCCTGCTTGCGCTTCAGAATCTTTATTCCCGCCGGCGCGGTGAAAAATTCATCCAGAGTTGAAAGGAAAAGACATGGATCTGATTTATCTGGCAATTGCGGCCACTTTCGTCAACAACATCCTGCTTGCTCAATATCTCGGCAACTGCCCTTTCCTGGGTGTTTCGAAGAAGTTGGAAACGGCCATCGGCATGTCGGCGGCAATCGTCTTCGTGACCTTTATGGCCTCGATATTCACCTGGTCGGTTTTTACCTATGTACTGCAGCCGTATAATCTGGAATTTTTAAAGACACTCAGCTTTATCCTGATCATCGCTTCCCTTGTGCAGCTGGTTGAGATCATCTTGAAGAAGAAGAGTCGGACACTCTACAACGCGCTCGGTGTCTATCTTCCCCTGATCACCACCAACTGCGCTGTCATGGGTGTAGCCCTGCTCATCGCCAAAAATGAATTGGGATTTGTGGAAATGGTTGTTTTCTCCATTACCTCGGCCGCCGGCTACGGGCTGGCGCTCATCCTGTTCGCCGGTCTCAGGCTTCGATTGCAGATCTCGGCAGTGCCTCAGGCAATGCAGGGGACATCTGTTGCCCTGATCACTGCGGGGATCATGGCGCTTGCCTTCATGGGCTTTCAGGGAATGGCTTAAAAAAAGGAGAATGAAGTGCTTACACCAGTAATCCTGTTAGTCGGCATCGCCTTTGTGGCGGCAATAATTCTTGGGATTGCCGCAAGGTTTTTTTATGTGGATGAAGATCCCCGGATCGAGGCGGTTGCCAATCTGCTACCCGGCGCCAATTGCGGTGGCTGCGGTCAGGCAGGCTGCAATTCCGCCGCCGAGGCAATGGTCAAGGGCGAGATCCCGGTCAACTCCTGCGTGGTCGGTGGCAACGAAGCGGCCGAGGCAATCGGCACCCACCTTGGCTATGACGTTCATGGAGCTGAACCGACACTCGCCTGCACGGCCTGTGAAGGCGGTTACCGTGCGGCGAAAAAATATAACTACTCGGGGCTGCAAGACTGTCGTGCCGCTCTCCAGCTTTATCACGGCTTCATCCGATGCGAGAACGGTTGTCTGGGACTCGGTTCATGCCGCAATGCCTGCCGTTTTTCCGCCATTACCATGAACCCTGAAACCGGACTGCCGGTCTTTGATCCCGAACGATGCCTGGGCTGCGGCGCCTGTGTATCCGCCTGCCCGAAAGGTATCGTCAAACTTATAGGCGACAAGACGAGGATCCTGCACTGGAATCAATACACCCAGTGTTTGTCTCCTTGCCGCCAGCGGTGTCCGGCTCAGATCAATATCCCCAAATACCTGGCCCACGCCCGCAAGGGGGAATACGGTGCTGCACTCATGACGGTGAAAGACAACAACCCGCTTCCTGTTGCCACCGGTCGTGTCTGCCCTGAACTTTGTGCCACGGAATGCCGTAGGACGATCCAGGATGATCCTCTCGCCATCAATGCTCTGAAGCGTTTTGTCGCCGACTGGGAGCGCGAGAGCGGCAGGCGCCTTCCGGTCTCCGTTGCCCCGGATACCGGCAAGCGAATCGCAGTCGTCGGCGGCGGACCATCCGGACTTTCGGCCGCATACTACCTTCGCCGGCTCGGCCATGAGGTGGAGATTTTTGAACAGATGCCCAAACTGGGAGGCATGCCGCTGTATGGCATTCCGGAATATCGGTTGTCCGAAGAACAGTATCGCTGGGATATTGAAGGCGTTCTCGAACTCGGCGTCAAGGCTCATACCGGAGTAAAGCTGGGACGGGATTTTAACATCCACGCCCTCAAAGCCCAGGGCTTCGATGCCGTCTATTTAGCCGTCGGCTGCTGGCACGGCCGGCTGCTGCCGTTTGAGGGAAAAGAACTGCAAGGCATTTATAGCGGTATTGACTATCTGCGACGCTTCCATACCGATGAGGAGATCATTACCGGAAAACGCTTTGTTGTGATCGGTGCCGGAAATGTGGCTATGGACTGCGCCCGTTCCGCGCTCAGGGCCGGAGCTGAGAGCGTCCTGCTTATTTTCCGTTTCTCGCGCGACCTGATGGAAGCCAACGCTCATGAGATCACCGATGCGGAAACCGAGGGAGTAATTATGCGGTGCCTTGTCTCCCCGGTTCGTTTTGTCGGCGAAGATGGAAAACTGACCGGCATTGAGGTCGAGGATGTCACACTGCAACATAATCCTGACAGGATGCCCGATTGTATCCCGGTCGAGGGTTCTAATAATATTATTCCCTGCGATGTTGTTATCCAGGCAGTCGGTCAGGCGGCGGATATCGATGCAATTGTCGAAGCCGACGGTCTTGAAAAAACCCGGTTCTGGACCATTGAAGCCAATGAGGAAACACTCGAGACAAATATTCCCGGAGTGTTTACCGGCGGTGACTGTTTTACCGGGCCACGCCTGCTCGTTGAAGCGGTCGCCAATGGCAGATATGCCGCCCGATCAATCCACTATTATGTCACCACAGGGGAGATTCCACCCGTGGAGGACAGGCAGCGCAAGATGATCAACCAATCCATGGTGGATTCGCTGATCAACGTGCCGCCGATCTCATCCAGGGCTGAAAAACCGATCATTCCGCTGGAAGAGCGAATGGGCACTTTCAGGGAAGTTGAAGGCACGATTCCCGAGAAGCAGTGCCTGGCAGAGGCGACCCGCTGTCTGAATTGCGGTATCTACTGCTATGATCAGGAGGACAGGCCGGCAGAAGATCAACGAGTCGCCACATCCTGTCCGAACGAACCGCACATGGCTGAAAAAAAGGAAGTTGATCCCGTTATGTAGGTAGAAAATGTTTCAATCCACGCCCCGTGAAGGGGCGACTGTCAATCCGTAACCAGTGGATGGGATTGAGTTAAAATTAAGTGTTTTGCGAACCTCTCTGAAAACGAGATTCGCCCTTAAGTCAATAAACAATTCATTCTTCCTTGAGCGCACCAGCTCTCTCGTCGTAATCTGTCATGAGTTCGCGCCGCATTGCCTCGGTGGCCAATTGAGATTCTGAAGGATGTTCATTTTCCCTTTCGGCAAATAAATCCGCAAGGACGAAATAGGTGTTGCTCCAGAATCAGGTCGAGTAAACATCGCCGCTGGCCCAGCTATTTCAACAGCCACGTTATATTTTTTCTGCTCCATTCTGTTTGCCTCCTTCAATAGATACTGTAACACAGCGAGAGTAGCATGTAGTGCTACCCTCGCCATTTTTTTTATTTTATTCAATCCCGGAAAAGGAAAAGAAAGCCAGGATTCTTTTCAATACCCTCTTGAGGAAGAAAATTCTTGAAAAATCCGGAAATTCGCAAAATCAAATTGACAAGAAAAGGCATCTCATCTTGAAAAATGATCTTCGGTATGGTCAAATTTTGGCCTCGAATCCAAGTGATCTTGTTTATGATCTAACCACATGCTCTTTTAAGCTATTTCAAAAACTTAAAAAAGGACCCCTCATGGTTACGCTGCAAATCGATACCATTCGTCAGATTGCCGATTCACCGATAATTTATAAACGCGGTGAATTTCTGCACAAAAACGGAGCGTTCAGCCGTATCCATGAGCAGAGCGGGGATGGCCGGTATGTGTATGAAGTTGACGGCAATTTTGGCAATTATCAGACAGAAGTTGTCTTGAACGGTGCTGTCTCCTGTCAGTGTGATTGTCCTTATCCCGGCCCTGGCTGCAAGCATATTGTGGCGATTTTGCTTGAGTTGTTTGATCAACAGCAGGGGAGAACCGAAGATCGGCAGGTTGACGTAGTCGACCGGCAGGGGCAGTATCTTTCCTATGAAGAGATAAAACGACAGGCTCTTGAAGATCGTCGGAAAAAAGCGAAACAAGAACGGTTTAAGGTGACTCAGGGAGATATGCTGAAAGGCGATCATCTGGTAACGACGGTGAAAGGACGACAATATCAGGTTACCCTTCATAATCCCGCTGCCGGAACCGGTCATTGCTCTTGTCCTGATTTTTATTCCAATAAATTATCAACCTGTAAGCATTTGATCTTTCTGAGCTCTTTTTTAAAAGAGCAAAAAGGGTTTGCCCAGCGTCTTAAGCGCGAAACTTTTCCGTATATAGATGTTTATTGGGACAGTGCAGCCGAAAAACCACGACTCTTTCATGAGCGGGACAAGGCAAAAAATAGCGCGGAGCTCACCCGGCTGCTGACGGAAATCTTCGATGAGCAAAATCTTTTTTTCAAGGAAAACATTGTCGATTTTATACCGTACTTGCAACAACTGGCATGCTATAAACAGGTTCGTGTTCAGGAATCGGTCATGCGGAAGCTGACAAATGCCGCAACAAACAAAGAATTATCCGATGCTGCGGCTAAACCATATTCGGATGTTTCCGCGTGTCTCAAGGTAGTGCCTTATGCCTATCAGGAAGAGGGTATTAAATTCGGATTGTATAAAAAGGCAGTTCTGATCGGGGATGAAATGGGATTGGGTAAAACCATGCAGGCCATTTGCCTCGGCATCTTAAAAAAAGATATCTTTGGGTTCCGAAAGATCCTGGTTGTTACCATGAGTTCGTTAAAGCAGCAGTGGCAGCGGGAGATCGAGCGTTTCAGTGATGAAGAGGCCTGTATAATCGCCGGGAATGCCGGGCAGCGTAAAGAACAATATCGGACGGATACCAGTTTGTTCAAGATTACCAATTATGAAGCGGTTCTCCGGGATGTGACGATAATTTCCCGTCTAAAACCGGATTTAATCATCCTGGATGAAGCGCAGCGGATTAAAAACTTTGAAACCAAAACAGCCGAGGCCGTCAAGAGCCTGCCCCGGCAGCATGCAATCATACTGACCGGGACACCTTTAGAAAATAAACTGGAAGATGTCTATTCCCTGGTGCAGTTTCTTGACCCTGAACTGCTCAGCCCACTCTGGCAGTTTGCGGCTGATCATTTTCTTCTCAGTAATCGAAAAAAAGGAGACATCCTTGGCTATGTCAATTTGAATAAATTGCATGAAAAACTCAAACCGCTGGTCATCCGCCGCCGAAAAGAAGAGGTGCTGGACGAACTGCCCGAGTTGATCGTCAACGATTATTATATAGATCTGCACAAGGAGCAGGAGGAAATCCATGCAGGATACTCCAAATCGCTGCTGCCTTTGTTGAATAAAAAATTTCTTACCCCCATGGATTTGCTTCGCATCCAGGCGCTCCTCCTTAAAATGCGACAGACCTGTGATTCAACTTATTTGATAGATCGACAAACAAATATCTCACCCAAGCTCGATGAACTGGCCAATATTCTCGAAGAACTCATTAAGCAAAATGGACGCAAGGTGGTGATCTTCAGCGAGTGGACAACCATGACCATGCTTATCGGTAAACATCTTTCCAGAGTAGGAATTCCCTTTGTTGAGCTGTCAGGCAAGGTTCCGGTTGTTAAACGGCAAGCCCTGATCGACGAATTTAACACCAATCCGGACTGCAAGGTCTTTTTGTCAACAGATGCAGGGGGAACCGGTCTAAATCTTCAGGCGGCGGACTGCGTGGTAAACTTTGAGCTGCCATGGAATCCGGCGAAGGTCAACCAGCGGATCGGCAGGGTCAATCGGATCGGGCAGAAGAGCAGATGCATCAATGTTATCAACTTGATAGCCAAGTATAGCATTGAAGAACGGATAATGGCCGGGATTAAATTAAAGGGAGATCTTTTTAGCGGCGTTTTCGACGGCGGCAAGGATGAGGTTCTGCTTTCCAGGGAAAAACGTCAGGAGATGGTTAACCAGCTGCGTGAAATGATGGGAGATGAGGTCGAAACAGGAAGGGCAGAATCCATGCCTGCCGAAGAACTTGCTGAAGACACTCCTCATTATCTTAATCCGGAGGTTTTAAATGGAGTAAAGAGGGAGGTCGATTTTACCGCAGAAGAGGATCTTGAGGTTTCGGAAGAATTGTCATGGCTCCAGGAAGAAAACGAGGATGAAGCGGTGGCCCAATATGGCAGCCAACCTGGCGAT
>JBHEOR010000122.1:8421-8715 GCA_046260685.1 Desulfopila sp.
AAAACCGCCGGTCAAGGCACCAGCCTAGAGACCACGCAGTCGGCCGAGCAGATGGAGCAGGTTTTAAATCAGGGCATGGGGTTTATTAGTGGTCTGTTGGAGATGGCTACCGGCAAGAAGCTGGGGATTGTCGAAGGCAGTCAGAAAATGGTGACTCTTGATAAAGAAACCGGAGAAGTGACACTGAAATTTACCTTGCCGGGCTTTACTCGGACGAAGGCTTCCTGAAAGTGTGTAAACGGTCACCAGCACACCATATGCGTACGATCAGCCCGCCGTGCATAGGCCAAATAT
>JBHEOR010000123.1:0-8192 GCA_046260685.1 Desulfopila sp.
TTTCGATGGTCATCATTGCCTGGTTGGCTGAAGAATGAACGGTCGAAGCCACTTTCTCGACAGCGCGCCGCAGGACTTCATTTTCCGCCTGCAGATATTTTGATGTTGTAGGAGCGCCGGCAAGACGCTTTGACAGATCATCGCTCATAACTATCCATGCCCTCCCCCGGCGTTTTTGCGCCACTCAATCCCCACCGGTCTGGATCCGGCAATCAGCCAGATACCAAAATTTTCCTGCACAACCAAGTCCCTGGCGGGATTGATAACAACCTCTTTTTTATCAGTCTGCAGAGCAAAACTGAGAAAATCATACCTCTTTTTGAGATAGATATGCAACTCCCAATAGTTCCAGTTCTGTTCAAGGCGCGGGACGTTGACAAAATAGATTTCCTCATCCTCATCGTTGGTCAACAGCAATAATTCTTCCTCCTGCCGAGATCGGATAAATATCTCCATATCCCACCGTTGTACTGGTGACTACAGCCCACCACATGGGCATCGGGAAAACTGGTCAATGCCGAGGAAACCGGCTCCACAGCCATAACCAAAACGCTGGAAAGCAAAAGAAGCGCAACGTAGAGCAGCACAAGCGACAATCCCTGCCTCCTTACTGCCTTCCGCAAAAGCCTTCTAATGATGAAAATCAACGCCTCGCTCCTTCGTGTCTGCTTGCAGGTCAAATCCCTTGATGTACGCCTAAAGATTCTGACACAGTACCGGCGAAAATACAAGCAAACATTGGTGGAGGGCAGTGTATACACTGCAGAACCATGAAAGATCGGCCTGTTCCCTGAAACGACATCTCCGACATGCTCGATTTCGGTCAATTATGTTTTCGTTTGAACCCAGAACGGTTTTCGCTTGAATTATTTGTAGAGCTACTATAGAAATAAAGAGAAAGTGAAGACGAACCGGCCCCTGCAAGCGAGGACTGAATTTTTACCTCTTCCTTTTCCCCTTTTCTTATCGGGCAGCGAGCACAGAAAAACAATGGCAACTTTTGAGACTGAAGTACTCATCATCGGTGGCGGCGTCACCGGCGCTGGAATCATGCGGGACCTTGCACTCCGCGGGATCCACTGCATTCTCGTGGAAAAACGTGACCTCTGCGCCGGTGCCTCCGGCGGAAACCACGGCCTGCTCCATTCCGGCAGCCGCTATGTCTCCAACGATATCCAATCGGCAAGGGAATGCCGCGACGAGGGAGCCATCCTCAAAAAAACAGCCGGCCAATGTATCGAAGAAACCGGCGGACTTTTTGTCAGCGTTACAGGTGATGATGAGGAATTCGGCCACCGCTTCCCTGAATACTGCCGGTCAGCGCAAATCGACTGTGAAGAAATCAGTATCGCCGAAGCACGAACCATGGAGCCAATGCTCTCCAGCGATCTGGTCAAAATCTATCAGGTGCCGGATGCCACGGTTGATCCCTTTCGCCTGGCTCTGCAAAACGTCGCCCACGCCACTGCCCTCAACAACAGCCGCTATATTCCCCATTGTGAGATTCTGCGTTTTGAAACGGCCGACAACACCGTGACCAGCGCCATCTGCCGCGACAGCCGCAGCGGACAAAGCATCACCATCAAGGCACGCCAGTTCGTCAATGCAGGCGGGGGCTGGGCCATGAATATCGCGGCCATGGCCGGATGCCATGATGTCTCCCTGCTCTGGTCCAAGGGAACCCTGCTGGTCAGTCATGACAGACTCGCAACAAGGGTTATCAACCGTCTCCGGCCCCCCGCCGACGGCGATATTCTGGTGCCCGGCGGTACGGTGTCCATCCTCGGCACCACCTCGGTACGAACGGAAAATATCGATACCATTCGGCCCACCGTGGAAGAGGTTAACGAAAACGTGCTCCAGGGTATGGCCATGATGCCGATACTGGCAACCACCCGATATATTCGCGCCTTTTCCCGCGTCAGACCTCTTGTACAATCGGCGGGCCAGGACGACGACCGCAGTGTGGCACGCAGTTTTTCCCTGTTTGACCACCACCAGGTGCGCACCAACTTCTGTACCATCACCGGCGGCAAGCTTACCACCTTCCGGCTGATGGCCGAAAAAACGGCCGATCTGGTGGCTGCCCGAATGGGCAACGATGAACCATGTACCACCCATACCACCGTCCTGCCCGATTCCCGGGGCTGCCAATGGACGGAGCCGGGTGCATCACCACGCTACTGCTACACCTCCAATGATCCCGACGACATGATCCTCTGTGAGTGCGAAATGGTGCCGCAATCGACAATTACTCAGGTTCTTGCCAGCTCTCCGGGATCCGGAAAAGACATGACCCTTGAAGGCATCGCCCTGCGTACCCGCGCCGGCAAAGGCAGCTGTCAGGGATCGTTCTGCGGTTTCCGTATCACTGCACACCTCTACGACATCGGCGTTTACAAGGATATCAAGGGGCTCCACCATATGCGTGATTTCTTCAATGAACGTTTCAAAGGCATGCGCAGCGTTATATGGGGCCAGCAGATGGCCCAGATGGAGCTGGCCGAAGCCCTGCATTGCGGCCTTCTAGGCCTGGAAAATCTCGACAATCATAGAGAGGAAGGCAAAGAGTGATGGACCAGGAAACACGCTTTATTGAAACCGAACTGGCCATAGTGGGAACGGGAATGGCGGGGATAGCTGCATCCGCCTTTGCCGTCAACCGCGGAATTTCATCCACTCTTACCGGAAACACCGGGGCCCTGGCATACACCACCGGGTATCTGGATCTGCTGGGTTTTCACAATGGGTATTTTATCACGAATCCCTGGGAAGGTATCACCGATCTTGCCGCCACCACGCCCGGGCATCCCCTGGCGAGACTGCAACCGGACAGGGTGCGGGCGGCCTTCACCGAGTTTACCTCGTTCTTGAGTGATATCGGCATCGGTTACACCAGTCCGGGACCAAATAACCTGCAAGCCTTCACCCCTGCCGGCACAACCAAGCCAACACTGTGCGTCCCCACAACCATGGCAAAAGGCGTCGAGGCCCTGCGCAGCAAACCCTCCTGCACCATTTTCGACGTTCACGGCCTCAAAGGGTTCAGTGCCAGGCAGATCACTTCCAATTTACGACAAAACTGGACCTCGCTGACACCGGAGACAATCACCTTTCCCGGCCACGACAGAGGGGAACTGTATGCCGAAGTTGCTGCAAGATCCCTTGAAGTTGCTGAAAACAGAAAACTTCTGGCACAAATCCTCAAAAGCGAAGCCGGTCGATCCACCTCTGTCGGACTACCGGCGCTGCTGGGTATGCACAGCCCCGATACGGTCCTGGAAGATCTGGAAACGTTGACAGATCTTGATATTTTTGAGATCCCCACCATGCCGCCATCGGTCCCGGGCTTCCGCCTGCGCGAAATCATCGAACAGACACTGCCCGCCAGAGGCATGCACCTGATTCCGCAGCAACGCGTACAGAACATCAGTTTTGCACAGGATGGTGTATGGCTGCAGCTTGCCGACAATTTTGGCCCCATTGCAATCAAGGCGCAATCCATACTGCTGGCAACGGGAAGATTTCTCAGTGGCGGGCTGGAGGCCCGATTTGACCATATAACAGAGCCGCTCCTGGGCCTGCCGGTCCATCAGCCCGATTCACGGCGCGACTGGTATCAGCTCGAGTATCTAGACAGCCGTGGCCATGCCGTGCACCGTGCCGGCATCAACACCGATTCACAGCTACGTCCGCTGCAAAGCGACGGCACCATTTTGGATGAACGCCTTTTCAGTGCCGGTATTGTGCTGGCACACCAGGACTGGATACGCCAGCGCTGCGGCGCCGGTGTCGCCATCGCAACCGCATACGAGGCTGTCGAAGCAGCCTGTCGACTGCTGCGCCGATAATTCCAGCTACCCCCCAAGACCAATTCTTTGCTATACACTACCACAATACACCACCACAATACACTCCCACAACCGCCTCTCCCGGATTGAGTGCATCGACCTCCTATTCCTGTACGCCGATTCACCCATCTTACAAAAAGCCGCCTGTCTTGACAAAGTTATAAAAAGTCGGTAATTCTCAGTCTCGCCATTGAACAAACCACAGAACCGGTGTTGTATTGATACCGGGTCTGGCGATTTCTAATAGAAATTTTAATATTTACTACAGTCAGTTACCACGTACAGGAGGGTATTTATGTCCACCAATCACCTTACCAGCCTTTCACAGACCCTGCTCATGGGCCCGGGCCCCTCATGCGTCCCCGAGGAGGTCTATTCGGCTCTTTCACACTATTCCATCGGCCATCTCGATCCGCGCTTTATCGCCATTATGGATGAGATCAAAACCCGGCTGCAAACACTTATGCGGACAGACAACAGACTGACCATCCCCATTTCCGGAACCGGCTCCGCAGGCATGGAGACCTGTTTTGTCAACCTGGTTGAACCCGGTGATCCGGTGCTGATTTTAAAAAACGGTGTTTTCGGCATGCGCATGGAAGACCTGGCTACCCGCCTTGGGGCCGATGTCGATGTACTGGAGTTCGAGTGGGGCACGCCCGTTATCGTTGATTCGGTAAAACAGCAGCTGGCCAAAAAGGCCTATAAAATTGTGGCCGTGGTCCATGCAGAGACATCTACCGGCGTCATGAACCCGGTTGCTGAGATCGGCAGTTTGCTGGACGACAACGATGCCCTCTATCTGGTCGACAGTGTCACCGGCCTGGGCGGCATGCCGGTGGCAGTCGATGACTGGAACATCGACGCCCTGTACAGCGGTACGCAGAAGTGTTTGTCCTGCCCTCCGGGGCTCGCCCCCATCTCCTTTTCCGATCGCGCCGTTGAAACATTGCAGCAGCGCGCCACCAAGGTCCCCAACTGGTACCTCGACCTCACCATGATCATCAACTACTGGGCAGGCGAAACCCGGGCATACCACCATACCGCCCCCATCAACATGCTCTACGGCCTGTACGCCGCCCTTGGCGTCATTTTGGATGAAGGACTGGAACGTGTCTTCAAACGGCATACAGAAGCGCACGAGTATCTGGTCAGCGGCCTGGAGAAACTCGGCCTCTCCATGACGGTTGCATCTCAGAGTCGTCTTCCCATGCTCAATGCCGTCAATATTCCCGAAGATGTTGAAGATGCGGCGGTGCGATCACGGCTGCTCAAAGAACATGATATCGAAATCGGCGCCGGACTCGGCCCGCTTGCCGGTAAAATCTGGCGAGTGGGATTGATGGGGCATACCGCCCGCAGGGAAAACGTCGACCGCCTGCTCTCAGCCCTTACCACACTGATCTAGAAATGACTCTTCTACGGTTTTACTGGATACGGTTTATGGGCGCGATTGCCACCCTGATCCTGGCCATTGTCTACCTCCTCGGCTTTGAGGTACAGGCCATGACTGGTTTTATTGTCATCGCCGTTTATGCCGTTATCCTGTCAATCCGCATACAGCAGGGCACTCAGCCGGCTGTTTGCGACCTGTGCCGCTCCAGGGCACATATGAAGGTAGAATACGAGCATGGCTTCTCCAACGTCCGCCTCATGGTGCAATGCCCTCACTGCGGCAGTGTTGTCAACACGGCAGGCAGCACCGGAGGCGTACGACCGGGACGTGCGAAAAGCTGCTGACCTTCGATGCAAGGGCGGCCGGAGAGCGTATGAAAATCATCACCACCCACAAGAACACCGACTTTGACGCTCTGGCCTCGGTCATTGCAGGAACACTGCTTTACCCGGGCGCAGTAGGCGTTATCCCCAAGATGGTTAATAAAAATGTCGAGCAGTTTCTCTCCACCCACAAAACCGCCTTCAACATTGTCCTGCCCGATGAAGTCGAGCACGATACGATATCAACGCTGGTTGTGGTCGATACCAACAGCTGGAAACGTCTGGACAGGATGGAGAAACTGCGCGGTCGTGAAGATCTTGCCATTCACATATGGGACCATCATGACCAGCAGGGCGATATCGAGGCCTCGTGGCAATGCATTGAACCTACGGGAGCCGGGGTGACCCTGCTGCTCAGAGAATTGCAGCGCCGCAATATGTCGCTTTCACCCCTGGAATCCACCGTTTTGCTCATCGGCCTCTACGAGGATACCGGCAACCTTGGGTATCCCTCAACCACCGCCGAGGATGCCCGGGCAGCCGGCTACCTTCTTGCTAACGATGCCGATCTCAATGTCGCCACCTTCTTTCTCAACCCACCCTATGAGGAGGCCCATAAAGACATCCTCTTCAAACTCCTTGAAAACACCGAAAAGTTCAGCCATCGAAAGATTCGTGTCGCCGTCAATATTCTCAAGCTTGACCAGAAAGTTCCCATGCTGGCGACCATCGTCAACATGTACCGCAAGCTTATCAACACCGAAGCGGTCTTTGTTCTCTTCGTCAACAACGAAACCAGTTGCACGGTCATCGGGCGCAGCGGCAGTGACCGCATCGATGCCGGCGCCATCATGAAACACTTCGGCGGCGGGGGTCATCCCGGTGCCGGCTCGGCAACCATAAAGACCGAACATTTTCACCCGGAAGACATCAAGGAAAAGATCATTTCCATCATCAAAGAAAATAAAATACGCAGTGCGGTGATTGCCGACCTGATGTCCTATCCTGTAACCATTGTCAGCCCGGACACTCCCATGCATGAAGTCCGCAAAATAATGGAGGAAGAATCAATTCGCGGTATACTGGTGGGAGACGAACAAAACCTCGAGGGCATTATCGTCCTTTGGGATTACAAAAAAATCAAACAGGACCGCCAGTGGCAGGCGCCGGTCAAGGCCTTCATGGTTCGAAACGTGACCTGCATTCCTCCAGACCTCGACCCGGCCCAGGCGGCCCAGATGATGGTCCGCCACAATATCGGCCATCTTCCCGTCGAACATCAGGGCAGGATAATCGGTATCGTCACCCGCACCGACATTCTCACCTATTTCTACGACATGCTGCCGGAATAACCGGACTCCCCACTCCCTTGAGAAGCGAGTGGCCGAAGGGCAATCGAAGTATCAAAGTACAGTTACATATCCTTAACTACCGTGCATTGTTAACGAAACAGTAGTTGGGGGGAAATAGTTATTTTTTCTTTTTATCTTTCTTTTTTTCTTTTTTCTTCTCTTTGTTTTTTTTCTCTTTTTTTAACTCGTCCTTCTTCTCTTTCTTCTTATCGTCTTTTTTCGTCTCTTTTTTGTCTTTCTTTTTCGTCATTTTGTTTTCCTTTAGAGTATTGTTTCCCTTTTAAGTATTTCTCCGCATGGCGACCAACAGCTTACTGGAGCTGTTCCATTGTCTCAACCTAGCTTTTTTCTCCTTTTTTTCCAAGGAAAAAGCGTTATACCTCCGGCAAAACAGATCACTTGGCAAAACGGCTTATCACTATATCAAAATGACAGGTCAGTTTTTTTGTGATAGAATTATCGTATAATATTTAAGACGCAATCAAACCATTTCCGGTAAATCCAAAACGTAAAGGAAATAAGGCTCTCCCGATCTGCAAAAACTAAAGCCGACCTGATAATCAGATCTTTTTCCTGCTCTCCGCCTGGATTCCTGTTGAACTAAAGAAAAAATCGGCTGTGTCCCTTACCATCAACAGCAACAATGCCATCGTTGAAACCAATACAGCAAACAACTCCATCACCGCCCTGCTGGGCCCCTCGAATGGTAAGCGGAGAGTCTCAGACAAAAGCACTTCACCGCGAAAACACCTACCGAAACAGATACAAAAATCGGTAACGGACCGGCAAAGCCGAAAGTTTCCGACAAGCCACAAACTCCTTGCCGAAAAAAACAGGCCGATCTTGTCCACCGGCGCATTGATGGCCAAGAACCGCCCAGCGGCGGCTTCGCAGCAGCACATACCGGAAGCAACGCCAAAACTGCTTGATCTCGGTATCGAAATCATTTCGCCATCCTTCGAAGATGTTTACAGCCCCAGTAGCTTGATTCCCATCCGCTACCGGTTCAGCCGCACGGTGGCACCGGGCGGCGCCGTTGTTTTTATGGTGATGAGCGGCGGCGAAATAGCCGCTACTGTGACAATCCGCAACGACGATCCCCCTGGACCAACAGGACCACATCGTCAGGTAGACCTGCAGCTGCCTGGCACTATATCCGGCGTTCATTATCGTATCTCTGCAGAGCATGCAATCTCTGGAGCCATCGGCCTGAGTGATATGTTCCGTGTTATTGACCACGAGGTGGAGGAAATCGGCGGGCCCGATGAAG
>JBHEOR010000123.1:8202-8663 GCA_046260685.1 Desulfopila sp.
CGTTTCCGCTTTCTGTTTTTTACTTGTCCCTTTTATCCTTTCACTCTATTTTGCCATTTCGGCTGAGGCGGCCGGATCGGGCCTGAGGCTCATATCTCCTCCTCCAGGTGCTATGATCATAGCGAAAAAACCGCTAATCTCCCTTAAGAGCAGCCGGTCTCTCCAGGAAGACGGCAGGATTTTTTCCTCGACGGCAACGATGTCAGCCCACTTGTCACAGAATCGGACACGGAAAACATCTATTCGTTTACACCACCTGAACCACTCAGCAGCGGGCAGCATTACCTCTATGTTCAAGCTGTCGGCAGGGATGGCGTTGTCGTAGAAGAAGAATTTGTTTTTGCTTCGCGGCAAAGCGAATCCTTCGAAGAAATCCAGTCACAGAACACTTTGTCCATCACCCAGAAGACTGTCCTTTCGCGTGACACTTCAAGTTCCGGTGGAGGTGGATTCTCTTCAAC
>JBHEOR010000124.1:0-7975 GCA_046260685.1 Desulfopila sp.
ATTACAAACTATTTGGCAAACACAGGAATTTAAAAAACTGCCTCCTCTGGAGTAACGCAAAAGATGCAGATACCAAAAATAGTAAATGTTGTCGCGTCAGATCATAAACTGCTCACCATCGTTTTCACAAATGGCGAAAAAAAAATATATGATGTTAGTAGACTATGGGATAATGAAATGTTTGCGCCGTTGAAAAACCCTTCTTTTTTTAAAAATGTCAAGGTTGAAACAGGGGGCTACGCTGTTTATTGGAATGATACTATTGATATAAGTGAATATGAACTTTGGAAAAACGGAAAGAATTCCCAGTAGCTCACACTCATGGTCTGGGGGTCAAGCCGTCTTTTGGCTCTTAGTCTCCTGGCGACAATCACTATTAACAAAATAATGCATCGGGTAAAGCTGCTGAAGTTCATTTTCCTGGCGACTGCGCAGCTCACAATCACGGCGTTGACCACGTTCAGTTTTTAGTCTTGTCCCATTTAAGCCTTCTCGAATAGCACACGAATGCTTCGAAGTCCCAAATGAGCCAATATAGAGCACTCCTGAACAGTTACAACTCGGTGGTTATGCCAATTTGGTGCTCCAACCTGTAGAGTTACAAAATTTCTTGCAGTATGCATCTCAACCAGGCACCTTTCATGCCACGGAAGTTGCAGCATGCGAGCTCTTTCATTGTGGACCAGTCTGATACAGTGATTCCTGATATCAAGCTCTATTCCCCCGTCGATGAGGCGCGTTTCCGCGCGTCTGTCAATGAATGTACCAGTTGCAGGATTCAGCTATTACATATTACGACGATACTGGCCGCCGACCTCGTAGAGGGCGTTGGTTATCTGGCCCAGGCTGCAGCTTTTGACGGTTTCCAGCAGTTCGGCAAAGAGATTGTCGCCCTGCAGGGCCGCCTTCTTGAGATTTTCCAGGGCCTGGGGGGCGTGGTCTTTGTGGGCCTCTTGAAAGGCGGCCAGCCGGTTGAGCTGGTCCTGTTTGATGTCATCCGTTGCTCTGGCCAGCTCTACACCTGCATTGGCTTCATCGAAGTTGGCATCGGGGTTGCGGAAGATGTTGACCCCGACAATGGGGTGTTCGCCGGTATGCTTGAGGTGCTCATAATAGAGGGATTCCTCCTGGATCTTGGAGCGCTGGTAGCCGGTTTCCATGGCACCAAGGACGCCGCCACGTTCGGTGATGCGGGCAAATTCGATGAGAACCGCCTCTTCCACCATATCGGTGAGTTCTTCGATGATAAAGCTGCCCTGGTTCATATTCTCGTTTTTGCTCAACCCCCATTCGCGGTTGATGATCAACTGTATGGCAAGGGCGCGGCGCACCGATTCCGAGCTCGGTGTGGTGATGGCCTCATCATAGGCGTTGGTGTGGAGGCTGTTGCAGTTGTCATAGACGGCAATGAGCCCCTGCAGCGTCGTGCGTATATCGTTGAACTGGATATCCTGACTGTGCAGCGAGCGGCCGGAGGTCTGAATGTGATATTTCAGCTTGCAGGAGTCCTCCGAGGCGCCGTATTTTTCCCGCATGGCCACGGCCCAGATACGCCTGGCCACCCGGCCGATGACGGTATATTCCGGATCCATGCCGTTGGAGAAAAAGAAGGACAGGCGCGGCGCGATCTGGTCGATATCCATGCCGCGGGCCAGGTAGTACTCGACATAGGTGAAGCCGTTGGACAGGGTCAGAGCCAGCTGGGTGATGGGGTTGGCCCCGGCTTCGGCGATATGGTAGCCGGAAACGGAGACGGAGTAGAAGTTCCGGACGTTGTTGTCGATGAAGAATTGCTGGATATCGCCCATCATCTTCAAGGCGAATTCGATGGAGAAAATACAGGTATTCTGGCCCTGGTCTTCTTTGAGAATATCGGCCTGAATGGTCCCCCGGACATTGTTGAAGACCATGGTTTTTATCTCATTATACTCGCTGTCACCGGGGGCACGTCCCTTATCCGCAGTGAATTTGTCGACCTGCTGGTCGATGGCGGTGTTCATGAACATGGCCAGCATGATGGGAGCCGGCCCGTTGATGGTCATGGAAACGGATGTGGTCGGTGAGCAGAGCTCGAAGCCGTCATAGAGCTGTTTGACATCATCCAGGGTGCAGATGGAGACGCCCGAGGTACCGATTTTACCATAGATATCGGGGCGTAGTGCGGGGTCCCAACCATAGAGTGTGACCGAATCGAAGGCGGTGGAAAGCCGTTTGGCTTCGCTTTCAAAAGAGAGCATCTTGAAGCGGGCATTGGTCTCCTTGGGCCCGCCTTCTCCTGCAAACATTCTGGTGGGATCTTCGGCAACACGTTTGAGAGGGAAAACACCGGCGCTGTAGGGAAAGAATCCCGGCAGATTCTCCCGCCGCATCCAGCGGTAGATTTCACCCGGATCGCTGAATTTGGGCAGGCAGATCTTGGGGATCCTGGAGTGGGAAAGCGTCTCACTGTAAAGCGGTACCCGTATCTCTTTGTCGCGCACGGTGTAGACATACTCATCGCCGGAGTAGGAGTGCCTGATTTTTTTCCAGGAGCTGAGCAGCGCATCGGTTTTGCCGTCGATCGCCGCTGCGGCGGCTTCCTTTTCCGCTTCAAGGAGCGGCATGAGTATGTGGCTGTCATTTTTGGGCGCCACCAGATCGATGGTCTCTTCAAGATGCCAGCGGCGCCGGATTGCCTCGGCCTGTTGTTCGCTGATGCTGTGATACCCGCGGATGGCCTCGGCAATCTCGGCGAGATAGCGTATTCTCTGGGCCGGCACCACTATAGCTTTAGACGAAGAGACCTTTGCTTCCGAGCGGGGCAGTGTCGATTCCAGGGAAAAGGACGTCTTGGCCCGCAGTGCATCGAGAATGGCATGGTAGAGGGCGGTGACCCCGTCATCGTTGAATTTGGAGGCTATGGTACCGTATACCGGGAGCTGCTCGGGCGCGGTGCCGAATTCTTTGCGGTTGCGCTGTACCTGTTTGCGTACATCGCGCAGGGCATCGTCGCTGCCCTTTTTTTCAAATTTATTGATGACGATCAGATCGGCATAATCGAGCATGTCGATTTTCTCGAGCTGCGATGGGGCGCCGAACTCACTGGTCATGACATAGATGGAAACATCGGAGAGATCGGTTATGCGCGAGTCACCCTGACCGATTCCCGCCGTTTCGGCGATGATCAGATCAAAGCCCGCCGCCTTGGCGACTTCGATGCTTTCGGGCAGTGCTTCGGAGACCTCGAAGGCGGAGTCGCGGGTGGCCAGGCTGCGCATATAGACGCGGTCGGTGGTGGAGATCGAGTTCATGCGAATACGATCCCCCAGCAAAGCGCCGCCGGTTTTACGCCGTGACGGATCGCAGCAGATGACGGCAATGCGGGTGTCTTCGGTGTCGTAGAGAAAACGGACGATGAGCTCATCGGTCAACGACGACTTTCCGGCACCGCCGGTGCCGGTAATACCGACAACGGGGGGCCTCTTCTGCTTGGCCAGAGGGGTAATGGCATCCATGATTTCATCGAGGGTAGCCTGATTGGAGTTTTTTGCCTCCTGCACGGCCGTCATCAACCCGCTGATCTCGTTGGTCATAGTCGGCTGCAAATCGGTTGGCGTGAGCGTGTGGTAGGGCAGGGTGGAAAAATCAAGCAGGGCGAGCATATCATTGATCATGCCCTGCAGTCCCATGGATGCTCCGTCTTCAGGTGAATAGATCTTGGTGACGCCGTATTCCATCAGCTCCTTGATTTCCTCATGGATGATGACGCCGCCGCCGCCGCCAAATATCTTGATATGAGATGCATTTTTTTCTTTTAGCAGGTCAACCATATACTTGAAGGCCTCGACATGGCCGCCCTGGTAGGAGGACATGGCGATGCCCTGGGCATCCTCCTCGATGGCGGTGTTGACGAGCTCTTCGACGGAGCGGTTATGGGCGAGGTGAATGACCTCAACCCCGGAATCCTGGAGGATGCGCCGTATTATGTTGGTCGAAGCGTCATGGCCGTCAAACAGTGAAGTCGCTGTAATGACGCGTATATTGTTCTGCGGGGTGTAAACTTCAACTGGGGCGTTCATGGTGGATCCTCCGTCGATATATGTGTAGAGAAAAAAAAACAGTACTGCCGGAGTGGGTAAGGTATATATGTTCCACAGGTGTGGCGCGAATGTACCTACTTCTCCGGGAGAAATCCCATTATAAATTCAGTTTGTTTGGTGATGTATTCTTCAATAGTGAAATGTTTGGCAAAATACCACCTTCTAAAGGCCCAGGTATGGCCGATGATGGAAATATTATGGCCAACCAGGTTGATGGCGCCGTCGTCAAGATTGAGCTTGCCTTCGGCCTTGAGCTGATGCATGGCGTCGAGAAAGAGGTCGGTAATGCGCAGTTCCGCCTCCAGCACCTTCTGCTGCCACTTTTCCGGAAGAAAATGAGTGACCTGGTACATCAGCAGGACATGGTCGCTCATCCGGTTGCAGACCATGAAGTAGGATCGGATTATCTCGGCCAGCGCCTCCTTGCCGGCCAGGGCATGGGCCATGGCATCCTTGAGCGCCTGTTCGACTTCGTTGTGAATAGCCATGCAGACCAGGTACAAAACATCTTCCTTGGACGCCACATATTCATAGAGCGAACCGATGGAAAGGCCCGTCTCTTTTGCCAGGATGCGCGTGGTCGTCTTGTGGTAGCCGTATTGGATAAAGAGCTTGACGGCGCTGTCGACTATTTGCCGCCTTCGCTCTTCGACCAGCTTTTTGTTCTTTATCTGGGTTGCTACTTCCTTGCTGTCTTTGTTGGCTATTCTCATGCGTTACTGCTCCCTGCGGCCCTTGGTATTTGATGTGGTTTTACGCCTGTAGTTCGCCTGTAGTTCGGCTGTAGTTCGTCTATCGTTCGCCTATCGTTCAATAAGTAGTACTATCTATTTTAAATATATATATATTCTTGTAGAACACCAGCGAATTCCGAGCAGGCGCTCGGCGTTGAAGCCCACGATGACAGCAAATTTTCCAGGCAAGATGCTGTACCAATACCTACAGTTTTTCCAGCAGTGCTGGAATAAACTGTTTCAAATCGGCGACAACCAGAACGTCGGCGACCTCGTTTATCGGGGCGTCCTTGTCGGTGTTGATAGCCACAACAAATTCCGATTTTTTCATGCCGGCAAGGTGCTGGATCGCTCCGGATATGCCGCAGGCGACATACAGTTTGGGCGAGACGGTCTGACCGGTGGTTCCCACCTGCCGGTTGTGCTCGGCCCATTCGGAATCAACAACCGGACGGCTGGCGCCATACTCGCCGCCGAGTTTTTTGGCCAGGCCGGCGATGATCTCGATGTTTTCCGGCTTGCCGATGCCGCGCCCGGCACTGACAATAACCTCGGTTTTGGAGAGGTCGACACCTCCTGATTCGGCCGCTTCATAGCCTTGAAAGCTGACATCCGCGGAATATTCTCCACCGATATCGACAACTTCCGGAGTGGCCCCGCCGGGCTCGGGCGCGGTAAAGGCGCCGGCCTGCAGGGTGACGATGTAGCGGTCATTGTTTGGCTTGACGGTACGGCGCATTTTGGCATTGCATACCGGTACGACGGGCATGGAGTCTTTGAAATCGACGACTTCCGATATCTGCGGCAGTTTCAGGGCGCAGGCAAGGCGTGGGGCAAGGTCCCAGCCATAAGACGAGTGGCTTAGAACAATGATGTCGGGGTGTTCTTTTTCCACCACCTCGGTGAGCAGTGCCCTATGGGCCGATGGATTGAAATCACCGTGGGTCCCGGCGTCGGCGAGGTAGAGTGTACCGGCAAAATCGGGCAGGGCATTCTTGTCACCCACCATGAACATAACGCTTTCGGCGCCAAGCCGGGAAGAAAAACCAAGCAGTTCCCTGTAGCTCTCAAGAAGGGCGCCATCTCTATATTCTGCTACTATCAAACACTTCATCATTACCTCCCTCAGCCCATAACCGTGGTTTTCTCTTTCAAAATGGCGACCAGTTTGTCGGCCAGCTCCGCCGGGTCGCCCTCCAGGATAACGCCGCCGCCTTTTTTTTCGGGAAAGAAGATCTCCGTTGTTTGCTGGGCTGGTGATACATCGAGAAAATCGGTAACCGGCAGGGAGAGCAGCTCTTTTTTCTTAGCCTTCATGATATTGGGCAGCGTTGGATAGCGCGGTGTGTTGAGTCCGAGCTGGCAGGTAAAAAGGGCCGGGGTGGTGGTGCTGAGACACGACTTGATGCCGCCTTCCAGCTCTCGTTTGATTTCGACTTTGCCGTCGTTGTAGCTGAAATCGACGATGGTGGAAACGCTTGGGAGGCCAAGCAGTTCGGCGACCAGTACTCCCACCTGGGCGCTGGCTCGATCCTGCGACTGCATGCCGCAGAAAATAAGGTCAAATTCCCTGTCTTTGGCATAGGCGGCGATGATGGAAGCTATGGAGAAGGGATCACGTTCGGCAACATCGTCATCGGCGATGTGGGCACCGCGGTCACAGCCCATGGCCAGCCCCTTTTTCATGGTTTCCTTGACCCGGTCCGGGCCGATGCAGAGCACGGTGAGGTCGCACTCACCCACCTGCTCTTTGAACTGAACGGCCTGTTCGACACCGTACTCGTCATATTCATTCATACGCCAGGCAAGATCGCTGGTGTTGTACCAGGTGGTGCCGAGGGTGAATTTTGATTCCATGTCCGGAACCTGCTTTATACAAACTAACGCCTTCATATATACCTCCTGTCACGGCAGAAGCCTAGGGTGGGCCGGTTGCAACTATTTTGTCAGATGCGAGCCGATAACAATTCGCTGCACCTCGCTGGTGCCCTCATAAATCTCGGTGATTTTGGCATCACGCATCATACGCTCCACCGGAAACTCACGGGTATAGCCGTAGCCGCCGATGATCTGCACGGCCTGGGTGGTGACCCGCATGGCGGTCTCGCTGGCCAGAAGCTTTGCCATGGCGGAATCCTGGGAGTAGGAAAGACCGGCGCTGGCCCGGTAGGCCGCATTATACACCATGAATCTGGCGGCAACGGTCTGGGTTGCCATGTCGGCAAGCTGGAACTGCACCCCCTGGAACCTGGAAATACTGGTGTTGAACTGTTTGCGCTCCCTGGCGTAGCTGACCGCTTCGTCAAGGGCGCCCTGGGCGATGCCAAGGGCCTGGGCGGCGATGCCTATTCTGCCGCCGTCCAGCGTTTTCATGGCAATCTTGAATCCTTCGCCGTCCGCACCGAGAAAGTTCTCCTGCGGCACCCGGCAGTTTTCGAAGACCAGCTCCATGGTGGGCGAGCTGCGGATGCCCATTTTTTTCTCCTTTTTGCCAAAGGAAAAGCCGGGGGTGCCTTTTTCCACGATGAAGGCGCTCATGCCGTGATGCTTTTGTGCCTCTTTGTCGGTTCTGGCGAGGACAACATAGATTTCTGCATCACCGCCGTTGGTAATAAAGATTTTACTGCCGTTGAGGAGCCATTCATCACCATCGCGTACCGCGGTGGTTTTTGTTCCACCGGCATCCGAGCCGGCAGCGGTTTCCGTCAAACCGAAGGCGCCCATTTTTTCGCCGGTGGCAAGGGGCACAAGAAATTTCTGCTTCTGCTCTTCCGTGCCGAACAGGTAAATGGGATTGGAGCCAAGAGATAGATGTGCCGAAAGCGTCACCCCGGTGGAGGCGCAGACCCGTGACAGCTCTTCGACGGCGATGGCGTAACTGATGTAATCCGATCCGGCGCCGCCGTATTCTTCGGGAAAGACAATGCCGGTGAGGCCCAGTTCGGCCAGCCTGGAGAACATCAACTCCCTGTCAAAGCGTTCTTCTTCATCGCGCTCTGCGGCCGATGGAGCCACCTCGTTTTCTGCAAAACTGCGTACCATTTCCCGGATCAGGTTCTGTTCTTCCGTTAATTCAAATTTCATTGCGCCATCTCCATCTGACTGGATGTATAAAAGGGTTGTGGTGGTGTAGGTATGCCGGCAATGTGCATTTACGGCGGG
>JBHEOR010000124.1:7985-8406 GCA_046260685.1 Desulfopila sp.
GATTCCTCGGAAGCCGATTTCTGCTCCTGACGCTTTTCTTCCATCTGGCGCAGTTCGATCCGGCGGATCTTGCCGCTCAGCGTCTTGGGGACCTCCGGTACAAATTCTATGATTCGCGGAATCTTGAATTTCGCGAGAACCTTGATGGTATGTCCAAAGAGCTCGAGGGCCAGATCTCTGGAGGGCTCAATTCCCTGCTTGAGGATGACATACGCCTTGACCAGCTGGTGCCGTTTGGGGTCGGGAACGCCGACAACGGCGGTTTCGGCAACGGAGGTGTGCTCCATCAGGGCGCTCTCCACCTCAAAGGGGCCGATGCGGAAGTCGGAGGATTTGATGACGTCATCGCTTCTGCCGACAAACCACCAATATCCTTCGTCGTCGAAGGAGGCGCGGTCCCCGGTGTAGTAATAATTATCGA
>JBHEOR010000125.1:0-8378 GCA_046260685.1 Desulfopila sp.
ACGTACCCATAGCGTACCCATAGCGTACCCATAACGTACCCATAACGTACCCATAACGTACCCATAGCGTAACCATAGCGTAACCATAGCGTACACCTCCATCCAGCACAACCTCATCTTCAACAATCGGGTGCAATATTGAGCATATGATTGTATTAACCGAGGAAAGGTGTTACACTCTTTATGTATTTCACGAACCTATCATTGACAATTTTTTCATCGGCAGTAGAGTATTTAACAATTTAATTAATTTATTATTGCAGGAGTATATCATTATGATATTCAAATGATATATTTAAGGATGGCATAAGAGCTTGAAGCCATTGCTTGTACACATCCGGTCTCGCCGCAATGCCATCATAGTATTGTAAGAGGACACATTATGCCCAAAAAAACAAGAATCTTTCAAACATTTACCTTTGTTCAACTTCTGCTGATAATCTGCTGCTCCCACGGGCTTCATGCTCTTGAAACAGACCAGGATCGAACGTGGACAGCCCAGCAGAGCGTGGACCATGCCCTGCAAAACAATCCCGACAGTCGCATCGCCGCCATTCGAATAGAAGCGGCCCGCGCCCGGATAGACAAGGCGCGCAGCAGGCTTTATCCGCACCTTGATTTCACCACCGAATACAGCCGGACGGACAATGCCATGGCTTCCTTCGGCAATATCCTTCAGCAGGGCAATTTCGACTCGTCGATCAACTTCAACGATCCCGGCATTACCGATAATCTCTCTCTCCAGGCTGAACTGCGTTACCGCCTGTACAGTGGCGGCAAAAAAGACGCTTCCGTATCCCGCGCCGAATTTGGCCGGAAGCGGCTTTCCCATGACTATGCCGCAACCGTCAACAGGCTCGAGTTCGAGGTCGTCCGTGTGTTTTATCAGATCATACTGGCTGAAGAAACCATTGCTGCACGTCGTTCCGCTCTTCAAGCCATTGAAGCATCCCTGCACGTTGCCAGAGCACGTCTTAAAGCAGGCGATTTATTGCGCCAGCATCTCCTTGATCTTGAGGTGCAGCAAGCCAGAGCCAGTGAAGACCTCATCGAGGCTCGTCATGGGTTGCGTCTTTTACAGCATGGCTTCAACAACCTGCTCGGCATCCCCGAAGGGCCGGTACATGTTGATGGTAAGGGCTCCCCTGCCCAAAACGTGCCGCAAAAACTGGATATCTCCTCCCGTCCGGAACTCAAATCCATCAACAAAAGCATCGCTGCGGCACAACAGAGCCTGATTGTTGCCAAATCCCATAACTTGCCAAAAATAGACGGCTTTGCCCGGTACCAATACGACAGGGGCTTTGTCGACAGCGGGAATAGCGACTCATGGATGACCGGCCTGGCATTGCAACTGCCTCTCACCGACGGCGGCCTGACCTCAGCAAAGATGCAGGAAGCAAAAGCCACCATTCGCGAGCTCAGGGAAATGCGACGAAAAACCAAATTACGCCTCGGTTTTGAGCTGCAGCAAGCCAGGCAAGACCTCCAGCAGGCCAAACAGAGCATGGCTGTCACCGTAAAAATGGTCCAACTGGCACAGGAAAGCGCCAGGCTGAGCCGTGCACGGTTTAAAGAGGGGCTGGTGCTCTCCTCCGATCTTATTGAAACGGAACGACGCTTGACCGACGCCCTGCTTCGCGATTCGCAGGCCAAATCACGCCATCGTATCGCTATCGCCAACCTGCGCAAAACCATTGGTCTGCACCAATTTTAATACCACGTATGTATTCTTCCTCATCACTTGATACCATCAGGAGATTGCCATGCCCACCCACCACTCTCTCACAGGTTGTGCCATCCTGTTTTTCGTTTTACTCACCGGCGGCTGCAGCAGCGATAACGAGACAGCGCATACTCCTGCTGCCCCACAAGAGCCCGTCAAGGTCCGCACCTTCGAGGTTGCTGCAACCCGCATTGCCGACCAGGTTGAAATCATGGCCACGGTACAGGCTGCCAAAAGCGCTGTTATCTCCTCCAGGATCAGCGGCAACATCACCGAAATCCATGTCAGCCCCGGTTCTTTTGTACAAAAAAATGACGATCTTGTACACATAAGCGCCGAAGAAATCTCCGCAAAAGTGCTCCAGGCCAGGGCTCAGCTCAGCCAGGCGGAACGTAACCTCAAACGCGAGCAAAAGCTCCTGCAACAAAAGGCCGCCACCAGAGAAGCGGTCAAATCCCTTGAAGATACTCTTAAAATAGCCCAGGCCAACTACAGGGAAGCTAAAACAATGCTGGGATACACCACGGTGGCAGCGCCCTTTGACGGCCGTATTACCCGCAAGATTGTCGATGTGGGCGGCCTGGCGGTACCCGGAAAACCACTTCTCCATATAGAAAATGAAGAGAACATTCAAGTATTTACAGATGTTCCGGAGACACTGGCATCTCATGTACACATGGGCATGGAGATGGACATCTCGATTCCGGTAGCCTCCCTTAACGTCACCGGAACCGTGGCAGAGATCACGCCTATCGCCGATCGCCAGTCCCGCACCGTTGCCATCAAACTCGACATTGATAATTATCCGGCATTACGTTCCGGACAATTTGCCCGTGTACGATTACCGGGCACCACTGTACAGACCATCGTGGTACCGCCTGAAACCGTGCATTCCTTCGGCCAGATGGAGCGGATCTTTCTCGAGGAACAGGGCAGGGCGCGGCTCCGCCTGGTCAGAACCGGCAAACACTATGATAGCGGCATTGAGATTCTATCCGGATTGAGCGATGGAGACACAATTGTCTACCGGGAAGAGGGCCGGCTTCACGACGGGCAGCCCATTGTGACAAACTGAGGGCATGTTCACATCACTAAGAACTTCTTTTTTATATTTAAAGTACAGGATTTAGGTGGCAGTATTTTCCAATAAATAGCCGCATGACGTGATTCCAATGAAAAACGACAATACACCAGCCCCGGGATTCGCCGGTACCGTTGCCAAAGCCTTTATTCATTCCAAGCTTACGCCACTCTCCGTTGTGGCTTCTTTGCTACTGGGTATTATGGCGGTGGCATTTCTGCCTCGGGAGGAAGAACCACAGATCAAAGTCCCGATGATAGATGTCATGGTTGCCATGCCGGGCGCCACCCCAAAGGAAGTCGAGCAACGTGTTTCCATTCCCATGGAAAAATTGCTCTATGAACTGCCCGATGTGGAATATATCTACTCCACCTCAATGCATGGCAAAAGTCTGCTCATTGTCCGTTTTTATGTTGGAGCCGATCTGGAAAACTCCATCGTCAGGCTCAATCAGAAACTTGCCACCAACTTTGACCGCATCCCCCACTCGGTCTCCAAGCCCATTGTCAAACCGCATACCATTGATGATGTCCCCATCCTGGCCCTCACCTTCCACAGCCCTGATTACGACCATTTCATGCTGCGCCGGCTGGCGGCCCAGGTGGATGATTCCATAAAAAGCATCAAGGATGTTGCTGAAACCAGCATCATAGGAGGGACCAAACGGCAACTGCGCATTCTTTTTGATCCTCTGCGGCTTAGTGCCCGCGATCTCACCGTCAATGAAGTCATCCCCAAAATTCAACAGGCCAACAGCCAGTCCTACAGCGGCAGTCTGAAGACGCTGAACCATGAGATCGAGTTGCAAACCGGGCGATTTTTTCAAAATAGCGAGGAGGTGGGCAGAGTGGTGGTGGGTGTCTTCGCCGACAAACCGGTGTACCTCAAAGATATTGCCACCATCGTCGATGGGGCGGAAGAACCGGATAATTACGTTCTCTACGGCGGAGTCAATACCCAGGGGCGCGAAGCGGCGGTGACTCTTTCCATTGCCAAACGCCCCGGCGCCAACGCCGTCAGTGTCGTGGATGATGTCCTCAAAAAGGTTGACAGCCTTAAGGGGACTCTCATACCGCACAACATAGACACCTCGATCACACGCAATTACGGTGCAACGGCGGCGGAGAAGTCCAACGAACTGCTGCTGCATATGGGTATTGCCGTCTTTGGCGTGGCCCTTTTAATCCTGTTGTTTCTGGGCTGGCGGGAGTCCATCGTCGTTATGCTGGCCATTCCTTCGACGCTTGCTCTGACGCTGTTGGTTTTTTACCTTTACGGCTACACCTTAAACCGCATCACCCTCTTTGCACTCATTTTCAGTATTGGTATCCTGGTTGATGACGCCATCGTTGTGGTGGAAAACATCGTTCGCCATGTCCGTTTACCGGGCAGCTCAAAGAAAAACTTCTCCACCATTGCCATCGATGCCGTCAGTGAGGTCGGTAATCCCACCATCCTGGCAACCTGGGCGGTGATTGCGGCCATCCTGCCCATGGCTTTTGTCGGTGGACTGATGGGCCCCTATATGCGCCCCATCCCCATCGGAGCGACAGCGGCCATGCTTTTCTCTCTTGCCATCGCCTTTACGGTGACACCATGGGCGGCCACCCGCATCCTCAAACGTGAACACCTCAACGCCGACGGAAGCGAGGTCGAACAGGCCCCCGACGATTTCTTTACCCGGCTGTACCATCGAATCATGGACCCCCTGCTGGCCCATCCAAGCTGGCGTATTCTCTTTTTTATACTCATTATCGCCTTGCTTCTACTCAGTTTTTCCCTGGTGTATCTGGGAAAGGTCGAGGTCAAAATGCTGCCCTTTGACAACAAGAGCGAATTTCAGATTATTCTCAATATGCCGGAGGGTTCCACACTCGAAAAGACTTCCAGGGTAGCTTTGGAGATGTCGGAAGTCATTGCTGAAGACCCGGCCGTGGACAATTATCAGGTCTATGCCGGAACCGCCTCTCCCTATAATTTCAACGGACTGGTGCGCCATTACTTTTTGCGCAGCGGGCCCACCGTCGCCGATATCCAGGTCAACCTTGTAGCCAAACATCATCGCAGTGAGCAAAGCCATGCCATTGCCCAGCGTATCCGGCCCGCCATCACGGCTATCGCCAAGCGATATGGAGGTGTTGTTGCCGTTGCCGAGGTGCCTCCCGGCCCACCTGTGTTGCAGACACTGGTCGCTGAAATCTATGGCCCCACGGAGAGCGACCGTTTCGAACTGGCTCAAAAGGTGAAAAATATTTTTGCCACAACCGAAGGCGTTGTTGACATTGACTGGTTTCGTGAAGCCGAGAGAAACCGTAAAGTAATAACAGTCGACAAGGAAAAAGCGGCGTTAAACGGCGTCTCCGAAGAGCTGGTGACCCGAACCATCGGCATCGCCACACATGGAGCTTCGATTGATCTTTTCCACCAGCCGCGCGACAAGGAGGAGGTCAATATAATTTTTGAGCTGCCCAGACACCGT
Organism: Desulfopila sp.; assembly: GCA_046260685.1. Lineage (GTDB taxonomy): Bacteria > Desulfobacterota > Desulfobulbia > Desulfobulbales > Desulfocapsaceae > Desulfopila_A. Next base: position 5,287 of record JBHEOR010000125.1, read on the forward strand.
CGAGCGAGGATCGACTCACTGCTCAACATATCCGTCAGACCCGACATGGCACCGCAAGCTCCTCTTGTACCGCTTCGTGAACTTGTCCATGTAGAGGAACAAACGGTGGAGCAGCCCATTTATCGCAAAAATCTCAAACCGGTGATCTACGTCACGGGAGATGTCGCGGGAAGTGTGGAAAGTCCCGTTTATGCGATATTCGACATGAACGAACGTATCAAAGAGATCGATGCCACGCAATTTGGCGGAACAACCTCCAAAATTGAGATCTTTAATCTCAACCAGCCATTCATGGATACAACCACGGCAATGAAGTGGGACGGCGAGTGGCATATCACCCTTGAGGTCTTTCGGGATCTGGGGATTGCCTTCTGCGTTGTCATGGTGCTTATCTATATGCTCATGGTGGGGTGGTTTAAGGATTATATTACTCCGTTTGTGGTCATGGCGGCCATCCCCTTCTCTCTCATAGGCATCCTGCCGGCGCACTGGGGGCTTGGCGCCTTTTTCACCGCGACTTCCATGATCGGATTCATGGCCGGTGCCGGAATTGTTGTCCGCAACTCCATTATTCTGGTCGATTTCATCGAACTGCGCCTTGCCCAGGGCCAGGAGCTTGCCCATGCGGTGACGGAAGCCGGGGCCGTTCGTTTTCGCCCCATGTTGTTAACCGCCCTGGCGGTGGTTGTCGGCGCCTCGGTAATCCTGGCCGATCCTATTTTCCAGGGCCTTGCCATATCACTCATGTTCGGCGAGATCGCCTCACTGCTGGTGAGCAGAATGGCCGTGCCGGTGCTTTACTTTATGGTGAAGAAGCACCAATATTAAGCCATTGAAAGACAAAAGCCCCTCCCGGAAAACCGGAAGGGGCTTCAAAGGAACCATCAAATGCAGATGATTTTACAGCATAAATCACTCTCTGAGATCGCTTTCTGTAAACGCACCTGCTGGAGCATCGGTATCGCCGGGAAAGGTGAAACCTGACACATCTTCTGTTTGCCCATCGGCTGCCTGCCCAGCTTGTCGTGTCTCCGCAGCCTTGGTTTCCTCAAGGAGGTTGGGATCAAGGGCGTTCATCTCCTGCTCGACACGTTCAATATTGCCCTGCACCTTTTCACTAATACCTACCTCGGGATATTTCTCCAGAATCCCCTTGAGGAGTTTTCTCGATTCAACAAGAAGCTTTTTTTTCAGCTCGACATCGGAGGTTTTGGTGTAGCGTATATAAAGATCCGCTGCATCTCGTCTTGCACTTTTGGCGGCAAGCAGGGTAATCTCGTCTATTTTATCCCTGGCTTTGGCAAAATATTCTGTCTGCAGCAGTGTCTCGAAGATAGCAATGGCTGCTTCATGGTCTCCTTCTTCCACCTTAAGCATGCCTTCGTTCCAGCGTTCCTGCAACTCCTGCATTTTTTCAACCTTACGGGTTTCTCGCTCTACCGCTTCCGCCAGCACCAGATCTTCGTTGGTATTTGTAACCCGTTGTCTTTGCTGTTCACTGATAAGATCGGTGGGAATGGATTCCAGTTTCTTGATTGCATCGAGATACTTCTTTTCCGCAGCCAGCTTGTTGACTTTTTTAAAGAACTCTTCGAACCATTGGTTCGCTTTGCTGTCGGCCTCTTCCTTGATCAGATCAACATTTGAGGCAACCGGCGAGTAGGGATACTCCTGAAGAAACTCCTCCGCCTGCCAGACCACCGTAAAGCCATCCCGCTCGGGAACAAGTCCAAGGAAATTTTTTAAAAGTCTGGAATACCTGGTAAGCTCATCCCCCTGTCCGCCACTCCTCTCAAGAATATTGAGCTGCAAGGCGGCCCATTCCTCGATACTTCCCAGATCCTTATAATTTTGGGAAATATTATTATACTGCTGCTCCGCGTCTTCATAATTTTCGGAGGCGGTATAAAGATCGGCCAACCGCTTACGCAGGGAAAGGAGGTCGGTTTTCTGTTTGCTTGAAGCCGACATTTCATCAACAATTGCCTGATAAACCTGCGCCGCCTTTTCCTCCTGATGTTGATACATCAGCGCATTGCCATAGTGTATCCTGGTACGCAGGTGCACTCTGTCGCGCTGCTGTTTGGGAATCTGCCTCCAGATTTTGACAACCTCCTCATATTCCCTGCTCGTCGTATATCTGTTGATCAGGGTTTCCAGCTGTGGCAAGTCGGCATCCTCTTCCCGACTGGCCCAGTCGACCAGCTCGTCACCTTCTCCTGCAAACAGCCTGCCGCAGCGAGACTCAAGAAAGGAGATATCGCTTTTCTGCAGATCCATCACTTCCCGGGCGCCAATAATGAACGAAGAGGAGCTGCTGGTATCAAGGCGCAGCATGTCGGAACGCAGCTGATTGTAGCCATCAAGTACATTCTGTAAATCGACAAAGCAGTTCACCAGGGTTTGCGAATCCTCCTGGGTCACCTCAAACCCGGCGGACTGGGCATCCATTTCTTTCCAGCGCTCGAGTTTTCTGCCGTACTCAAAAATACGGTCGTTAACATAGCTCATCGAAGGCAATGGCCCCTGCACACCAAGCGTTACGTCTTTTTGCTCAAATTCTTCTTTCCTGGGATATTGGTCTGCACCGTCCTGTTCCTCCGCCGTATCGTCTTGAACTGCCCGATCCTCCTGCGCAGCAACATTAGCATCCCGTGAAGACTTGGTCGATTGGGAATCAAAAGCAGGACTGCTCCTTGAGGAAATCTCTTTTTTCCGCGGTGCGCCACACCCTGAAACCATCACCAGACAAAACAACACCGCCATCACTTTTTTAAAAGAAGCCATAACCGTTATTCGTAAATTTTATTTTTTAGTAGGTTGCATGGAAAACACAACGGAGCATACACCATTTCCACGCCCGGATTTCCGGGGCCAGACATTCTCTTTTGAAACTGATACATTTCACTGGATGTTTATCAGACCCATCATAGCACCAATGCAAGCAATACCGCAATGTCATCCCGCCCGCCATTATGTCGTGCAGCTTTAGATCCGCTCAATTGATACAACAAACGTAACTCTACAGGTGGGAGTACCAAATTGGCATACCCACCAAGTTGTAACTGTTCAAGAGTGCTCCATATTGGCTC
>JBHEOR010000126.1:0-7864 GCA_046260685.1 Desulfopila sp.
ATTTGGGACTTCGAAGCATTCGTGTGCTATTCGAGAAGGCTTAAATGGGACAAGATGGGGTGCTCCTGTAGAGTTACACAGAAATTACCAAAACGCTTCAACAGCAGCGCCTCAGCCCACGATCAGCCCGAAAAACAGAGGCACGCCATAGCTCTTTGAAATCACCGGAAACACCACTATCCTCAACAGGCCCGGCGCTTTACAGCGCTGTGCTTTACTTCTTGAACGGATTCATCACCAGTGTCGGGCAGTGGGCGTTTTTGACCACCCGTTCGGCAACGCTGCCGAGCAGCAGTTTTTCTATGCCCTTGGAGCCATGGGTGCCGATAATGATCATTTCGGCATTCTTGCTTTTGGCAAAATCAATTATGGCATCGACAATGACACCCTGAAGAATTTCGGTGGCACATTCCGGATAGGGCGCCGCCAGTTTTTGAAGATAATCTTTTGCTGTCTGCAGGCGGTTTTCAGTGTATTTTTCAAGTGTCGAGCTTCCAAGTTCAATGTCGATAATGGAGTGAAAGGGCTCGACCACGTGGATAATCGTCAGTCTGGCCCCAAGCTTGTCGGCCATATAGGCTGCATAGTCTGTAATTTTATTGCTGTGCTCTTCCAGGTCAACGGGGGCGATGATGTGTGTTATAGCTTGCATTGTTTCACTCCTGAAAAAAAGATGAATAGGAGCGGTGATCATTTGTTTGGTTAATCACCGGTTTTCTGTAAATATAGGCCGACTGGAGGAGCCTGTCGGCCAATTCTTCCCAATCGATGTATCTCTATTATAGGCGAAAAATCCTGTGATGGCAAAAAATACAGGCATATGAGCAATTACCGGTGGTGAATGTTGCCCGGGGGTGATTTATAGAGTGCCTTGAAGACCAGCCATAGAGCTACTTGGGCGTGCCATGTCATGAAACATCAATGAGATATGCGGCGTGAGGAAGTGCACAAACAAAGCCATTGGAGTCAATCATCTTCTATGCTGCAATGTTTTTCCTGCGAATTTGCGATGAGATGTGCTACAACTCCAAGTAGAGTTCCAGCCTCCTGAACAGATATCTTTCTGGTACCTATTTTTTTGGCAAGCGGCCTGGTTTGGTGAGCCCCCGGTTTTCATAGATTCGTGCAGAGTACTGGAGGTTATGATGTCGCCCTTAAACAATGCGCTTTTCACAGGGATGGCAGCAGAGACCCATTAGCCGGATGAACCACTTGTATAGAGCACGTGCATATATCCTATGAAGAAACAATTGCAACGAGTCTCCATTCATGGCGGGCATAGTGGTCAGTTTTGCCTCCATGCCTCCAATACACTGGAAGAAATCGTCCAGGCCTATATCAACGAGGGATTTGCATGGGTCGGCATAACCGAGCATATGCCGCCCTCTGAAGAGGCGGTCATCTACCCGGAAGAGCGTAATGCTGGGCTGAGCCCTGACGCGCTGCAGAACCGTTTTGGCAGATATGTTGCGCACTGCCGATACCTTCAGCAAAAATACCGCGAGAGGATCACGCTCTATGTCGGCATGGAAACAGAGAACTATCCTGGATGCGCCAAAGATATCGCCGCTCTTCGCCGGCAGTACCAGCTGGAATATATCGTTGGTTCGGTGCATCATCTCGACACCATCGCACTTGATTATTCCAGGCAAGAGTATGCCCGGCTGGCCGAGCATTGTGGTGGTATGGATGCCATGTACTGCCGCTACTTCGATGACCAGTATGATATGTTGACGACCATAACGCCGGAGGTGGTGGGGCATTTTGATCTTATCCGTATCTTTGATGACAATTACCGCAAGAGATTGGAAAAGCCGGCGATACGCAAACGTATTGTCAGAAATCTTGATGTCATTGCCCAGGCGGGACTGATTCTCGACTATAACCTGCGCGCCTTCTTCAAGGGGGCACAAGAACCCTATGTCAGCCGCAGCATTCTGGAAATGGCACTTCAGCGCGGTATCGGCGTGGTGCCGGGTGATGATTCCCATGGTGTTGATGGGATCGGCGTCAATATAGATGAAGCCATGAGGGGATTAGGAACACTTGGTTTTGATGCAAACTGGCAGCGCCCCAGTAGCACAGGCCGCGGAGGCAGCTGTTATTAATGAACCTATTTCTAGCAGGAGGAAACTATGGCAGCAAAGAAGATTGTAATGCTGGTCGGTGATTTCGTAGAAGATTATGAGGCAATGGTACCATTCCAGATGCTCCTTATGGTGGGACACGCTGTTGATGCCGTCTGCCCCGGTAAAAAGGCCGGTGAGACCGTCAAGACAGCCATCCATGATTTTGAAGGCGACCAGACCTATAGTGAGAAACCGGGGCATAATTTCATGATAACCGCCGATTTTAATGAGGTCACGGCAGAAAAGTATGATGCGCTTGTGATTCCCGGTGGACGCGCTCCGGAGTATCTGCGGCTTAATCCCGCGGTTATCAAGCTCGTTCAGGATTTTGCCGGCGTCGGTAAACCCATTGCGGCAATCTGCCATGGTCCGCAGATACTGGCCGCTGCCGGAGTGCTCGATAAAAAATCCTGCTCCGCCTATCCCGCCTGTGGTCCCGATATCGAAGGGGCCGGCGGTTCCTGGGTGGCCAATAACGATACCTTTTCCAACGCCCATGTCGACGGCAACCTGGTGACGGCACCGGCCTGGCCCGCCCACCCTGAATGGATAGCCAAGTTTCTCAAGGTACTGGGAACAACAATTGAACCATAAGGGTCACTGCTTGCAGGGCGCCAGAGTATCAGAGTATCAGGTAAATCGTTTATCGGAACGTTTACCGCGCACCTCTTCCGCGCTGGCTCTCATCCAGCCGGAACGGCTCCGCTCGACCTGATCAAACTTCTCGATATAGGGCTTGATGTCGAGAAGCGGTGTCCTGTCAAGGACGTCGATACCCCTGACATGTACTATGTTTGCCTCAATTGTGACAATCTCGACGATGGAGATGCCGATATGGTTGGGACGCAGTGGTGATCTGGTGGAAAAGACACCACGTGCCTCCGTATCCAGAAAAGGGACCACCGTCAATTCAGTTCTGTCGGCTTTGTGAAATTGGTAGAGCAGGAAGATATGGCTGAAGCCGTCGAGATCCTGTAATCCTTTTTCGAACCGTTTTTCCAGTATAATCTGTCCCTCCACTTCTGCGGCCCCTTTTGGCTGAATCGGCATGTCGGCCAGAATGGTGAAAGGTGTTCTGATAGTTCCTATGTGTTCCATGGTGAAGCCCTGTAGTTAGTTCCTGTAATGGATGCCTGTAGTGGATACCTGTAGTGGATACCTGTAGTGAATGCCAGAAGAGTATTACATTAATAAAAAATCAGCTTCGCGCTTTCCATGAGAGGCGCAAGGGCCTGGTCGAGTTCCTGGGCAAGTTGATGTTGCTCGAAAATCTCAAATATTTCCTGCCGCAGATTGTCGGGAAAGCTGTTTTGGTCTTGGCGATCGACGGCGGCGCGGCACATATCGACTTCATGGCGAAAGTGGGAGACGATATGGGTGAGATCAGTGGTGAATCCTTCGAGCAGTTGTTTGTCGAACTCGTTGTTGTAGACATGAAGCTTCCTGCCGGGATAGCTGACCTTGGCTGTCTCGCCGTCGGCATCCTGAATCATGAAATGGAAGTAGGGACAGCGCTCAATGATGTAAAGCTTGTGCTTTTGGGGAAGCTTGAGGGAAAGAGACAGAGTGTTGGCGATATACCGGGTGGTCAAGTGGCATCTTCGCGGATCTTCCTTCTGCGCCTGTCTGCTGATATTACGTTCCAGATATTCTGTAAAACATGCCCGGCAGATATAGGTTTCCGATGCATCACCCCGTGCCAGGTTGTGCTGAAAAATTGCTGAACGTTCCCGCAGGATGTGCTCGGTCAGATTATACCTGAAGACGGCGGCGTCGTCGTTGGATTCATAGGGGTATTCTTTGGTAAGATAGAGCTCATGCGGCATGAAAACGCCACTGGGCCGGTTTTTGACCAGCACCTTGTTGCCTCCGATACGTTCGAGAACGACGAGCAGCAAGTCAAAGTAGATATGGTCGTACTGGGGCAGGTTGCCGCCGATTATCCTGCGATTTCGGTTGGTCTTCAGTATGTCGGGGATGTCATCGACATGAAGCGCCTGGTAATCGTATTGTGCCAGTATGCGATTGATTTCCGAGATAGTGTAGTTGAGCGCCAGCAGGATGGAGGCGATTTTGTCCTTGCCGGGACGGTTTATATTACGCCTGAGCAGCTTGGCAAGATAGCCGTTTGAGATGCCGGAGGCCTGGCTTATATTGTTGAGGTTGAGGTCGCATTGCTCGATAATCTTTTGAAGTGTATCGGGGAATATTCGCATGGTATGGTCTTGAGTCGATGGGCTGGGCTGTTTAGGGAAGTATAATAGCACCTCGGCCTTGTAATTGGCAAGCGCAGAGTCGGTGATTGCCGGGAAGGATGTGAATAAATCATCTTAAAGTTTGAAAAAAAGTCTGCTTTAGGTTAAAAGATCATTTAAACCTTTTGAAGCTAGAGCAGCAAACCATTATGGCAGTCATGGAAAATCTTGTGGTCAGAAAGCGCGTTCATGAAGAAATACTCGAATTAACTCAAAATCTTATGCGTATTCCGTCGACACAGTCGCGGCCCCGAAAGATCATGGATTGTGCGCTTTTCATTGAAAATTGGTTAAAAAAGCATGATATAGAACATACGCGGCACAGTTTCAAGGATGTGCCGGTGATCACTGTTCTGCCCACAAAAGATCATGCTCCTGTATTGCTCATGAGCCACTTCGACGTGGTCGAGGTTGATGATGAGTCGCTTTTTGAACCGTATATCGACAATGAGAGATTATACGGCCGGGGGGCAATAGATGATAAATATGGCGTTGCTGTTTCCTTGGTTCTGTACCGGGAGCATTTGCGGGCGCTGGAGCAGCAGGGCAAATCAGTCAGCGAAATGCGTTTTGGCCTGCTCTTTACCGGAGATGAGGAAGTCGGCGGGGCCAATGGCGCGGCGGTGATGGCCCATAGAATCACCACGGATTTTTTCCTGGCCATAGATGGGGGCGGGCCGGGGCTCATCGTTACCAAGGAGAAGGGTGTTATTGAGCTTGAGCTCAATGCTCACGGCATCGCTGCGCATTCGGCCAGGCCCTGGCTGGGAAGAAGCGCTTTTGATGTTGTTGTGCGTGATTATCTCAAGATGCAGGAGTTGTTTTCTCTCAAAACGGATGATCATTGGCATAAGACCATGGTGCTTGTCAAGTGCAATGCCGGCAACGGTTCATCCAATATCGTTCCCGAGCTGGCCAATGCCCTTTTTGATATTCGCTATACCGAAAACGAAGATCCCGATGCCCTTATTGCTTCCATACGGAATACGGTGGAATCCACGGTCACGGTTCATGCCAAGGAACCGGTCTTTGAAGCAAAGCCATCACCCTACCTTGATCTTCTGGTACAATTTTCTGATGACGCCTCGGTTGGTTTTGAACATGGCGCCTCGGATGCCAGGCATATTTCCCAGCTTGGCATCCCCGGCGCAATCTGGGGAGCAGACGGCGAGATGTCGCAGCACCGCGGTGATGAGCACATTGTCATTTCGAGCCTCATTACGCTCTACGACCGGCTCGATGGGTATCTTCAGCATATTCAGGACGGGTAGTTGTTTCGATGAACAAAAAACACGAAAAAAATCCTGGTTCGATCAGCTGAGGTGTCATGGTGACCTGGATTCTGCTTGGCTGGTCCGGCCGTGCTGTCAGTTTCGCAGTGCTAGATCAAGAGCCTTGATCAAGTCTTTTGTGTCCTCGATACCGATGGAGAGACGGACAAAATTGTCATGAATGCCAAGTGAGCGGCGCTGTTGCGCCGGGATCGATGCATGGGTCATAATGGCCGGGTGTTCGATCAGGCTTTCCACCCCGCCCAGGCTTTCCGCCAGGGCGAAGATTTCAATTTTTTCGAGAAAGGTGCGGGTGAATTCCAGATCACCGTCAAGAAATATAGAGATCATGCCGCCATAGCCATGCATCCGGCGGCTTGCCAGCGCATGCTGTGGGTGGTTGGGCAGGCCGGGGTAGATGACGTCGTGCACCTGCGGATGGCTGGCCAGCCATGTGGCAATTTCTTTGGCACCGGCATTGTGCTGCCGCATGCGCAGGCCAAGGGTTTTGAGACCACGCAGCGCCAGATAGCTGTCGAATGGGCCGGCGATGGCGCCGATACTGTTTTGCAGGTAGCCCAGTCTCTTTTCAAGGTCGTAGTTATCGCCGACCACCACCATGCCCCCCACCATGTCGGAGTGGCCGTTGAGGTATTTGGTGGCGGAGTGCATCACCAGGTCCGCTCCCAGGGTGAGCGGGCGTTGATTGTAGGGCGTGGCAAAAGTGTTGTCGACGACGACAATGATATTGTCCGACTGTTGGTGGGCAATGGCGCAGATTTTTTCGATATCGACGATCTTGAGCATGGGGTTGGTGGGGCTCTCGATCCACACCATCCTGGTTTCGGCTGTGATTGCATCGGCAAAGATTTGGCTGTCGGTGAGATCGACATAGTTGACATCATAGCCCGCCGAGCGTTTGCGCACATTCTCCAGCAGGCGGAAGGTGCCGCCATACATGTCATCCATGGCGATGATATGGGCACCGGCGTCCACCAGTTCAAAGACAGTCGAGGTTGCCGCCAAACCGGAGGCAAAGGCAAAACCGGCCGTGCCTTCCTCGAGATTGGCAACACAACGTTCATAGGCGAAGCGGGTGGGGTTCTGTGAGCGTGAATATTCGAAACCCTTATGGTTACCCGGGCTTTGCTGGGCGTAGGTAGAGCTTGTATAAATGGGCATCATCACGGCTCCGGTTGCCTGGTCGAGGTGTTGGCCTCCATGGATTACCCTGGTGTTAAACGCATGGTGTTCCGGTGATTGTGTCATTGTTTACTCCGTTATATGCTGATCCAGCCATGCATCATTGTAGAGTTTGGAGAGGTACCTGTTGCCGGTATCGCAGGCGAAGGTGACCACCCGCTTGGGCGTTTTTTGCTCGAGGCAATATTTGATGGCGGCTGCTGTCAGAGTCCCGGCGGAAGATCCCGCCATGACACCTTCCTGGAGCAGGAGATTGCGGGCCGCGGCAAAGGACTCTCTGTCCGGGATGGAATAGGCCCTGCGTACCAGGTCCAGGTTGCAGATATCAGGGACAAAATCTTCGCCGATGCCCTCGATATACCAGGAACCGATGCTTTGCGGGGCACTGCCGGTGTTGACCAGCGGGGCGAGGATGGAGCCCTGCGGGTCCGCCAGGATAATGTCAATATCAGGATTTTTTTCCTTGAGGTAGCCACCCGCACCGGAGAGTGTCCCTCCGGTACCAACACCGCAGACAAAGGCATCTATGCGCCCATCCATTTGCTCCCAGATTTCAGGGCCGGTGGTGGCGTAATGGGCTCTGCGGTTGGCTGTGTTGGCAAACTGGTTGATATAGAAGGCGCCGCTTTCCCGGGCAAGCGACCGGGCCTGATCCTGGTAGTACTCGGGGTGCCCTTTGGTGACATCTGAGCGGGTCATGATAACCTCGGCCCCCATGGATTCAAGGCAATATTTTTTTTCGACACTCATTTTGTCGGGCATGACGATTGTAAGCCCATAGCCCTTTTGCCGTGCCACCAGCGCCAGGCCAACCCCGGTATTGCCGGCAGTGGCTTCGATCAATGTGTCTCCTGGGCGGATCAATCCCTGCTCTTCGGCATCATCAATCATTTTAAGGGCAATCCGATCTTTGACGCTCTGTCCCGGATTGAGATACTCCACTTTTGCAGCAACCGTTAATTTTAGCCCATCTGTAACGCTGTTCAGTCGAACAAGCGGGGTATTT
>JBHEOR010000126.1:7874-8353 GCA_046260685.1 Desulfopila sp.
CCCTTTGGTGACACCTGAGCGGGTCATGATAACCTCGGCTCCCTTACTACAAGGCGGTCATTTCTCCATGGCTGACCAGGCAACGACGGTGTTTCTGCCACTGTTTTTGGCTGAATAAAGCGCCTGGTCGGCACGGTCGGTGATTGACTCCAGAGTGTCGTTAGATTGATATTCGGCAATTCCGATGGAAATAGTAAGGGGGATGGTAACCCTGGGGCTGAAGCCCTCTGCAATACCTTGTCTGATTCGCTCGGCATACTTGGTGGCATCACGTTCATTGGAGCCGCTGAGCAGAATCAAAAACTCTTCACCGCCCCAGCGAACCGCTGTATCGTAAGGACGGCACATCTTTTTGAGATATTGCGCGATTTCTTTCAGGACGACATCCCCGACATAATGACCGTGGTTGTCATTGACTGCTTTAAAATGGTCGATATCGAGAAAGAGAAGCGTCAGCGGAGTCTTGTGCCGCAGACTCC
>JBHEOR010000127.1:0-8339 GCA_046260685.1 Desulfopila sp.
TTTGGGACTTCGAAGCATTCGTGTGCTATTCGAGAAGGCTTAAATGGGACAAGATGGGGTGCTCCTGTAGAGTTACCATCGTTTAATAGAAGGGAAATACTCAATCTCAAGGAGTGAAAAGGGATATGCGTCGAGGTGAGCTATGGTAGAAGGTTCGGCAGTGGGAATGACCCTGAACTACATTATTGATTCAAGTTGTGCCAAGTATAAAGATGCGCCTGCCATCGGTATGGCCATGGCAGAGCCGTTGAGTTATGAAAAGTTTCATCAGCGGATACTCAGCCTCGCTGTAAAAATGGCTGAAGACGGCGTGCAAAAAGGTGATCATATCGCCATTCTGGCCGAGAATTCAGATAACTGGGGCACTGCGTATCTTGCCATTGTTCGACTCGGGGCCGTCGCTGTTCCCATACTGCCGGATCTGCCGGAATCCGATGTCCATCACATCCTCAAACAGATGCGGGTCAAAATTCTCTTTACGTCGCAGCGGCAGATGGAGAAGGTATATGAGATTAAGCCCAAGATTGTTGGTAAAATAGTCACCCTGGATGATTCTGCCGATATCCCGGGAATTGTTGAGACCGTCACCCTGGCTCTGTATCTCGAGGATGCCGAAGAAGTTTTGACGCAGGCCGAAAAAAATAGTGATTTTGAGTTTCCCAGTGTCCATGAGGATGATCTTGCCTCGATCCTGTATACCTCGGGCACTTCAGGATATTCAAAGGCGGTGATGCTGTCGCATAAAAACCTCACTTCCAATGCCTATGCGGCAGCCACACTTGCAGAGCTTGACAAAGGAGATGTCTTTCTTTCGATATTACCGATGTCTCACACCTATGAATTTACCTGCGGTTTTATTCTGCCGCTGTTGCTGGGATGCCGGATAGCCTATGCCGGCAAGACTCCAACGCCTGCTATTTTGCAGAAACTCTGCCGGCATGAGCAACCGGCGGTTATTTTCGGTGTTCCGCTGGTTTTGGAAAAAATCTATAAAAAGCGGGTTGTCCCCAAGATTGAGAGCAGCAGTTTGCTCAAACTGGTGTGTAAAACTGCCTTTGGCAGAAAGCTGATATACCGAAGTATTGGCCGGAAGCTGCTTGAGTTTTTTGGCGGTAAATTGCGCTTTATGGGAGTTGGCGGTGCTGCACTCAACCCTGAAGTGGAGAAATTTCTAGCCCTTGCCCAATTCCCCTATCTCATAGGCTATGGCCTGACGGAGTCCGCGCCGTTGCTTGCCGGCGGCCCCCTTGGTGATTCCACTATTGCCGAGGGATCGACTGGAAAACCCATACCCGGGGTGGAGGTAAAGATTGTGGAGCCGGATCCGGAAACCGGAGTTGGAGAAATTTATGGATGCGGGCCCAATATAATGCGGGGGTATTTTAATGACCGTGAGGCCACCAGCGAGGTGATCAGCGATGATGGCTGGCTGGCAACGGGAGACCTCGGCAAAATCGATGAGGCGGGGAATCTTTTTATACGCGGCAGGGTGAAAAATGTCATTGTCATGGCCAGCGGTGAGAACATTTATCCCGAAGCCATCGAGCATAAAATCAATGGCTACAACTGGGTGGTGGAATCGCTGATTGTCGAAAATAATGGACGTCTTGATGCCTGGATCTATCCGGATTATGAGGCGATAGATGAACTGACCTCCGACCAGTCCAGGTTGCAGCGCCACACATACATTGAAAAATCCATTGAGGAGATGCGCAAGGAACTCAATGAGCAACTGCCGGTTACTTCAAAGATCGCCAATATCTTTGAACGGCGGGAGCCATTTATCAAAACGGCAACGCATAAAATCAAACGCTATCTCTATGATGGCCAGAGCATGGTTCCCTGAAAAAGAGAATGTAATAACAATCCGGCAGCCCGAAATGAATGGTTCTGCAGTCAGCGAAGACAGACAATTCAACTATCTTCTTCTCCCCGGGCGGTGAAAAACGTTTCTATTGAAGTATTCCTTGAGCCCACCTTGAGCCCACCTTGAGCACAGCTGCATCATGGCAGCAGCAGATTACCGGCGAAACTGATGATCGGCAGGATCATTTTGGAGAGAACACCGGTGAATGCCAGGATCAGGATAATGATAAAGCCGTAGCGCTCAAAGGAGGTATAGGTCTCCGCCATGCTCTCGGGCAGGAGTCCCACGACGATTCGGCTGCCGTCCAGTGGAGGGATGGGGAGGAAGTTGAAGATACAGAGGACCAGGTTGATCCAGATGGATGCCTTGAGCATCTCATACAGCGGTACAACGATGGCCTCGGCAAGCATGGAATAGGGCAGTATCAGGGTCAGTTGGAAAATGATTTTAGCCACGATGGCGCTTATTACGGCCAGGCATAAATTGGTAACCGGGCCGGCCAGCGCAACCCAGAGCATATCCTTGCGCGGGTTTTTGAAATAGGCACCGTTGACCGGAACGGGTCTGGCCCAGCCGATATTGATCAGGAAAAAGGCAATGGCGCCAAACGGATCGAGATGACGCAGCGGGTTGAGCGTCAAGCGTCCCGACATCTTTGCCGTGGGGTCGCCAAGACGGTTGGCAATATAGCCGTGGGCATATTCATGCAGGGTCAGGGCGAGTAGTATCGGAGGAGCCAGCAGTATTATTTTGGTAAGTAAATCGGTCATGTTCTCTTGAATGGTTGAGTTTTTTCAAAATGGCGGCGGTGTTTAAAGAGGATAATTTTTTGCGATGAAATCCAGTTCCTCTTCCTCTGTCGTAACTTCATTGTCGAGCCTGGCGCTGAGGAGATCGTTGAGAATGGTTTTAAAAATCGGTCCCGGAGCGTATCCCAGCTGCTGCAGCTTCTTGCCCGTTGTGATGGGGGATATCTGACGCAGGGTGGTAACGTAGGTAGATATGTAGCGTTTGACATGGTTTTTCCTGGCAACGGCCATGAGATAGAGCAGGCTTTCATTGCTCAATTCGTCAAAAAGCCAAAAGATTTCAGAGTTTTTCATGGCTCTTCGATGGAGCAATAGTTCGCCGATCTTGTCGGAATACTCCTTTTGATCCAGCAGGTTGTTTGTAATTTTCCGGGGAATGGAGAAACGTGTGCAAAAGCTTTGGAGTTCTCTGGGGCCGGAGCGTGCCATGATTGCAAGCAGATAAACCACCCAGGTTTCAAGATCGTCTCTGAGGTAGAGCAGTTTAAACCAGGAGACAACCCGGTGCGCCTGTGTCAGTATATGACGAAATCTCCTGTCGATTTTAAGGTGCGGCTTAAGGTCGGGCCAGAGGTATTGGAAGAGATCAAATTCGGCCAACCGTTCAATGGCGGGGAGCGGGTTTTCCTCGGAGAGGATGATTTGTATCTCGGTGAAAAATCGGCTGTCACTCTCTTTACCGAAAAGCTGCATGTTAACGGCGTTACGAATGAGTCGCCGGGTATGCTTGGCAATGGTGAAATCCATGCGTTTCTCCAGCCTGATCGCTCGGAAAATGCGTGTTGGATCTTCAACAAAGCTGAGGTTGTGAAGAACCTTGATGGATTTCTGCTTGAGGTCGTTCTGACAGTTGAAAAAATCGTTTAACGTGCCGAAACTTGGCGCATTGAGCTGTACAGCCATGGCGTTAATGGTAAAATCACGGCGAAACAGATCAAGCTTGAGCGAGGAGAGCTCGATTGTGGGCAGAGCGGCGGGATATTCATAATATTCCAGCCGTGCCGTGGCAATGTCGATCTTGAAGCCATCGGAAAGCACCACCATTGCCGTGGCGAATCGTTCATGCGTCCGGACTCTGCCATGGAGATGCTCAGCCAGTTCCTTGGCATACACGATGCCGTCGCCCTCGATGACGATATCAAGGTCAAGATTAGGCTTTTTAAGAAGGAGATCACGGACAAACCCGCCCACGGCATAGGCCTGATAGCCAAGCCCGTCTGCCACTTCACCAATTTGGCGCAGCAGGGTGATGATTTCTTTGCTGAGACATTCGATGATAATGGAGTTGAGATTCCTGGTGCGTTCCAGTGAGGGATAATCCGATTCATGGAGAAGGTCTTGGGGGACGTTGGCGGGATCATTGACCAGTCTGTTGAGCAGGTCCGTACGAGTGATAACGCCGGCCAGTGCACCGTCATGGATGATGGGGATCAGGCGTTGGCGGTGCTCGATGATGAGTTCCTGGATATCGGCAAGCGTCGCCTTCAGCGAGAGGACCTCGATGTCGGAGGTCATGTACTCGCTGACGGGCAGCATGCCGAGATCGTGGTGAATGGCCTTTTCCACAACACGTCGTGAGATTGTTCCCGCAATCAGCGGTATTCCATTTTTCTGTGTATCTTGAAAAGGCGCGGGGACGACCGGTAAAACGGTAATGTTGTATCGAGTAAGGATATCCTTGGCCTCGGCGATTGTCGTTGTCGTGGGGATAGTGATTACAGGCCGCGACATCATTTCTTCGGCGATCGGTTGGGGGCGGACATACCGGTGGAGGACGCGGAAGAGTTTTTCCTGAGCCTCTATGAGGGTCATATCCTTGACTGTTGCCGAGGCCGCCGCCGGGTGTCCGCCGCCGCCCATGTCCCGAGCGATATAGCCCACATTTACCTCTGGAATCCGGCTTCTGGCAATGAAATAAACCCTTCCCGCCATGGAGACAAGAGCAAACAGGGTGTCCAGATTCTCCATGCTCATAAAGCGGCGCACAATGAGAGCGAAGTCGTCGATATAGTCCTGCAGGGTGAGGGTTACAACGACTATGGGGATGTCCTGTATGATATAGCTATGCGCGGTTTTCATCAGCTCACCCAGCAGCTGCACCTGTTGGGTGGTCAGTTCGTAGGTAATAAACTGGCTGACAATATCAAGCTTTGCCCCTTTTTCGAGCAGCCATGCAACGGTATGAAGATCCTGTGGCGTGGTCGTGGTGTGGCTCAACGAGCCGGTGTCTTCGTAGATGCCGAGACAAAAGATGGTAGCCTCTTCCGGGGATACGTTGATTTCCTGCCGGCGCAAGAGCTCCATGATAACGGTAATGGTGGAGCCGACATCCCTGACAACCTCGACATCGGCGCTGATGTCTCCTGGATTCTGGGGATGGTGGTCAAAGAGGTGGATGGTGGTGCCGGGGGCTGTGACACAGTCAGCCAGCGGACCGAGCCGGTTCGCCGTTCGTGTATCGACGATGATGAGAGTGGAGATTTGCTTCTTATCAATATTTTTAAGCTTATGAAATTCATAGCGATACACCAGGTTTTCGGCAATGAAGTCACGGACGTTTTTCTCCTGGGAACCGGAAAAAACCATAATGGCATCAGGATAGAGCTTTTGGGCGGCTATCATGGATGCCATGCCGTCAAAGTCGGCATTGAGATGAGTAGTGATTACTTGCATGAGTGTCTCTGAGTGTGGAGGTACCCTCCATGCCGCCCGGAAAAGTGCCGGGCGTGCTGTGTCGGTGGAGGCCGTAACAATCGCGCTGCCTCTGTTGTTGGGAAGAAAGGAGGTACGTGCTGTCTTAAAGCTGTCTTGAAGCTGTCTTGAAAGATAACACGAGAGAGTAGACGTATCAAATAGTTATTCAAGTTCTATAGTATTGGTCAACCGCGTGGGTGGAACTTTTTATGAATGTTTTTGAGGCGATCCTGGTCGATATGGGTATAGATCTGGGTCGTGGTTATGTCGGCGTGGCCCAGCATAAGCTGGACCGCGCGGAGGTCGGCGCCATGTGCCAGCATATGTGTGGCAAAAGAATGACGCAGCATGTGGGGGGAGATGTTCTTGCTGATACCGGCGGTAACGGCTGTCTCTCTGAGAATCTGCCAGAAACGCAGACGAGTCATGGCACCTCCGCGATTGGTGACAAAGAGGGCGTTGCTGCGCTTGCCGTTAAGAATAGACGATCTGGAGGTGTCAAGGTAACGCTGCAGCTCTTTTCCGGCGGCTTCTCCAAAGGGGATCAGGCGTTCCTTGTCGCCTTTGCCGAGGATGCGGACAAATCCGCTGCTGATGTTGCAGGCCACCAGCGGCAGCTTGACGAGTTCGGAAACACGAACACCTGTGGAGTAGAGCAGGCAGATCATAGCCATATTACGCTGTGTCGTAGCTTTCAGTGCTGCGGGAGGACGCAGAAGCTTGTTTACTTCATCGATGGTCAGCGCTTTGGGGAGGGTGTGGCCGCTTTTGGGCAGGTCGATGGAATAGAAGGGATTGCTGCTGACAATCTTTTCCTGGCAGAGAAAGACGAAAAATTTTTTCAGTGCAGATATTCGCCTGGCGTTGGTGCGATGCGAAATATGTCGTCGGCGGGCATTTTCGAGGTAGCGATGGATGATGGCGATATCCACGTGCCGTGGATGTTCGATACCCTTGGTGTGGAGAAAACCTAAAAAATACTCAATATCGGCGGAATACGCCTTTAATGTATTTTCCGCAACCCGCTTTTCTGTGACAAGATACCAGTAGAACTGCTCATGCAGCGCATGAAGAAATTCCGAAAGGGCTATTGTTCCGTGGTCGTGAATAGGTGTGTCCAGGCAGAATGTTGTGCATTTTGAGGCAATACTTGATGGCTTCTCGAGCATTACCGTCCTCTTGGCGTGCCGGCAAAGCGCAACGTCGTTGCAGCAGGAAAATCCCGGCAGTCACTGTGTTGGGAGCCGAGAAACCGTCCGCGAATGCCTTTTTGGGGGCAACCTTCTAGAAGCTTCTCTTCATGCGATTAAACTTGCGAAGCTTACGCCTGGCTTCTGCTTGCTTGCGGCGCTTTTTGACGCTTGGCTTTTCATAATATTCGCGGCGTTTCAACTCCCGCTTGATGCCATCGATCTGGAGTTTTTTCTTTAACTGCCTGATGGCGTATTCAAGGTCTCCACGAACTTCAACTTCTATCATTGTTTGCTCCGTTTAGCGGTTGTCTTCAAAAATATGGTAGATATAGACGGTCACCGTCCATTATATTAACAGCAACCTGTAATATATAAATGAGACGCCTGTTGCTGTCAATATGTTTTTGAACCCATTCATAGGCTCTTCAGGGGAAAAACCGGACCGAGACGCTGCAGAGATTTGACGCTGTATTCAAGCTTTGATAGCCTTGGAAGAGAGAATATTGTTTCTGTTCAGCCGCACATTTTCTCATGTTCTCCACATGGAAAATGGTAAAAAGACTTGTTGAACGTAAATTACGTGTTACATCTGTGAGCTGACTATGTGCTGTTATAATTTGCAGGGGATTGATGCCGGCGCATCGGAAAGCCTCGGCTAAAGCTGAAGGAGGAAGGCTATGAATGAAAAAAGATTGAAGGTTGCTCTTGTGGCCGGAGGACGCTCCGGCGAACGCGAGGTCTCATTGATGGGAGCCGCCGGCGTGGAGAAGTCTCTTGACCCGGAAAAATATGATGTCACCAGGTATGACCCCCTGACCGATCTCGCAAAAATCGCGGCCAATAAGGACAACATAGATTTTGCGTTCCTTCTCCTGCACGGCCTCTGGGGAGAGGATGGGACTATCCAGGGGTTTTTCGATCTGCTTGATATACCCTATCAGGGTTCTGGTGTTTTGGGCAGTGCTCTTGCCATGGATAAGAACCTTGCCAAAAAACTCTATCGCCTCAATAATTTGCCGGTGGCTGCCTGGCAGGTCATAGACAGCAATGATGTCGATACGCCCGATGAAATAGCGGCCGGCCTCGGCTTGCCTCTGGTGGTCAAACCGGTCAGTGAAGGATCCAGTCTTGGCATGACAATCGCCCATAATATTGCCGAGCTTGGAGTAGGCATCACCAAGGGGCTTAAGCATGGCGGCAGGGTGATGGTGGAGCGATTCGTCAAGGGCAGGGAGATAACCGTCGGTGTTATCGGCAATGATAC
Organism: Desulfopila sp.; assembly: GCA_046260685.1. GTDB lineage: Bacteria > Desulfobacterota > Desulfobulbia > Desulfobulbales > Desulfocapsaceae > Desulfopila_A. Next base: position 7,828 of record JBHEOR010000127.1, read on the forward strand.
TGTCGAACCTTTGCCGCCCATAGAGATAATACCGGGAAAGGATTTCGCTTTTTTTGACTACAAGGCCAAGTATGAGCCGGGCGCCACCATGGAGATCTGTCCTGCCGAAGTCGATGAGGAAGTCACCGAAAAGGCGCAACTCTATGGCGTTGCCGCGCACAAAGCACTGCAGCTGCGGGGGTATTCCCGAACCGATATGATATTGTCGCGGGAAAATGAGCTTTTTGTCCTGGAAACAAACACCATTCCGGGGATGACGCCCACCAGTCTGTATCCGCAGGCAGCGGCCGAGTATGGACTGGATTTTCCGATGCTGCTGGAAAGACTCATTGAGCTGGGGCTTGAGGGGCGGCAGTAGGGGCACCCCTTGTGGGTGCCCGCATGCATCTCTGCACCCGGGCAGGCACAAGACCTGCCCCTACGGTGAATCAACCGATTATGCGTAGGGGCAACCCCTTGTGGGTGGCCGCATACATTGGCAATGTTCTTCAACCGTCATCGCCAGGCAACCT
>JBHEOR010000128.1:0-7957 GCA_046260685.1 Desulfopila sp.
ACGCAGAAGGTAGTAAATGTATTTGGGGTTGTTGCCTTTGAACGTCGTTACGTACAGAGCAGTGTTGTGAGGCCAATACTTGCCGTCGACAAAATACATTTCACCCAGGGTTCCATATCGCCCTGTGACAACACCTTCGCCTTCAACTTTAAATCCGTTGTGATATCCAGATATACCGGCGGAGCTAATCACTGGATATGATCCAGGTAGGCGTTGACTCTCGGGAAGGTCATACCCTCTTTTAAAATTGATCAGGTCGCCCAAACGCTTGGCTGTTGCCTTACTCATACCTCACCCCCGCCAACTGCTGCCGAATCTCCTGCTCCAACCCCGCCGACTCCCTAAACAACTTGTCCAGATTATCGCTGAAACCTTGCATCTTCGCCGCAAACTGCTCCGGCGTCAGATCGACGTACTCGATCCTCACCTCGAAATACTGTCCGGCGCTGAGGGAATAATTCTTGGCGGCGATCTCGTCGTAGCTCACCACCACCGAAAAATCCTCCACCGCCTCCTTGGCATTGAAGGTGGCGATGATGCGGTTTTCCTCTTCCTCCGAGAGCAAGGTCTTCTGGTTCTTGCCGTCCTTGACCTTGGTGCCGAGGCCTGAGGCATCAATCAGCACCACGCCGTTCTTGTTGCTGTCGTCGATGAAGAGGATAGAGACGTTGGTGCCGGTGGTGGCGAAGATGTTGCTCGGCATGGAGACGACGCCTGCCAGCATTTTTTCGTCTACCAAGTGCTGGCGGATCTTCTTATCGATGCCGCTCTGGGCGGTGATAAAACCGGTGGGCACCACCACCGCCGCCTTGCCGCCGGGTTTGAGCGAATGGACAATGTGCTGAAGGAAAAGCTGGTAGATGGCCATCTTCTCCACCGCCTTGGCCGGGACTTTCGGCACCCCGGCAAAAAAACGCTCTTTGTTCTCCTTGGTCTCCAGTTCGTTTCTGAAATCGGAGAAATCCATCTTGAAGGGCGGATTGGAGACGATGTAGTCGAACCGCTTCAGCGCCTTGCCATCTCGGTGGTAGGGGCGCAGCAGGGTGTTGCCCTGGATGATGTTGGGGATGGAGTGGACCAGGTTGTTCAGAATCAGGTTCAGGCGCAGGAGGTTGGAGGATTTCTGCGAAATGTCCTGGGTGTAGATGCTGCAGCGGGTTTCGCCGATGGCGTGGGCCACATTCATCAAGAGCGTGCCGGACCCGGCTGAGGGGTCGTAACAGCTGACGTTCTGCACTTTGCCCTGCTGCTCCTGCGGCACCAAGATGGCGGCCATGATCCGGGCGACGGCATGGGGCGTATAGTACTCGGCGTACTTGCCTCCGCTGTTGCTGTTGTAGTCTTTGATCAGGTATTCGAAAATGGTGGCGTAGAAGTCGAACTTCTGGGTGAAGATGCGCTCGAAGCTGAAGTCCACCAATTTATTGATGATGGCGCGGCAGAAGTCATCACGCCTGCCGACATCGCTGATGTATTCACTCACCCGGTCAAACAGAGTAACCTTGGCGCCACCGTCGGTCTTAACCGCGAAGATCTCGTTGTTGCTGATGGCGATGTCGCGCAGGGTGTCATCAAAGAGCTTGGCGAAATCGGGTTCGTTCTGGCGATTATACAGCTGGGTTATAAAGTGCTCCGGCTTCAGGCGCGCGGTGTCCGGCCCCAGTTGCAGAAGCAGCATCTCCCTTTCGTCGTCACTAAAAGCGGTAATGGCCTGCTCCCAGCTCTCAGCTTCGGCCAGCTCCGGTTTGATCTTCTTGGCCTCAAAGGCGAACTTATCGTTCAAAAACTTATAGAGAAAGACCTGGGTGATGATCTTGAATTCATTGCCGTCGTTACCGAGGCCGTAGGCGGCGCAAATATTTTTGAGACTGTCGATCAGTTGCCGGGTGCTTTTGGTGAAATCCTGGGTTACCACGTAGATACTCCTGTTCTGTTGCCGGAGGCAAATTCATTCCTGTATTCGTCGACAACCAGCCCATTGATACTATGGGCGGCGTCCGGGTTGAGCTTGATCTTTTGACGGATCTGGAACTCACCGATGACGATGGGCATCATCATTCGCTCGAAAAATGCCTCGTTAGTCAAGAGCTGGGTGTTCTGCAACACCTGGTCGTCCGCCTGCTGCTTGACACCGGTGAGGGCCTCGAAGATACGCCTCTCGGTTTTCGAAAGTGTGCTCCGTTCCATTAAGCGTTTATGGATGCGGGTATATTTGGCGTCACCCTGATACTTGGCGCGAAGCTGGTTGTTCTTCCTATTGAGTTCCTTAACCTTTTCATGGATGGCGTCCAGCGCACCAATGTTAGCGGTCATCTCTTCCTGGGAGACTTCGCTTAGCTTCTTTTTCTTGAACAACCGCTCCAGTTCTTCCTTGAGGGTGATGAACCGGAGGTCCTGCTGGTCGAAGTTATCAGCCAGGGCCTCGCGAGTCCGGCGCAGGGTGTTTTTCAGCTCATCGGCCAGCACCAGTTCTTCTTCACCGACCTTGGTGAAGAGGAACAGTACCTCTTCCAGGGCAACGTTGAGTAAGCCCGTGGTGTCGGCCCTCGACTCAATGCTTTCTTTCAGGTTCAGCAGGTCGAGGTGGTTGCAGGTCTCACGGTAGAGCTGGTTCAGTTTCTGGAAATCGAGCTGATCGAGGAAGGTGTACGCCCCTTGCAAGCGGATCAAGTTGTAGAGGCTGCGGGCATCGGCCAGGGCCTTTTTGAGAGCAAGCACGGTGGCGCGATCCTGGATTAGACTGATCTGGCGGGAAAATTCCTCAGCGTTTTCTGTATCGAAGCTGAACAGGATGTTCTTGATCTGCTCGATTTCGTCCTGGATTTCTTCTGCGGACTTGAACAGGTAAGAGTAGTGTTCCTGCTCGTCGCCCAGCTCTTCGTTCAGCTCTTTCAGGTAACGCTGGTTGGTTTCCTCGAATTCCTTGCTGATATCGGCGAAATCGACCACATAGCCGTAGCGGAAATCCCGGTAAGGACGGTTGACCCTGGTCAGGGCTTGGAGCAGGTTGTGTTTCTTGATTACCCGGCCCAGGTAGAGCTTTTTCAGCCGGTGGGCATCAAAACCGGTGAGCAGCATATTGAAGACAAAGAGCAGGTCGATTTTACCCGCTTTGAAATCCTCCACCCACTCTTTGCGCTCATCTTTGCTGCCGATATCGTGCAGGATCAGGGCACCGCTTTTTACCCTGTTCGATTGCTTTGGACGTGCTGCATAAATGCCTGTTGCCGAATCCGCCGCCTGCAATAGTTCCACGTCAGGATTGGTGCTGATCACTCCATTGAATGGCAGAATTTGGGGTTGCAGTCGTTTTTGAAAAATCGCATACATCTGTCTGGCCTGCTCGGCGCTATCGCAGATCACCATGCCGCCGATGGTGGGGGCATTCAGCGCGCCCCGGCTCCTCTGGAAGTCTTTGATAATGTATTCGAGCATCGGCTCGACAAAGCGCGGATGGGCGTAGATCTGCTTTCGCTCAATATCGCCCTGCTGGAGTTCCACAGCGGCCAGCGCCTCCCGAAGGGTGATCTTATAATTGGTGGCGATCTCTTCGCGAATCAGGCGCAGGGTGTAGCCATCGGCAATAGAGGCGTTGTAGTAGTATTTGTGGATATAGTCGCCGAACAAGGCGCGGGAATTGTAGTCGTCGCCCAACAGCGGCGTGCCGGTGAGACCGATCTTGATGGCATTCTGATCGGACTGGCTCAGATTGGCGAGAAAGCTTCCCTTGGGGTTGTAGCTCCGGTGCACCTCGTCGAGAAAGTAGACGCGCTGGATGCGGATGTCGTAATCCTCTATCTGAATTACGGCTGGATTGTCATCGAACCGGTGGATATTGACGACGGTGATCTCCGGCCTGCCTGAGTCGTTGTGAATCGCCATGGTCGCCTTGATGTCGCGGGTGAAGGCCTCACGGCTGTCAATGGTGTGGACTGTCAGCCCACGGCTGGAAAACTCCCGCTGCGCCTGAATAAGCAGATCAATCCGGTCGACGATAAAATAGAATTTGGAAATAATGCGGCGTTTTTGGAAGTAGTCGGTCAGAAAACGGGTGGCGTAATACGCCAACGCAGTCTTGCCGCTGCCCTGGGTGTGCCAGATGATCCCCTTGCGCACCCCGGCATCGAGTTTACGTTCGATTGCCTTGGTGGCGAAAAGCTGCGGATAGCGCATGACATGTTTGTGCAGACCGTCGGCCTCGTTCACGTAGACAAATGCGTATTGGAGCAGGAATGCCAGGCGTTCGCGGCTCAGCAGGGAAGTGCAGATGCGGTTGGTCGGCGTGTCGGGTGATTTGTTGCTGACAAATTCCGGGCTGTGCTTGATGACGCTGAGGTTGTTGTCTTTGAGTATTTTGTTTTCAACCGTGTCATCTTCGTCGGCCAGCAGGCTGACGATGTCCAACTCTTCTTCTTCACGAAAATAGTTGAAGATCGGCGTGTCGTACGACGGACTGCCATAGAAGGCCCCTTCAATCGGATGCGGCGAGGCGTCGTCGTACTCCATGTTGTTGGAGAAGACCATCAGCTGGGTGATGTTGATAAAGCGGCGAAAACGAGTATTGCGGCAACGGGTGATAATGCGGTTGCGCTCGGCCAGGATGCCCTCACGATTGTTCGGCTTCTTGACCTCGATAAAAATCAATGGCAGGCCATTGATGAGCAGGGTGATGTCGGGCCGGAACTCATCGTCACCGTTCTTGCATGGTAGTTCAGTGACCACATGAAAGCTGTTCATCGAGAAATCGGCAAAATCGATCAGACGCGTACCGGAACGCTCAGTAAGCCTTTCAAAGAAAACCTTGCCCAGATCCTCGTTGTCCAGCGAGAGTTTGACATCCTCAAGCAACCGGCCAATATCGTCGCTTTCGATGTTTGGGTTTATGCGCGAGATGGCTTCACGGAAAATATCCGGAAAGATGTTTGTCTCCTTGTCCCAAACCTTATTTTTGAGTGAAAGATACTGATAGCCAAGCCTTACCAGGTGAAGGATGCAGGGAATCTTGACTCTTGAATCTTCAGTAAAAACCATCCTGCTACTCCTCAAAAAAGAAATCTGAATCGATCTTTTTGATTTCCTAGGCATCCACAGTTGAAACGCCGAGATTGTGATCAATCATCAGGTCAACCAAGCGGCTGCCATCTATCAGGACCACCTTGGGATCAATAGTGGAAACATATAACTCAGCATCCCTGGTAAAAGATCCTGTGGTGATGAAAACGCCCTTTTTAGCCCGTTTCCCGTGCAGGGCGCCGACAAACTTTTGCACATCCGGGCGGCCTACCGACCCCTGCCACCGTTTGGCCTGGATGTAAATCACATCGAGACCGAGTTTGTCTTCTTTGATAATACCGTCTATGCCTTCGTCGCCGCTTCTACCCATGGATTGGCCGGCATCCTTGATCGAGCCGCCATAGCCCATTTTGACCAGGAGTTTGACTACCAGGTTCTCAAAAAAATCCGGGGTATTTTTCGCGATCTGGGCGAGAAGTTCATTGGCCAGATTACGCCGAAGTTCCTGATACGCGTTTTCAAAAATCTCCTCCGGAGTTGCTGTTCGTTCTTCATCACCATCATTCTGACTGCCTTTTTCCTGCTTGTTGCCTGATTTGTGGAATTCGACGAATTCAGGATACTGTTTGAGATGTTTAACTCGCAGCTCAACAGGATTGGATTTCAGTAAATCCCGACCCCTATCCGTAATATGGAAGAAGCCACGTTTCGGGGCCTCAAGAAGAAGTGCCTTGCTCAAATAGACCCTGACCCAGGCGATACGATTTTTATATGTTGCCTGTTTACCGCTGGGGAGCATTTCCTGCCGGTCTTCTTGGCTGAGCCTGAAATTATCCGCCATGGCGATATAGGCCTCTTTGGTACTGTGCAGTTCCCCCTCCGAACTGTACTGCAGAAGCGGCAGGAAAAATGACTGGAAATCAGGTACGGCCAATGTTTTTCTCCCTGTCTTTCTCTACAAACCGTTTGCCCTTTTCCGTCAGCCTATATTTCTGCAGTCGGCTGTTGGGTTTTTCTGGAAGAGTATATTCAATGAGTTGCTTGTTCAGCAGTTCTTTTACTGCCCGGTTTATCGCCCCTGAAACCTTGCCATGGCCAATTAATTTGGCAATTTCCGCTCGCTGAAGCGGCTGTGTTTCCAAGGCTTTTAAAATAGACTGCGCAGTTTTTGACTCTAGCCCCGACTCTTGCCCCGACTCTTGCCTCGACTCTTGCCTCGACTTGGTCCCTACTCGTTCATCAGTTGACTTTTCAGCCTCTATCCGGCTGAAAATGATCCGGTACCAGTCTGCATCCGCCTCGATGCGCGGTGGCGGGCAAGGGTAAGCTTCACACATCTGGCGGATACGCAATAGGCCGGAGCCGACCTTTTCCACCAGGTTCATGCGGTGCATCATGCCGAAAAGCAAGGGGTTACGGGGAATACTCCTGGTTCCCAGCGTTTCCAGGGTAAGGCCGCCCACCAGTCCACCAGGGTTGACGATTTCCACCCGATCCTGAAAAATGTGGACCTGCAGGTCTCCCGACTTGCGATAATCCCGATGGCCCATGGCGTTGAGCAGGGCCTCGCGGAGAGCGCCTTCCGGTAGTTCCAGCCGTTCTTTACGTTCAAAGCCAATTTCGTAGGCGGTATTGAGATGGGCCAGCAGGTAATTGACCGCAGCCTGGTAATTACTCATAAAATCAGAGTCATAGACCTTCTGATCGAGGATGCGGGTGGTTGTCCTGCCCTGGAACAGGCAGCAGTTGACGGCGGAACCCGGCACCACCAGAGAGGAGGTGGAGCAGAGGAGCAGAGAACCGGCATAAGTCATCCGCCGCTGTTTGAGCAGACCCAGATTTTCGAGCAGCCGCTCGGAGTCCAGCGCGGGCGTGATGTCACAAATCCGGACCAGTTCGTCATAGGCTGCCCGGTTTAAAGCCGTGGGCCAATTAAAACGGTCATTGGTCTTCTCATCAAAATAGACCAGGCCCTCGCGATAGAAAAATTCCCGGATCTCATCCCGGTTCATCTGCTGGCAGGTGGCACCTTCACGCAGATAGAATTTACCCGATGAGCTATGCGGCTTGAATCGGCTTGCAGGGACGGAGACGACAAGAACACCGGCCAGATCTTCACACTCCACCATCAGGGGAGGTTCAAGGTTGCGGGCTATGGACTGTACTTCAGAGCGCAGATTGTTGTTGGGTACGGCTGGATGAATTTTACCGTCGTTGTCCACGCCGATCAGGATGCGACCGCCAAGGGAATTGGCAAAGGCACATATTTCCCGACCCAGATGGGCTATTCCGGAACGTTTGAACTCCAACAATTGTCCTTCGCCAGTGGCAATCAGGGCCTGTAGATCTTCCGGGTTCATCCTTTATCTTTCCTTTTAACTGCGGACGTACTCTCCGCCAGCCACTGGTCGATGATATCGCGTCGGAACCGCCAGTGTTTGCCCACTTTCTGGCCGGGGACCTCGCCTTTTTGAGCCAGCTTGTACAGGCTTGACTTGGAAATTTTGAGGTAAGCGGCCAGCTCTTCGATGGTCAACACCTTGTCCAGATGTTCGGTCATCCTGTTTTCCTATAGTGAAATTTACTTGATTGTATTCGTTATTAGCAGTTGTTGGCACAATCAGTCAAGGTATTTTATTGCCAGGTTTCGGCAGAATAGATGGTGAGGAATAGAGAACGGGCAGAACAATAAGAGATAGGGGCTATAATCTGTAAGCCACAGAGATGGGAGAAAAGAGGACTTGCCGGTAAGAATCACGGCTTCCCATAGACGCCATGAGCCACAGAGATGATCCGGCCCTGTTGCCTGAGCCTACTGGTAATAGCGTATATTTTGCCACGCTGAAAGCCGGTTGCTTCTTCCAACATGGCCACGGTAACGCCATTCGGATGCTGACCGACGATCTCCTCGATCAAGGCGGTGGCGGAGCGGGTAGTATTTATC
>JBHEOR010000128.1:7967-8310 GCA_046260685.1 Desulfopila sp.
CCCCGCCGCAGAAGCAGATGTATCCTTTTTTCCACGGCGTGGCTTTTTGGGCTTGGCATCCTTTGCGACCTTTGCGGTGGAGGCAAATTCCGGTTTGATATCCATATCAATTCCGAAGAGCCCAGAGAGATCAGCATCGCCCAGCACCCTGGAGCTTTTCTGTTCCGCCCTGGCCAGCAAGTCGCCTGTTTTTTCCTGGACGGCCCGCGTCACCAGCTCTTCGGTATCCGCCTGCCGCAGGGTGAAAAACAGCAGCGGGTCTTAATCAAGCCGGGCTCCGACACCATAGAGGGCGGCCGCGACATGCTTGCACATTGTGGCCCAGTCAGGGCAGGAGCAGTCA
>JBHEOR010000129.1:0-7614 GCA_046260685.1 Desulfopila sp.
CGGTTCGGCATCGATAACGAACAGGCGCTGGAACTCTTTCATCAGACCGTATCGCTCAAATCGGTCGGAAACCTGACCGGTTTTGTCCGGACCCATATGCTCGAGCCGTTTGAAGTTGCACCCCGCATCGACGCTCTGATCGGCCATTTCGATGATCTCAACCGGGCGCATGAAGCAGTCCTCAAGGCGAAAGACCAGGTGGAAATGCTGGAGCCGCTAATTGCCGACTGTGACCGCCACGGGCTGCTGGAAAACTCTGCACAACAGCTGCGCGGTTGTCGGGAGGCTCTCCGGCCGTGGTTTGCCGGCCTGAAACTGGAACTGCTGCAGCAGCGACTCGGCAAGCTTGAAGAAGAGCTTAAACGTCACAATGCCAGGATCGAGGGGTTGGTCGAAAAGCGACTTACATTGCAGGGGCAGGAACGAGACTTGAGGCGCGACATTGCCGAAAACGGCGGCGACCGCATTGAGCACATTGCCGGGGAGATTCGCCGCTGTGAGGAAGAACTGCTGCGCAAACAGCGCCGATTCAAGCGGTATGGCGAACTGATGGAAGCACTTGAGCTGTATGCTGCCGACAGCGTTGGTGCCTTTCTGGTTCTGCAGAAAAAATGCGCAGTCATGCTGGAAGAAGAAGCCGAGGCCGAAACCGGAATCCAGAACGAATTGAATGAGGCCGGGGTGGAGTTTCGCTTAAAGCGCGAGGAACACGAGCGGCTGCTTGTCGAAATCCGCAGCCTGAAGGCCCGACGCTCAAATATTGACGGAAAGCAGATCGGAATACGCAAAATTTTGTGCTCTCACCTCGATCTTGCAGAACGGGAAATGCCCTTTATCGGTGAGCTGATCCGGGTGCGTGAAGAAGAACACGACTGGGAAGGTGCCATCGAACGATTGCTGCACAACTTCGGCTTATCTCTGCTGGTACCGGAGCAGCATTACAGCCGGGTGGCCGGATGGGTCGATAACAACAACCTTAAAGGACGACTAGTCTATTTTCGGGTGCGACCAAAGCGTCCGGCCGAGCTGCCGGACATGCATCCCGATTCTCTGGCTCATAAGGTGGCAATTAAACCCGATTCATCTTTTTTTAACTGGCTGGAGAGTGAGATCTCCCGTCGGTTTGACCTGGCTTGCTGTACAAATCAGGAACAGTTTCGGCGGGAAACCCGCGCCATCACCAAGGCCGGTCAGATCAAAGCACGGGGTGAGCGGCATGAAAAGGATGATCGCCATCGTCTGGACGATCGCAGCCGGTATGTGCTTGGCTGGAGCAATGAGGCCAAAATAGCGGCCCTGGAAGAAAAAGCCAGGCTGCTCGAGACTCAACTGGCCGGAATCGGCAAGGTCATCTCCAAACTTCAGGATCGACAGAAAGCTGCCAAGTTCCGACTGGAAACGCTCTCTAAACTTGGTGAATATCAGGATTTTGCAGAACTGGACTGGCAGCCCTCGGCGGTGAAGATCGGCAGGTTGAAGGACGAGAAGGAACGTCTTGAGGCGACATCCGACATCCTCAAAATGTTAACCGGCCAACTGCAGGCCGCGGAAAAAAACCTGCACAAAGTTGAAGGACAACTTGAACTGCACCGGAATGTTTGCGCCAAAACCGAACAGAAAGCAAGTGATGCGGCAAGCCTGCAACAGCAGACCCGCATCGTGACAGAAACAGCTCAACCGGAACTTGCCGGTTATTTTCCTCAGCTCGATTCGCTCCGCGACGAGCTGCCGGGTGAGAATCGGCTTTCTGTCGAATCCTGTGATAATCGGGAGCGTGAGATGCGGGACTGGCTGCAGGTCCGAATCGACAGCGAAGACAGGAAGATTGCCAGGCTGCGCGACAGGATCATTGATGCCATGCGCACCTACAGCACCAAATATGATCTGGAGACCCGGGAGGTCGATGTTTCGGTTGAGGCAGCGACCGACTACCGGACCATGCTCCGACAGCTGCAGGCCGACGATTTACCCCGTTTCGAAGCGCGGTTCAAAGAGCTGCTGAACGAAAACACGATAAGAGAGGTGGCAAACTTTCAGTCACAGCTGGCCCGAGAACAGGAAACCATCAAGGAGCGTATTGGCCGTATCAACGAGTCACTTACCCGAATCGATTATAATCCGGGACGATATATAGTGCTGGAAGCGGCACCGGTCATAGATGCCGACGTCCGCCTTTTCCGGGAGGAACTGCGGGCCTGCACCGAAGGCAGCCTTACCGGCTCCGACGATGCCCAGTATTCGGAAGCAAAATTTCTCCAGGTACGCCGGATCATCGAACGGTTTCGCGGCCGTGAAGGGCGGTCGGAGCTGGATCGCCGCTGGACTACTAAGGTGACAGATGTACGCAATTGGTTTTCTTTTGCCGCCAGTGAGCGGTGGCGAGAGGATGACAGCGAGTTTGAACATTACGCCGATTCGGGCGGCAAATCGGGGGGCCAGAAGGAGAAGCTCGCCTACACCGTGTTGGCTGCAAGTCTTGCATATCAGTTCGGCCTGGAATGGGGAGCGGTGCGCTCGCGTTCCTTCCGCTTCGTGGTGATCGACGAGGCCTTTGGCCGTGGCTCGGATGAATCGGCCCAATACGGACTGCAGCTCTTTGCCCAGCTCAACCTGCAGCTGCTTATCGTTACTCCCCTACAAAAGATTCATGTCATTGAGCCTTTCGTCTCAGGCGTCGGATTTGTCCATAATGCCGACGGTCAGGCTTCCAGTCTGCGCAATCTCACCATAGAGGAATATCGTAAAGAAAAAGAGGCGGACCATCCATGAGCTGGACGACACCTTCGGATATTGTCCGTCAGCTGCGAAAGTTGTGGGATAAAGGAACGATTCCAGCGGCACTTGTCACCCGCGAAAAAATCTTTCCACGGCGCCTCACTTTAAAGAAACCAAACTCAACAGAAATGGCCGAACGCTTTACCGAGGTTCGGGCCTGGATTTCCCTTCTGGATCGGGAAGCAAAGCATTACCGCCTGGTCTGGCAAGATATCAGGCATCGCACTCTGGGGGCAAACGCCGTCCCTGCCGAGGTCTGGATCGACAGCTTAGAGGATTGCCTGGCACTGATCGGTAAACGTCGGGAGGCGGATCGCTTCGCCTCAATGGTCGAACTGACCGAACAACGCTATCCGCAGCTCCTTTCCTGGCTGATCAAGCGCCCCCTGCACGGCCTGACACTGGCCGATAACTGGACGCGACTGGTGGATATCCTCTCCTGGCTTGACGGCCATCCGCGGCCGGGTATCTATCTGCGGCAGGTTGATATCCCCGGTGTGCACAGCAAATTTATCGAGAGCCATCGGGGAGTGCTGGCCGAGCTCTTCGACCTGGCTTTACCTCAAGATTCAATTGATCAGACCTTCCGTGGAATATCCGGATTCTGCCGACGCTACGGTTTTCGCGACAAACCGGAACGGGTCCGCTTCCGGCTGCTGGATCCTTCATGTTCCCTGCTGGCCGGAGCTGCCGATCAGGATATCACAGTTACCGCCGCGGCCTTTGCCCACCTTGAACTGCCGGAGATCCGACGGGTCTTTATCACCGAAAATGAAATCAACTTCCTTTCTTTTCCGCATGTTCCGCAAAGCATAGTGATCTTCGGCGCCGGTTACGGTTTCAATATATTCGCCAATGCTTCCTGGCTGCACAACTGCACGATACACTACTGGGGTGACATCGATACCCACGGGTTTGCGATCCTCGACCAGTTGCGAACTCTTTTTCCGGCAACGATTTCTTTTCTCATGGACCGGGATACCCTGCTTGCCCATCGACTCCACTGGGGAGAAGAACCGCAACCCAGTCGAGCCGAGCTGTCCAGGTTGACTGCAAAAGAGCAACTTCTCTATGACGATCTACGCTTTGACCGGTTAGCAGGACAACTGCGGCTTGAGCAGGAGCGGATAGGTTTTGAGTGGGTTGAAAAAATGGTTGGTAATGCCTGTTATCAGTTTTAATTTTTAACGAAAAGGTATATGCCAACAATAAAACTGACAGCACCAGTAATGTAGAGAGTCATTACCTTATCGGTATCGGAACCTGTAACAGCCTGTGTTATTTGCGAACCAACAGAACCAGATAATTGATATCCCCATAGCGCAAGACCAGCACCTACAACAATAAGGATAATGCTAACTACTTTCATTGTGCTTCCTGAACCCATTGCCATATTAAGCTCCTGTCGTTGAATAAAATGTAATGAAATGTTTGCAGTATTACTGCTAACAATAACTCACCAGATAACCTTTACATCTCTTCTCAAATCGTCCACACCCAAAATATAAGGTAATCTCCCAGAATCCTCTTAAAAATTAACAAAGCATCATACCCCCCAAGCTTTTATTTGCAGAATCCAAAGATCACCAGCAATCCATTGCTCTCTTTCTTTACGCAGTTTGGTTTTTTCCTCTATCAGCACCGTCCATCCGGCAACAGCTGCAATGTTACGAATATAGTCAGGGGAATAGGCAAATCTGCCGGTACTGCGTAGATGATAGCCTGGCGAATTCAGACTTTCCGTAGAAAAGCAGAAAATTGCCTCGGGTCGGGCGACGGCGCGCAGGGCTGTGAAAATATCGTCCAATGCGCCAACGTAGATAAACACATCGGTGGCGAGGAAAAAATCATAGGTTTCAGTGGTTGTCTGTAGATAATGGATGATGTTGTCCTGATACAGATTATTGTAACAGTCTTTCTCTTTTGCCTGCAAAAGCATGTTGGAGGAAAGGTCCACTCCATCAAAAAGTGCTACTGCTTCCTTGAAGGCAATACCGCTGAGCCCCGTTCCACAGCCGAGATCGAGGCCATGGTCGTACTCATCCTTCAAACCCTTCTGAGCGGTGCACTTATTAAAACACTCATGCAACTGCCGCGGATTGTCGTATCCAAGCCCTTCTACCAGACTTTTCTCAAAGCCTTCGGCATATGCGTCGAAGAAATGCCGGACATAGGAATCGGGAGCGTGGTCGAGCGGTGTACCGAGAAGAGATGCGAGCATATAGTGTGCGGACTCATCTTCCGGTCGTAAAGTCAATACTTGTCTATAGCAGACTTCCGCCTGTTGAATATCACCGCTACGATGATAAAGGTAGGCCAGATTGTTGAGCGCCGGCAGGTATTCGGGATCGAGCGCCAGTACCTTTTGGTAACAGGAAATCGCCTGCTCATCACCATAGGTGTCACGATAACAGCCGCCAAGATTGTACCAGCCGTCGGTATTGTCCGGTATAGCCTGTAGCAGCTTCCGGTATGTGGCGATTGCGCCCTGGTTATCCCCGGTCTTCTTCTGACAAAGCGCCAGATTAAAAAGAGAATCGGTATCTTCAGGCTGTAAAGTCAGGGCCTGGGAAAATTCATGCAGGGCACTGGTGAAATCCTCGAGACTATAATATGCCAGGCCGAGGTTATAATGCAGCATTGGCGCTTGGGGAAAATAGTTAAGCAGCAGCAGGTAGTTGTCTATGGCATCGGCAAAACGGTCTTCTGTCTGGGCTTTGCATGCCCCGGTGAAGAGACTGTTCAGCTCTTCATCGGAACGATTCGTTGGCGGGTTGGACATTTGTTGATCGGTCCTTTTGTTGAAAATTTAGTGCCTTATAGAGCCGGTCGATCGACATCTTTTAAAATATTTCCGAGGGTGTCTACTAATCAGAGGCTTGCCGGAGAACAGCCAATAGTGTATCTTCTCATGTCAATTTTCAATAACCGGAGATGTATCATGAAACAGTATGACAGCTACCTTTTCGATGCCGACGGCACCCTCTTTGACACAGTGGACCTTATCTGTACATGTTTTCAATATGTATCTGAGAAATATGCAGGCAGGACCATGGACCGGAGTGTTATCATCAATGGTATCGGATTGCCGCTGAAAAGCCAGCTTATCACTCATCTGGGCTCCGAACAGGACCATGAACACATTCTTGATGATTATCTCCAGTTCCAGCTCAGCATCATGGGAGACTGCATCAAACCATTCCCCCATGTTGCCGAAACCTTGAAGCTCCTAAAGAGTGCCGGCAAAAAACTTGCTGTTGTCACCTCACGAAGACGCTTCAGCATGGAGAAAATCCTGGAGGCAACCGATACCGCCAAATATTTTGACGTGCTGGTAACCCCTGAGGACACTCTCCGGCATAAACCAGATCCCGAACCGGCCCTAAAAGCCATGGCTCTACTTCGGGCAGAAAAATCCACCACCGTATTTACCGGTGATGCCCTCTATGATATCTGCAGCGGAGCCAGCGCCGGCATCGACACCATCTTTGTCAACTGGAGCCATGCTCCAATCTCTTCACTTCCGGTTGCCCCTACCTGGTCAATTGATTCTCTGCAGGAATTGACCATCTGCCTGAACAATTGACAGACGGAGAATTGAACACAGTAGTTTATTCATCATTACTGCTCAGAAGAGGTAAGTTGATTAATCTTGTTTCGGGTAATATCGAACCATTTTTTTGACGTTTCTTTGGTCTTCTGCCAAAAACCTTTGCTCTTATCGACAGTTACTTCCGCCACATCCTCGGAGACTTCCGCAGTTTTTCCGGCTACTTCAGAGCTTTTTGTCTTTGTTTTATCCCAGACTTCAGCCCCTTTTTCCTTGGAAGTCTGCACAGTTTCGGCAGTTATTTCCTTGGTTTTCTTCCAGGTCTCTCCTGATGCATCCCCTATTGCTCTGGCGGCTTCACTTATTTCCTTTCCAGCTGCGTTCCAATTGCCCGATCCTTCTTCGGCTAAGGCTTGAGAAAAAACAAATACCAGACAGCTGCAGAAAACAGTTATAATTTTTTTCAAGGACACATTCTTCTTATTCTTCATAACTTCTTCACCATTTAATTATGTGGAAAATCATCTTACTGCAGCGGAGGTGCATACTGCAATCCGCCCTTATTCCATAAATTATTCAATCCTCGTTCTATTCTCAAGGCGGACCCAGGCCCGAAGTTTCTTTCAAAAACCTCACCATAATTGCCCACTTGGCGTATTATCTGCACGGCCCAGTCATCCTGCACACCTATGCTTTTTCCTCCCGCTCCGGCTTTTCCGAACAATCTTTGTACAGCGAGTATATTGCTATTTTGCAGCCCATCGATGTTTGCCGAGGTGACTCCCAGTTCTTCACCGTTTATCATAGCATAGAGCGACCATTTAACGATATTAAACCAGGTATCGTCATCCTGTCGGACAACAGGTCCGAGAGGCTCTTTGGCTATAACCTCCGGGAGCACTACGGAATTATCAGCATCGGCCAGCGCCAGTTGTAGTCCATACAATTGTGACTGCTGCATGGTAATTACATCACATGCCTGACTTGTAAAACCCTTTAAGGCAAGATCAAGATTGTCATAGGAAACAATTTTGTATTCAACTGAATTTCTTTTTAGATAATCAACAAGATCCGGTTCAAAGTCGGAAGCGACAGGACTGCACACCGCCACCTTTTTCAAGTCGGATAAACGATTGGCATTGAGCCTTTTAGAAACCAGCAAACCCTGGCCATCATAGTAACTGATACCGGCGAAATGGACCGCAAGAGCCGATTCTCGGGTGAAGGTCCAGGTCGAGTGGCGGGAAAGAATATCCACTTCCCCGGAAAGCAAGGCGGTGAAGGACTCG
>JBHEOR010000129.1:7624-8159 GCA_046260685.1 Desulfopila sp.
GTGTAGGCCTGCGCCTGACCGACAAAAAAAAGCATTGCCAGCAGCACCAGCCAACTGTTTATTTTCATAATAGTTTTTATAATAGTATGGTAATCTTGTTGTCAAAGTTTGATGGCGTCGTAAAAACTCTTCATCTGCGTCGTTACTACAAAATTCTCGGCACAGCACCTTACAAATTATTTTCTTGAAATAAAACAAGGAAATAATCTGAATGGCACTCACACTCGTGTAACTTAATTCCGGTTGAATAATTTTGCAAAAGAAACAACCCAGAACTGCTAGATATACGGCTACGGTCGTACTCTGCAGCCTTTATAAGAATCGGGCTTCGGTCAAACCGCTTTTTGATAAGATGGTGGACAAGCATACTCTTGCGGCCAATGAACGTAATCTCGCCATGCAACTGGTTTATGGTGTTCTGCGTCATCGACAGTTCCTGGATCGAATCCTTGAAATTCTTTCGAAAACCCCTTTGCGTAAGCTGGACCCATTTGTCCATCAGGCCCTTGCGGTTGGCCTATTCCAGCTCTTGTTC
>JBHEOR010000013.1:0-2841 GCA_046260685.1 Desulfopila sp.
GCGGAGCAGAAGTTCATCTCCCGCGGCGATGATTCAGGCACGCACACCAAGGAGCAGATCCTGTGGCGGAGCAGCTCCGTCGAGCTGAAGGAAATCGTCCAGACCATTGTTAAGAAAGGCCGGAAGAAAGAAATATCATATTCTCTTCCGGCAAATGGTGAAAGCTGGTATATTGCCATCGGTCAGGGTATGGGTAAGACAGTGACATATGCCGATGAAAAACAAGCATATACACTGGCAGACCGGGGAACCTTTATAAAGTATAAATACGGCAAGACACCGGCCATCGATCTTGAAGTACTCTGTGAAGGAGACGCCAACCTGGCAAATCCTTACGGCATTATTCCGGTGAATCCCCAAAAACACCCCCACGTCGAGATTGATCTGGCACAAAAATTTGCTGAATGGATCACATCCGCGCGGGGCCAGAAGATCATCGCCGACTATCGCCTGGAGGGCAAGCAACTCTTCTCTCCCGATGCCATTGATATGGCCTCATTGTAGGCAGAAACAGGCCGCAGGCTAGCGTTGCCTCCTGCGGCAGCATTGCAGTATGTGTCACTCATACGCAGGAATTGATAGATCTTCAAGGAGCATCGAGGGCAACATATGGATTTATTGGTGGACAGCCTGCGCCAGGCTTTTATGCTCCTTCTCGCAGGTGATCCTGAACTCTTCGAGATTGTCGGTGTTTCTCTCACCGTCTCGACGTTTTCCACATTGATTGCCGCCTGCGTCGGACTGCCCTGCGGTTTTGTCGTGGCGTTTAAGACATTTCCGGGCAAACGTCTCGTTATTACCGTCCTTAATACGCTGCTGGCCCTTCCCACCGTTGTCATCGGTCTCGTTGTCTATTCTTTTATCTCCAGGCGCGGCATTTTCGGGCCGCTGGAGCTGCTCTATACCCAGAAAGCCATTATTATCGGTCAGGTTATCCTCATTATCCCGGTTATAACGACACTGACCATTGCCGCCATCAGCCGCATTGACAAGCGCTATCGCAAGACGGCCCTGACCCTCGGTGCCGGCGAGCTGCAGGTGGCCGCCGTCATTTTCAAGGAGGCCCGCTACGGTATCATTGCCGCGGTTATTGCCGCTTTTGGCCGCGTCATTGCCGAGGTGGGAATCTCCATGATGCTTGGCGGCAATGCCAAGGGATTTACCCGAACAATGACCACGGCAATGGCACTGGAGTATGACAAGGGCCAGTTTGTCCTGGCCGTGGCGCTTGGCTGTGTGCTCATGGCCTTTGCCTTTTTCATCAATATGCTGTTTCATTTTTTCCAGGGCAGGACCCGCAACGATGCTCTATAAGATCGACAATCTCAAAAAAGTCCATGGCACCACGACAATACTGGATATCAGTGAGCTTGCAATAGAGCGCGGCGCCATATACAGTCTCATCGGTCCCAATGGTGCCGGCAAGACCACGCTGCTCAATCTTTTGAGTTTTCTTGACGTGCCGACCAGCGGAACCATCGATTTTCGAGGGATTCCCGTTGTTTTTGAGCAGCGCATGCTTCACCGGCTGCGCCGCCAGGTGGTGCAGGTGGATCAGTACCCCATTCTTTTCACCGGCACTGTCGCCAAAAATGTTGCCTATGGCCTGAAGATTCGCGGCGTAGCAAAAAATCACCGCGCTGCGGTGGTGGAAGAGGTTCTTGAAATGGTGGGGATGAGCAGCTTTATCGATGCCGATGCTCTGACGCTGTCGGGAGGGGAGACCAAGCGCGTGGCATTGGCGCGTGCCCTGGCCATTGAGCCGAAGGTACTGCTCTGTGATGAGCCCACGGCCAATGTCGATACCGAAAATCAGGCGATTATCATTGATATTCTCAAGAAATGCAACCGGGACAAAAACGTTTCCCTGCTTTTTGCCACCCATTCCCTGTCCGAGGCGGCCACTCTTGCGGATAACACCATTGTTTTGCATAACGGCAGGTTATCGCAGGCCCGGAAAGTCAATGTCTTTTCTGTTCGCCACCAGCGTGATGCCGGACAGGGCGATTTATGGGTCATCGGAGAGACCTTGACATATCCCGTGGCGCAGGTGAGTGATGTTCAAACGGGCCGTGACAAGGTCCATATCCCTCCGCATACAATTTCCTGCACGCTGCTCCACACAAGTGACGAGCGACGGCCTGATGTCTGGCCGGGGCGGATCAAAAGGGTGGCGTCCGCCAAGGATACGATAACGCTCATCGTTGATTGCGGACTCGATCTTGAAGTGGTTATGGAACCTGCAGAGTACAGGCGCCGGGGGCTCAATGTTGAGAGTCGGGTCGCCGTGCAGCCAGCGCTGCAACCAGCCATGTTTTTTACGGAGTAATGGTGATCAGTGCATGGTGGAATGCGGGCAGAGCATGAAATACGGAAAAATATGCAGACGCTTAAATCGTAATTGACAATAACAATTATTCCTACTATTCTAAGCTCAAAGATATCTGCAATCGGTATTGCCGTGCTGTAGTACCATGATGCAGTATCGTGCTGTGGTATCATGCTGTAGTATCATGCTGTAGTGTCATGCTGTAGTTACCGGTTATACATGACAATGCACTAGTACTTCGTCCCAGAAGTTTTGACATGTTTTATGGCAACGTATGATAGTATGTGATTACCTGATACTCATAATTTAAATTGAACATTCAACACCGAACACCGAATGAAAAAACAAACATATGATCTTGCAGAAAGGCTGCTCGATTATTCAGTTCGCATTATAAAGGTGTTGAAGATTCGATGTTCGGTGTTCGATGTTCGGTGTTGAATGTTCATCTCGGGTTCATAACGAGTTTCGAGAGGTACGCAACACTAAATAATGCTTCAATCGCCAAAATA
>JBHEOR010000013.1:2851-28403 GCA_046260685.1 Desulfopila sp.
GATTTCAAATTGCCAAAGAGTTCATCAAACCTTTTGGGACGGATTACTAGAGAACGTGTCTTAGGCACTGTAATTAGAGTACAATGTAATGTAACCATTTAAAATGAAGGAGGATGGTATGCAGAAATGGGAATGCCCGTGCGGGTATATCTATGATCCGGAAGAAGGTGATTATGCAAACGGTGTGGAGCCGGGAACTCCGTGGGAAAAAGTCCCGGAAGACTGGGTGTGCCCCAAGTGTGGCGCAGCCAAAGAGGAGTTCTGGTTAGCTGATTAAAGGGGTGTGGCCGCCTCGTGTTGTATACCGAAGGCATGGCGGCACGGAAAATCAACGGCAAAAGGGCGTCTGCAGTGGCAGGCGCCCTTTTGTCATTTCAAAAAACCTTCAAAATTATGTATATAGCCGCACTTCGCCGGGGAGACAGGCTGGCCTACCGGATACGGAGGTCATACTATGATGCCGGGCGTAACACCTACAGTTTTTGCGATATTTTTGATCTTGGCGCGGATCCCACTCGTCATATGTATCAACCGGACGACAATACCATCTGTTTCGATGAGCATCTTGAAGAGGCGGTCAATAAGCACTGTCCAGGAGATCCATCGACGTTTCTAGAGTCGCTCCTCTGGGATTTTCTGCCCATGGCGGTTCGCCGCAACATCGAGCGCTTCCAGCGAAAAGCCCCTCCAGGGCTGCGTCCCCTGTCTTCCGACGAGCATCGGGAGATCATGCGCTTCGTCCATCTTTTTGATCGCCGCCGACTTTTTTATATCCGTTACAAGGCCGTGGATCAGAGCAGATTGTATCGGGTCAACGACAAACTGTACCGTCCCCTGCTCCATAAATCGCGCGATGAGAAAGAATATTATTTCAAAGAGCAGGAGAAGTGCCTTCGCCCCGATGAACTCAAGCAATATGTCTATGTGATCTTTAATCTACAGAAACGCTTTGACGAGTATTTTTCAGCGTATATGCCGGAGGCCCTGGACCAGGTGGCGATGACGGATGTGTTCCTGCAGGAGGTCTGCCGCCTCAATATCGACCAGACTTTCTGGCAGGATGCTGAGGAGCATGGCTTCCTGCGCCCTCATCTGCAAAGCTATGTCATCGCTTTTTTTGATACAGGATTCGCTCAGCGATCCTACGACCACGATTTTTATCAATGGTTTCGGAGCAGGCATCGTCAGTTCCGCTGGCCGGAGAAGAAGAGGCAGGTTAG
The DNA here is from genome assembly GCA_046260685.1 of Desulfopila sp. Lineage (GTDB taxonomy): Bacteria > Desulfobacterota > Desulfobulbia > Desulfobulbales > Desulfocapsaceae > Desulfopila_A. Next base: position 4,072 of record JBHEOR010000013.1, read on the forward strand.
TGAAAAACAAACCAGTGCCATTTTTGAAGAAAAAATAGAGCATTTGAAAAGCATGAATCTGGGGGAGCTCACCAGGCTCTTTCGGCGGCGGGCCAAGCAGCTTCATCCCGACAGTGGCGGCAGGGCGGAGGATTTTATTACACTGCTTGATGCCTACGAGGCTTTAAAACACAATGTTTCTCAAAAGTAGGGCGGAGGGGAAGTGTCGAATCTTTGTGGGGTGATGGATACTCCAATAAAATTCATCATATCCTTGAATCAGCCGGGGGAAAAGAGTAGTCTCATGGTGCCCGGTGGTTTGATGGCGCTTGGTGCACCACCATGGGCATAGCGTAATCATGGGCTGGGCTGGTAGCTGTGCCATTTAATTGAAAATACAAAAAATTACTTTTTTAGAATGAGCAGAGGGTGTAATGCGCAGAGTTATAGAAATATACGATACCACGCTTCGCGATGGCACGCAGGCGGAGAATTTTAACCTGTCCGTTGATGACAAGGTAAGAATTACCATGGCCCTCGATGAACTTGGTATCGATTTCATCGAGGGCGGCTGGCCGGGGTCGAATCCGATGTCGGTTGAATATTTTAACAGGATGCAGGAAGTCGAGCTGAAGCATGCCAGGCTTGCCGCATTTGGCTCGACCCGTCATTTCCATAACGCCCCACAGGATGATGCCAACCTTCAGGCACTGCTCGATGCCGGGACCCCGGTGGTCACTATTTTCGGCAAGAGCTGGGATATCCATGTCCGTGATGCTCTTAAGATCGAGCTCGAGGACAATCTGCGCATCATCGAGGATACCCTGGCCTACCTCAACCCCAGGGTGGAGCATCTCATCTACGACGCCGAACACTTCTTCGACGGCTACAAAAAGAGTAAGGAGTACGCTCTGGCAACGCTGGTCAGGGCCGTCAGCGGAGGTGCACAGACCATTGTGCTCTGCGATACCAATGGTGGCACTCTGCCCGGCGAAATGCAGTCCATCATCGAGCAGGTGCAGCACTATCTCCATTCCATCGATGCCAGAGTAAAGCTTGGCATCCATTCCCATAACGATTCAGAAACCGCCGTTGCCAATGCCCTCCTGGCCATATCCCTGGGAGCCGATCATGTCCAGGGGACGATCAACGGCTATGGGGAGCGTTGCGGCAACGCTAATTTGACCTCGGTCATACCGGCCATTACCCTGAAGATGGATCTTGACTGCGGAGCGGGCGGCAATATTGACAATCTTTACAATGTTTCCTGCCTTGTTGACGAACTGGCAAATCTGCGTCACAATAAATTCCAGCCCTATGTCGGAGAGTCCGCCTTTGCCCATAAAGGAGGGATTCATGTCAGTGCGGTGGAGCGCAACCCGAAGACCTACGAGCATATAGAACCGGAAACGGTGGGCAATCTTCGACGGGTGCTTATTTCCGATCAGTCCGGTCGTTCCAACATCCTCCACAAGGCCAAGCGCTGGGGCCTGGACATCAATGCCAAAGACCCCGTTCTCGCCTCCATTATCCAGGAACTCAAGGACCTGGAAAACCTTGGCTACCAGTACGAGGGCGCCGAGGCGAGCTTTGAGCTTTTGATGCACAAGTATCTGGGCATGCAGCGCAAGTATTTCGAGTTCAAGGGTTTTCGAGTGATGAACAACAAGTACCGCATGGATAAACCGCCGTTGACCGAGGCCACCATCCGGCTGTCCGTCGGCGGCGATGAGGTGCATACCGCATCCATGGGAGATGGGCCGGTTAATGCCCTTGACATGGCCATCAGAAAGGCGCTGATTCCCTTCTATCCCTGTCTCGAAGAGGTGGAGCTGACTGATTACAAGGTTCGTGTTCTCACCGGCGAGAAGGGAACCGAGGCCAAGGTGCGGGTGCTCATCGAGAGCACGGACAGTGCGTCCACCTGGGGCACCGTCGGCGTTTCCGTCAACATAATCGAGGCCAGCTGGCAGGCCATGGTAGACAGTATCAACTATAAATTAGTCATGGAATATAAAAACAGGTAGGTATTTTGGGAGGAGATACAACTCGTTTGTCGTGCTGCTGAGTATGTCTATACTCCTGCATTTTTATGCCTCTATTGTCTGGACATCTACATTATTGGCAAGAGTTTCCGTCCGGGACCATCTTCTTTTGAGCGCAGATACGTATAATTGAAGCGCCCCACAGTCCACTGGCGATATTAAGCCCAACATCACGAAGATCACCGACCCGATAGGGCAGAAAGTGCTGAATCACCTCGTCAAATATGGAAATTGCAATGACAAAGGTGATGGCCAGGCGATTTGAGACACCCCGGGTGTGTACCAGGGCCTGGGTCAAAAAACCCAGACCGCCATATTTGACGATATGCAGGGTTTCCTCTAGAATCGGCATCATCACGGCTGCCAATACAGCCATCAGCAGGAGTACTACAAGTGGTTTCAGTCTGAGTGAGAGTTGCGCTTTGACCAATTCCCGGGCAAGAAGCAGCAGAGCGCAGACGGCAACCACGGAAATCGATGCCAGGATAAGCTCCTTTCCCCCGGAAGAAAGCAAAAATCGCTGGATCTGCCTGCCGATAAAGGTGTTGCACAGAATGAATACCAGCCAGAGCGACAGCACCACCGTAAACCTGGAGCCGCGCAGTTTGTTAATCGTCTTGTTCATTATGTGCACGTTTGACTGTTTGAGCCGCGGCGTCGATGACAAAGACAATATCACCATGCTCGCAGGTGCACAGAACCTCCGCTCCCTGTGCCTCTAACCGCTCACGGGTCTGCGGGGCAGGGTAGCCATTACTGTTTTTTCTGTTTACGCTTATTACGGCAGATTCAGGATGCACCTCTTTTAAAAATCTCTTGCTTGAACTGGCCTGTGATCCATGATGGCCAACCTGGAGAATATCGGCGGCAAGTTCTTTTCCACTTTGGAAAAGCTCGTCTTCGGTGGCGTAGGTGCCATCGGCCATAAACAGCACCTTCATTGGGCCGATACGAAGTAAAAGAACCAGCGAATTGGTATTCCAATCCCCTGCAAGCTGTTGTGGAGCAAGCACCTCGACAACGGAGTCACCTTCTTCGATCCTATCCCCTGCCCGGAGTAAGGCATAGCGAGGATCACGCCGTACATTTTCATGATACCAGCGCTGCGCCGGATCGGAGGGCAGCAGCCTTTCTCCATTGTCATAGATGGCGTGCGGAGAAAGAAATTCCATCACATTATGGATCCCTCCGCTATGGTCGGGGTGAGGATGGGTCACTATCACGGTATCCACGGCAGTGACCCCAATGGCACTCAGTTTACTGATAATTCGTGAGGTGGGGTTCCCCGTATCGATCAAAATCCTGCCCAGATCAGGACTGTCGATCAGGGCGGCTGATCCTTCGCCGACATCAAGAAAATAGCAGACAGTATCCGTAGAGTGCGGCGGGACTGGTGTTTTCATACTGCAGCTGGCCAGAATCACCATGGCCAGTAGAGGGATTTTCGATACAATACTTTTTTTCAAATCAACCACCTCTTTACGTTGCCTGATTACCAGCAAGACGCAGCTCGCGGCACTGAAGGAGTCTGCCGTTCAGTTTGCTTGGTAACCAGCTTACGCCATAATAATGGTCTTGGCAAGCCGTCTTCCGTACATTTGTGCCGACAGGTTCTCTATACCCTCAATCAGCTTCAAAAACGTTGAATCAGCAGAGATTTCTTGAAAAGAAGCGTGAAAGGAGATAGTCTGCTTGCTGTTGAGTAACAGGAAAGAAATTCTTCTTCCTTCACCTGAAAAATGTAGGCAGCAAATGTAGGCAGCAAATGAGTACCATTTTTACCTTCAGATTGCGAACCAAATCCCTGCTGGCCCTGTTTTTGGCCTGCCTGGTGGCGCTGGTCCCGACTATTCTGATCGGCCGGATTATCCTGGATAAAGGGAAAACCCATTTCGGCCGGGCCTATGCAGAGAACTTTACTTTGCTTCAGGCCCAGAAGATCAAGGAGCCTGTCAGCAGGGAGCTGGCTTTGGCCCAGCGCTTTGCCGACTCGTTTGTCCTGCGCCGGTGGTTTGACAACCCGGAATCGGAAACCATAAGATCCAACTTTTTCCAGGAAGCGGATGGGTACCAGGAGGCCTTCCAGGGGGGCAATTATTTCCTGGTCAACCATAAGACCCTGGCCTACTACTATAACGGCCCGGACAAGGAATACAGCCAAAAGCCCCGCTATTTTCTGGACCCGGAAAGGTCCGACGACAAGTGGTACTTCAGCACCATAAAAAATTTCGACACATTCACCATCAATGTCAATCCGGATGTGCATCTGGACAATGTCCAGGTCTGGATAGATGTCATGATCTGGGACCAGGGCGAAAAGACAGGCATGGCAGGCACGGGCCTGGAACTGTCCGCTTTTCTGGAGGAGTTCATCGCTGTGCGGGAGCCGGGGGTCACCCCGATGATCCTGGACTCCGATGGTCTTATCCAGGCCCATCCGGACCAGAGCCTGATTGCCTTCGGCTCAGGGGCGGAGGCCGGCAACCAGGAATCCGCCGACACAAGCCGGTCCTCGCTGCTCAATCTTCTCGCCGGGCCGCAGCAGGCTGAAGGGCTGAAGCAGGCCATGCAGAAGGCTGAAGACAATCCAGGGCAGGTGCAAACTTTCTGGGCCGTGCTGGAGGGCAAGAAACAGCTGCTCTGCCTGGCCTGGCTCCCCGAGCTTGGCTGGCACGTGGTCACTGCCGTTGATCTGCAGGCCGCGGAAGTCCTGGAAGGGACCTGGATTAGCATGGCCGTGGCCGCCCTGGCGACCATGCTGGCCATCCTGCTGCTGCTGTTTGGCTACGGGGTGAACAGGATAGTGCTCAGGCCTTTAAACAGGCTGCAGCTATCAGCCTCCGCCCTTGCAGGCGGTGATTATGAAGTTTCCCTCCCGCCTGCGGGAAAGGACGAAATCGGGGATCTCAGCCGTGCCTTTTCCGCCATGGTTGACCAGATAAAGGCCTATACCAGGGACCTTGAGAAAAAGGTAAGGGAGCGAACAAAAGAACTCGAAGACCAGTCCGTGCTGCTCAAAGAAGCGCGGGATGAGGCGGAAGAGGCAAGCAGGGAAAAGAGTGCAATCCTGGACAATGTCATGGAGAGCATTCATTACGCCCGCACCATTCAGCAGGCCATCCTGACAGACGAGGCGCATTTACGGCGCATCATCCCGGAAAGCTTTGTCCTCTGGGAGCCCAAGGACGTCATCAGCGGTGACATGGTATGGACCAAGACCTATGAAGACGGTTTTGCCCTTGCTGTCATAGACTGCACCGGGCACGGGGTTCCGGGAGGGGTGATGACCATGGCCGCCGTGTCCTCCCTTGACAGGGCGGTAAGTGATATCGGCCTTGAGCATCCCGGCAGGATCAAACAGGAAGTAAGCCGCCTGGTCCAGGCAATGCTTTCCAGCCAGGATAGCTCGGGTTTTTCGGAAGACGGGCTGGATATGGGGCTGTGCGTTTACAGTCAAAGCCGAAAGACCCTGTATTTTGCCGGCAGCCGGATAAGCCTTTTTTACGGTAACCAAGACCAGGACGGGATAACCGAAATCAGGGGAGACAAACAAAGCCTGGGCTACCGCTCTTCTGATCCGGATGTTCCGTTTCAAACCCATGCAGTCGGAATAAACGAATCCACAATGTTGTATCTTGCCACGGACGGCATAATCGACCAGGTCGGGGAGGAAACAGGGCTGCCCCTGGGCAGGCGCCGGTTTGTCTCGTTTTTGAATACAATTATGGACAAAGAAGTTTCTGAGCAGAAACAGGCCCTGCGCGACATGTTTGAGGCTCACCAGGGAAAGGAGGAGCAGAGAGACGACCTTACCGTGGTGGGATTTACTCTTTCCAGGTGAAGCAATGGTACAGCATACATTTTCAGGAGACTACCGGAGGCGAGATTGAGCGAAGAGTCCATATTCTCAAAAGAGGAAAAAATACTGGAACAGGCTGAGTCAATTGTCAACGGTTCTCATCTTACGAACAATCCGCTTTTGCAACCGTACCATGACCTGCTCACCGAATACAGGAAACTGTATCGCCAGACCAGGCGACTGGTGAAGATGGGCGATCGTACGCAGAAGGACCTTAACGAGTTAAACACTGAGCTGCAGAAGCACAAGGAAATTCTCTCACGGATGTCCTATGCCGATGGTCTGACTGGAATTGCAAACAGGAGAAAGTTCAACGAGACTATCGAAACCGAATGGAAGAAAGCCGCGCGCAACAAAACTCTGCTGGCCCTGGTAATTCTGGATCTCGATTTTTTCAAGCCATACAACGACAATTACGGCCACAGTGCCGGAGACGATTGTTTGGTGCAGATTGCCGGCGCCCTGTCAGAGGCGGTAAAAAGACCGGGAGATCTGGCTGCCCGCATCGGGGGCGAGGAGTTTGCGGTGCTTCTGCCTGAAACTGATAGTTCCGGCGCGGTAAATGTTGCCCGGCGGATTCAGGATAATATCGAAGCCCTGGGGATTGTGCACGAGTTTTCCCTGGTTTCTACGGTTGTAACGGCAAGTATGGGTGTTGCAGCCATGGTTCCGGATACAGAGCTGTCATATAATGAGTTGGTTGAGACTGCGGATCAACAGCTGTACGCGGCCAAGGAGGAAGGCCGCAATCGGGTAAAAGGGGGATAGCGGAATATGATAAATGAAATGCAGGGTTTTTATGAGCAATTAAAAAAGGAGGGTATCATTTTCAGTTTCAGCGGCCCGATTTCCCAGAACCTTCTCGAGGGAATCGGCGCCACCCTGCGGCAGAAAATGAGCCTGGAGGAAACAAGCACGAATATAACGCAGAAGGTTTTTTCCATTTTTGTAGAGCTCATGCAGAATATAATCAATTATTCGCTTGAAAGAGGCTCCGGTGGAGGTGGAGAAGCTGATCCGGAACTCAGTTCCGGTATACTGGTTATAGGCAAAAAAAATGATCAGTTCTATATCAAGTCCGGCAATTATATCAGCCGGGCCCAGAAGGATTTTCTGGAAGAAAAACTGCCGATCATCCGGAGCATGGATAAGGATGAACTTAAAAAATATTACAAGAAGCAGCGCAGAGAAGAGGCCAAGGAGAACAGCAAGGGAGCCGGGCTGGGTTTTATAGAGATGGCGAGGAGGGCCAGCAGTCCCATTGAATACGACATCCTGCCTGCAGCAGAGCAAGGAAAGTATTTTTTTGTGGTAAATGTAGTTATTTAAATGGGATACGTATGCAGCCGCCCAGACAGGTGGCCTGGAGGCCTTATAAGGAGTGTTTAATGGAAGCTTTTATTCGCGAAAAGACAAAATCAACCCCCTGGATAAAGCTGGATCCTGAAAGCCGCCGCTTTGAAATAGAGGGAGAATCCTATCCGGAAAATTCTGCAAACTTCTATTCCCCCATGCTGCAATGGCTGGAAACCTGCTTGAACCAGCTTGAAAACGAGTCCCTGGCAGTAGATGTTGAGCTGATATATTTCAACAGTAGCAGTTCAAAGGTCTTCATGAATTTTTTTGACATGCTGGAAGATGCCGCCCGGCGGGGAGTGTCGGTGACTGTCAATTGGAAGTACCATGAAGACAACGACACTGCCCTGGAGTGTGGGGAAGAGTTTCAGGAGGATTTGGAGAATGTAGCATTTAATCTGGTGCAATTGTGAGCCTTTTAGAGGGGTGTATCGCTGTCGCCATGTCGATAATACGTCTTTATTGGTTGAAAGATCATGCATTCAGCTAGCGCCCATCCGGCAGCGGGCCATGTACCGTTTCTCAAAAAAATTGCCTACGCCATGCCGGCAGGGGCCCTTGCTGTTATCGGCATCCCGGTCTACGTTTATATCCCAAAATTTTATACGGATGTGGTGGGTATCAATGTCGCCCTTCTTGGCTATATCCTCTTTAGTGTCCGCATTTTTGATGCCGTAACAGATCCTCTGCTGGGCTTTGTCTCCGATCGGAGTTCCACCAGGTTCGGCAGGCGACGGCCATATATCGCCGTGGGGGCTGTCCTGGTTGTTGTCATGATGCTGATGCTGTTCAATCCGCCGCATGGTTCGCCGACCTTTGAGACCATCTGGTTTTCCATAAGTATTTACGCCCTTTTTCTTGCCTGGACCATTGCCACGGTGCCCTATGAATCCCTGGGGCCGGAGATCACCTTTGATTATCATGAACGTACCGCCCTGTTCGGTATGCGTGATGGTTTTTTTATCGGCGGGACGCTTTTGGCGGCCAGCACTCCCGCTGTGCTGGAGCTGGTGCTCGGGCTTCAGGGCAATGATGCCGGCGAAAGGGCCAAGTTCTTCTGGATGTCGGTGCTCTATGCCCCGCTGTTGATAGGCTCATGCTGGTGGTGTGTGGCGGCGATTCAGGAAAAGCATCCCCAGACCGGCAGGCGGAGCCAGAACCTTTTTGCCGGATTTGGCGAGGTGGTGCACAACCGCCCGTTCATGATTTTACTGGTAGCCTATACGGTGAGCGCCATTGGCAATAATCTGCCGGCCACCCTGATCCTCTATTATGTCCAGTACGTCCTGCAATCGGATTTGGCCGATCTCTTTCTGCTGCTCTATTTTGTCACCGGCATACTGTTTCTGCCGGGCTGGATATATCTTTCCAGGTTTACAGGCAAGAAGATCGCCTGGATAGGCTCCATGGCGCTCAATACCTCTGCCTTCGTCGGTGTCTTCTTCCTCGGGCCGGGAGATATATGGATGTATGGCGTGCTGGTTTTCTTTTCTGGTATTGGGTTTGGTGCGACCCTGGCGATTCCTTCGGCGATTCAGGCCGATGTTATCGACTATGATGAACTGCTCACTGGGCAACGGCGTGAGGGACGCTATATCGGTCTCTGGTCGATATCGAAAAAGTTTGCCGCGGCCATCGGCATCGGAGCAGGGTTGTCGATGCTGGGAATGGCAGGCTATGTCCCCAATACTGAACAGTCGGAGGAGGTCGTTCTGGTACTGCGCTCACTTTATGCTCTGGTGCCTTCTCTTTGCAATCTTGTCGGAGTAGTCATCGCCTGTGCCTACCCTATAAACGAGTCGATCCATACCGAAATTCGCCAGGCAATTTCCCTGCGGCAGCAGGGCAAGACAGTGAAAAACCCGCTCCATCCCGAGGAAACCATAGGATAACACACTGGTTTTTTATTTTCCTCCTCCTCACCTCTTTTTGCAGCCCCAACTTCTGCACATGTTGCAGGAGAGCAGCTTCATGGTCTTGATTAGAGTGCAGCCTTGGCCTAGCTGTTACGGTGCAAGCACCAGAAAGGCAATACCGTTGACCACTGACCAGACCAGAACAAGCCCGGTAACAATGATGCAGATCATGCTTAAAACACTGTGGAAGATGGTCTCCCGCGAGCGTTCCTGGTAGCCAAGCATATATCCCAGCAGCGCACCACCCAGCATACCCCCCGCGTGACCGAAATTGTTGATGCCTGGAACCAGCAGGCCAAAGAGAAAAATTCCCAGAGCCCAGCCGCCGATCTGTGAATAGATGGCCGTGCCGTAGGACCCGCCACGACTCTTGCCGTAGTAAAGCGCTGCCCCAATCAAACCGCATACCGCGGCGGATGCACCGATGGTAAAACGCACTCCGAGCATGGAAGAGACAAGATAGCCGAAAATGCCGCTCAGGGTGTATATGGCAACCATCCGGCGTATGCCGTATTCGCGTATAATAAGGGGCGCCAGCTGGTAGAAGGCGATCATGTTGAAGACTATGTGGAGCAGGCTGCCATGGAGGTAGTTTGCCGAAATAAGAGACCACCAGCGATTGAGTTGGAAAAGAGGAATTGTGCCGCTGGAACCTAGAACTAAAAGGCTGTTGTTACTCGGCGAGAGGAAATTAAAGGGACTCCCGGAAAAGGCTCCGGTGCGCGGATCAATGGCCACCGAGAGGACGAATAAACCAATGTTGGTGAGGAGGATAAGGCGGAGAATGGCGTCACCGTCCCCCATTTTCCTGGTGAATATATTGTCCTTCCATTTCGAGCCCGGATTTTTCAGCCCGCAGGAGGGACACTGCGGTGCAGACCGGCTCACCAGCCTTCTACAGTTGGGACAGAGAAGTGAGTTGCGGGGTTTGGTTGAATGCATGGTGTTTGAATTATGTCTATTCTGTTAATGTTGAAGAGTGCTTGAGGGCATTTTCCATTTCATGAAAAGTATATTCACGTCGTGTATCCATTGAGTTCATCCAGGTAAAATAAGTATTATGATCCAAATGGCACCCCAAAATTTTTAAAGCCACTTAGGGTCCGCTCAAAAATAACTTCACATTTGGGGACTTATTTTTGAGCGAACCCTTAGCTGCAGCCGTCCGGGCTGTAGATACCCATGAATATAACACGGCTTCCCCTTGCCCAGCAGTGCTTCGAGCTGCGTTTGGTTGGTAATCAGCTTTCTTTTTGGAGATTTTCGCTATTGGGATTTATACTGAGAGGAGATTACAGCGTGTTGATTGTTTCCTATTAGAAAGGAGGTGTGCCATGCAGCAACCGTCCAGCTATCGCAATATCATAGAAACAAAGATAGAAGAATGGCATCAGCGACTTGCCAAGCTCGAATTGCGCGCGACAAAGGAAAGCGCCGGCAGTCGGGAAAAAATCAGGACAAAGCTCGACACACTGAGCACGGCAGTCAATTCCGCCATTATCGAACTCCGTAGTCTGGAGGGGCAGGAAACTGACCGAAATACCATTGAGATTAAAGATAAAATTCTACAGGTTTTTGACGCCATCGACCGAGATCTTGTCGACTATGAAGACAAGACACCGTTCATGCTTTGATGGCAGCAGGCTGTAGAGTATGACAATACTGCCAGATGGGAACGCGGTTCAATGATGCTACCCCCGTGTCTCGGTGGAATACGAGACACGGGGTGGTCATGGAAAAAACAGTAGTAAGTGTCATGTAGTACGTGTCATGTGTACGTGTCATGTAATACGTGTCATGTAGTACGTGTTTCAACCGTTTGTTTTCACAAGCTTTTTATTAGCCAAGCAGTGGGTCGGTGATTCCCAGAACATAGATTGCGATCAGGCCTATGATTCCTGTTGCGGCAAGATAGTACAGTGTCGGCAGCATGGTCATGCGCAGGGTTCTGCCTTCCTGGCCCAAGAGGCCGACGGTCGCCGAGGCGGCCACAACATTGTGTATGGCAATCATATTACCGGCGGCGGCTCCAATCGCCTGGAGCGCAACCATGGCGGCGCCGGAAACACTCAGCGCCTTGGCCACTTCAAACTGAAACTGGCTGAGCATCATATTGGAGACGGTGTTGGAACCAGCTATGAATGCACCCAGACCACCGATTGTCGGAGCAAAAGCGGGATAGACGGATCCGAAGGTTTCGGCGATAAAACTTGCCATGGCCACGGGCATTGAGGCGAGATCGGCACCGTTGATGCCGGAGTTGATCATTATACGTACCATGGGAATGGTAAAAACAAGGACAAAGCCGGCGCCCAGGAGAGTTTTACCGGCCTCCGAGGCAGCATTGACAAGTTGTGAAGCCCTCATTCTATGGAGCAGGAGAGTGAGCAGGCAGACAAAAAGCAGAATGCCGCCCGGCAGATAGAGCGGCTGGACCGCCGCACTGATGCCGGCCTCGCCCAGGATGTTTTGCATTCCAAATGAGACACTCTGTAGAAAAGACTTGAATGCCGGTGAGATCCGGCTGAGAACAAGAATGATGGCCACCAGGAGGTAGGGTGTCCAGGCAAGAGCCAGGGGAATCTTCCTTTCGATATTGGTGGGTTTTTTGAGCGTCAGATTGCCGAGCCAGGCATCGGGCCAGTGCTGTTTGTCATCGAAGTCCCAGCTTTTCTTGGGCAAAAGGAAGCCCACTCTGGCAGCGGGAACGACAATGGCCATGCCGCAAAGAGCGCCGATTATCGAGGGAAACTCCGGCCCAAGAAATATTCCGGTGAGGGTATAGGGGATGGTAAAGGCAAGGCCTGCAAAAAGCGCGAAAGGTATCATTACAAAACCTTCAGACCAGCTTTTGTTCTTGCCGAAGAAGCGGGTCAGCATCAAAACCATCAGAAGCGGCATCAAGGTGCCGACAATCCCATGGCCGATGGCCACTTCGGAGGTGATAAGCCGGAGAAACTGCTGCCAACTTGAGCCGGTTGCTACCAGTTCCTGGCCCAGCGCGATGTGATCCAGCCCGTTGGTTACTCCAATAATAATCGGGGTTCCCACTGCGCCAAAGGATACAGGCGTGGATTGAATCATCATGCCGATGACCACCGCGGCCAGCGCCGGAAAGCCTATGGCGACAAGCAGCGGGGCGGCAATGGCGGCGGGGGTGCCAAATCCCGAGGCGCCTTCGATAAAGCAGCCGAAAAGCCAGGCAAGGATAATGGCCTGCACCCGACGATCCGGGCTGATGTTGGTGAATCCGGCCCGTATTGTCGTTATCGCCCCGGAGTTCTGCAGAGTGTTGAGCAGCATAATTGCCCCGAAAATGATCCAGAGCACTGAAACGGTGACGATCATGCCCTGTATGGTGGAGGCGAGTATGCGGTTAAAGCTCATTTCCCAGAAAAACATGGCTATGATAACAGCCGTCAGGTAAACCACGGGCATTGCATTGCGTGCCGACCAGCGCAGCCCTATAAGTAAAACCGCGGCAGCCAGTATCGGCGAGGCTGCCAGAAATGCTTGGAGAGATGTGGACATGTGATACGTTCCTCCTTGTAATGTGATCGCTGTTATTTCCTTGCCGGCTTCCCACAAAACATTTGCAAAGGTTTATTTATGGTACCAATAAAAGCAAAAAACGTGAGATGGCGGCCCCAAATCAGGCGCGAGTATATTCCTTAAAAACGCTTTCGTCAAGGGTAATTGGTATAATAATAACCTTGATGCAGTTAGTTATTCCAGCGTGATGCAGTTGCTGGTGATAGTCTGACGCTGCTTTTATAAGGATTTTGAATTGGTTATACCAATAATGCATGCCCGGTACTCATATCATAATGCATGTACCGAAAATGTATGCGGGGTTGTGTGTGGACAGGTACAGCTGGTTTGGCTGGTAATGAGCAGGATTTTTGATGTATGGATTTGGTCAGACCGAAAAAAGATAATGGAGCTCAGCCGGAGTTGACGGTACGCAAAAGATGTTTTAGATATTCTATCACAATATGATATTGTTTCTCATTTCTTACTTGATAAAAGCATCCGCCAAGGGCATTGCAGCAATGCCACTACGCCACTACACCACTACACAACAACGGATGCCATAGGTACAAGGGTATACCATGGAAACACACGCTCAGGCAGCACGCGACGGCCTTCCCCCCTCTCCCGGCCATTATGTCGGCATTGGTGCCTCCGCCGGAGGGCTTGAGGCCATCGAGATGTTTTTTAAAGAGATGCCCGAGAAAAGCAACCTGGCCTTTATCGTGGTCCAGCATCTCTCTCCCGACTACAAAAGCTTGATGGTTGAGCTGTTGTCGAAAAAAACCAGAATGAAGGTGCACCGGGCGGAAAACGGCATGGAGGTCTGTGCCGACAACATCTACCTTATTCCGCCCAAAAAAAATCTCACCATTTTTCACGGAAAACTGCTTCTTAAAGACAAGGTTGATTCGCAGGGAATCAATCTGCCCATCGATATCTTTTTCCGCTCGCTTGCCGAAGATCAGGCGGAAAAAGCAATTGCCGTTATACTTTCCGGTACAGGCAGTGACGGTACCCGCGGAGTCAGGGCGATAAAGGAATTCGGCGGCATGGTCATGGTGCAGGATGAGGAGAGCGCCAAGTTTGATGGTATGCCGCGGGCGGCGAGTTCGACGGGCGCTGCCGATTTTATACTCTCCCCTGACAATATGCCGCAGCAACTCCTGGCGTATATTTCGCATCCCTATGTTTCCGGCAAAAAACAGGTGGATGCGCTGCTCAATGACAGCGATGCCATGACCCGGCTTTTTGCCGAACTTCGGGATAAAACCAGGGTGGACTTCACCCATTATAAGCCCAGTACAATCACGCGCCGCATAGAACGACGCATGTCGGTCAACCAGATCCGTGATTTCGAGGACTATGTCCGTTATCTCCAGGGGAATTCGGGTGAAGCCATGGCGCTGTACCGTGAACTGCTCATCGGGGTAACCAGTTTTTTCCGGGATCCCAAAGCCATGGAGGAGCTTCAGGACAACTGGCTGCCGGCTCTGCTCCAGGGTATCCATAACAGAGAAGTGCGCAGAGAAGTGCGGTTCTGGGTGGCCGGCTGCTCCACCGGTGAGGAGGCCTACAGCCTGGCCATTATCACCAGGGAGGTAATGGCAAAACTGGGAATAAGCCTGGATGTCAAGATTTTTGCCACCGATATAGACAAGGATGCTCTGACCAAGGCAAGCACGGGGCTCTATCCCGAGTCCGTTGTCGGTGATATGACTCCCCATCATGTTTCAAAATATTTTTACCGCAAGGAAGAAAAACTGCAGGTGGCGAGAAATATTCGGGAAATGGTGGTTTTTGCGCAGCACAACCTTATCAAGGATCCGCCCTTTACCAATATCGATCTGGTCTCCTGCCGCAATCTGCTCATCTACCTGCAGCCTGTGCTCCAGAAGAGGGCCTTTGAAATGTTCAATTTTTCGCTGAATGCCGAGGGGCTGCTCTTTCTCGGCACCAGCGAAACAATAGGCGATATGGACAACTTCTTTGAGGCGCAGCATCATAAGCATAAAATATACACGTCCAAAGGCAAAGTGCATGCTCAGCGCCGTGATATACGTCCGCAGGAGCGCCGGGACACGCAGGATTCTTCTGTTACTTATGCTGGTCGCGGCCGTGAACGCCGTTATGTTGATCATGAGTCCAACAGGATTACCCGGCAGTTTATTGAGCTTGCCACGCGCTACTACCTGCCGCTTTCCATCATCGTTAACGAAGGCATGGAAATCGTGCATATTGTTGGCGACACTGAGGATTACTTCAAGATTCCGGCCGGGCCCACGGACTACAGCATCACCAAACTGGCGAGAAAGGAACTTGCCATGCCGCTGGCCACCGGTATCCAGAAGGTGTTCCGTACTGGTGAAGATGTCAGTTATTCCAATATGCGCATCGAGCGCCGTGGCGAAGACCGACTGGTACGCATTCGTGTGGTTCGATTGCCCGATATGAAGGGCTTTGAACCTCTGGTCAGCGTATTCTTGGAAGAAAGCGATCAGCAGCCCTATAAAGCAAAGGGAGTAAAAGGCGCAAAGGGCGCAAGTGTCGATATCGATGTTGGTGATCAGGCCAGGCAGCACATAGATGACCTGGAACAGGAGCTGCAGTTTGCCCGGGAAAATCTCCAGGCCACCATCGAGGAGCTCGAAACATCCAACGAGGAACTGCAGGCCACCAATGAGGAGCTGCTTGCCAGCAATGAGGAGTTGCAGTCCACCAACGAGGAACTGCAGTCGACCAATGAGGAGCTGTATACCGTTAATGCCGAGCATCAGAATAAAATCACGGAACTCACCGAGCTCAACAATGATGTCGATAATCTCTTGACCAGCTCACGGATAGGCGTCCTGCTGCTCGATGAGGATCTGGAAATTCGTCGATTTTCAAACGAAATAGCACATATTTTCCGCATTATGGAGAAGGACATCGGCCGGCCCGTCGATCATATTGCTCATTGCCTGGTCGATGAAAACCCCATGGAAATGATCAACGAGGTCATAGACACCAATCAGCCCATCGAAAAGCAGGTGAGGACAGAGAAAAACCAATTTTATCTCGCCCGTGTCCTGCCCTATGTGATCGGTCCAAACACTTACTCCGGGGTGGTACTTACCTTTGTCGACATCACGGAAGTAATGCAGACCAGGCGAAGACTTGTCAGCAGCAGGCAGACAGCCCTGGATATAACCCAGTATATGCCGGCCGGACTGTTCATTTACACCATTGACGACAATGGCAGTCTTTTTTTGGAAAGTGCCAATCCTGAAGCGTATCGATTAACGGGGGTTTCCACGGAAAACCACAAAGGCCTCAGTTTTGCAGAGATCTGGCCTGGGGCTGAGCAGCAGGGAATGCAAAAACTCTTTGATGCGGTGATAGAAAGCGGGCAAAGCAAATATATTGAGGAGGTGCAGTATAAGGACGAATTTCTGCAGGGTAGCTACCGCATTCAGATGTTTTCCCTGCCGGAGGGGCGCCTTGGTGTCAGTTTTGAGGATATAACTACGCGTAGGGCAATGCAAAAGGAACTCGAAGAAAGCGAACAGCGTTATCGCATGCTGTTTGAAACCATGACACAGGGTGTGGTCTATCAGGATCGTGACGGTAAAATCACCTCGGCCAACCCTGCGGCCCAGAAAATTCTGGGATTGACCCTGGAGCAGATGCAGGGAGTTACCTCCCTTGACCCCCGCTGGAAGGCCATGCAAGAGGATGGAAAACCGCTGCCGGGTGAAGAGCATCCCGCCATGGTTTCCCTGCGCACGGGAAAAGCCGTGACCGGCTTTATCATGGGGGTGAGCAACCCATCATTTGAGCAGCCACGCTGGATACTTGTCAATGCGGTGCCTCAGTTCCGGGAGGGCGAAACCACACCCTACCAGGTATATGCAACCATTGAGGATATTACCGGCAGGCGTGCTTTGCAGGCCAGACAGAAGAATTGAGCGGCACAGTGACATGGGGCGCGAGGAGGTTGTCCGAGAACAATCATTCTCGTATAACATTATGGTCAGGTTTGGTATAGTTTGGCATCTTGTAGAACAACAAAAACGTGGTAATCCTATGACGACGAACACGACCCACCGGCAGGCATTGCGTGATAAGGCGGAACAGCTGTTGATGAAGGAAAGCGGCAATGACAGCCTGCCCTTATCCGAGAAGCAGAGGGAGGTTGTCCATGATTTACAGGTCCATCAGATAGAACTGGAGCTGCAGAACGAGGAGCTGCGCCAGGCCCAGGAAGCACTGGAAAAGAGCAGGGCACGGTATATGCAGCTGTATCATAATGCGCCGGTTGGCTATGTTGTACTTGATTCCGCCGGTATTATCCTTGAGGCCAATACTATTTTTGCAGGTATGGTGCATCAAGAGACTACTCAGCTGCACGGCGATGTTTTTCTCGACTATCTCCATGGCGATGATCAGAGCGTCTTTCGTGCCCGCTGGAGATCTTTTTTCAAGAACCCCGGTAACAAGCAACTGGAAATGCGTCTAGGTGCATCAAAGCGGTCTCCGCAGCATGTCACGCTGAGTGCAGTTGTCAACAACGTGCCGGATGTTGCAAAAGATCAGGGCAGTGAACAGCTTCTGATGGCGATTACAGATATCACCGACCGCAAGCTGCTGGAAAAGGAGCGGGCGGAGCTTCAGGAGCAGCAGAGCAGACTTGAAAAAACAGCAAGCCTCAATCGCATGGCTGGTGCCATAGCCCATAACCTGAATAATCAGTTGGCGGTGGTGCTGGGCAATCTTGAGCTGGCATCCGGTGATGTGCCGGCCGTCAGTAAGGCCGCTGATTTTCTGCGTGCCGCCATGCAGGGCGCCCTCAAAGCTTCTGAGACGGGCGGCATGATGCTGAGCTATCTCGGCCAGACAGCAGTAGAAAAAGAGATGGTTGATGTCGTGGAAATCTGTCAACGGGAGCTGCAGCTGCTCCAGCATGCCAAACCCGATGGCGCCCGTCTGGCAATCAACTCTCCGGCACATTCTCTGCCTGTCTATGGCAATGCCGGGCAGATACAGCAGATAGTCGCCAATCTTGTTACCAACTCATGGGAGGCCATGGAGGGCAAATCCATCACCATAGATGTCTGCATTGCAACCGTTTCCGGGAATGCCATATCCGAGCAATTCCGTTTCCCACTTGACTGGCAACCCGTAGAGCAAGAGTATGCCTGCATCACCATAGAGGATAACGGCAGCGGAATCGAGGCAATAAACATGGAAAAACTCTTCGATCCGTTTTATTCGGAAAAGTTTACCGGCCGCGGCATGGGATTACCGGTGGTCCTCGGTCTGCTGAAGGCGCACAGGGGAGGCGGTACTTGTAACAGCGAAAAGGGGAAAGGGACCGTGTTTCATGTCTATCTTCCCCTGGCCGATACTTGATAAATAGGTCAACAGTCCGCAGCGCCGCACCAGGCGCCGTTGTCATGCCAGAACCTCTTTAACGGCTGATGCCAGTGTATGCATCGAGTATGGTTTGCGGACAAAGGATCCCGCTCCCATGTCGAGTGTGTGTTTGACATCTTCATTTTCGGAAAAGCCGCTGACGATAATTGCTTTCTGACCGGGGCGCCGTGCCAGGATGGCGCGGTAGGTTTCCCGGCCGCCGATGCCGGAATGCATGATCATGTCAAGCAGGATCAGGGCAAACGCCTCCTGCTCAACGCGTTTGATGGCCTCCTCCCCGGAAGCGGCGCTGACACAGGAGTAGCCAAGTTTCTCCAGCATCATGCCGGCGATATCGAGCTGTTGAGGCTCATCATCGATGACAAGAATTTTTTCGCCGTTGCCAAAGAGTTCCTCTTCCAGCGCAGACGTCTGCGCTACCATCACCTCATCCCGGCATGCCGGGACAAACAGGCAAAACCGTGCACCTTCGCTGGTGTTGTTGACGGTTACTGTGCCTCCGTGGTCCAGGGCGGTATTGTAGACAATCGATAAGCCGAGTCCGGTTCCGCTGGACCCCTGTTTCTTTTTTGAGAAAAAGGGCTCGAAGATATGGTCTATATGCTCCTCTGCTATCCCCGGACCGCTGTCCGTCACTTCAAATACAACATAATCGCCCGGCTCAAGATATTGGGTCGTGGTGTCCGGCCCCGAGATATGGAGGTTATAGGTGGCAATTCTGATATATCCTCCGGGCAGTGTCGCCTCATAGCCGTTCACCAACAGGTTCATGATCGCCTTTTTGATGTGCAGCGGTGAGCAGTTGATAGTACAGATATCTTCTGCCATTTCCAGAGCGCATTCGACCTCGGGATAGCGCTGCTGCAGCTGTTGGTATTCCGGCGAACTGCAGTACTCCTTGACGATGGTGGTGATGCTGGCGATTTGCCGTGCAGCGTTGCCGCTGCGTGCCATGGTAAGAAGGTCGTCAACTATATCGGCGGCCTGCCGGCCCGAGCGCTGAATGGCTTCCAGCTTGGGGCGCATGGGGTCGTCTTTGTCAAGCTGGAGCAGCAGAAGTTCGGGATAGGAAACGATGCCGGACAGGATATTGTTGAGGTCATGGGCAACACCTCCTGCCAGCATGCCCACCGCTTCCATCTTCATGGAACGGTGCAGCTTGGCTTCCATTTCCTGCTGGATGGAGATATCGTTATAAAAAATAAAGAGGTAACGGTTATCCTCGTAGTTGAAGGAACTGCAATGGAGCTCCACCGGAAAGGTTGAACCGTCCTTGCGGCGGAAAACCGTTTTATAGGGAACACCGGTATTTTTATCCAGAATTTCAAATAATGCAGTCCCTGGAGTGGAAATGTCCTGTGCCAGAATGGTTTCCGGGGTCAGCTGGAGAAATTCATCGAGTGAGTAGCCCAGGTGCCGGGCGGCGGATACGTTGGCATGCACCATGGAGTTGCGCTGCGGGGCGGGACGCCGGCAAAGCCAGAAAATGGGGAATGAGCAGGTGTCAATGGCGTGCTGGGTCATCAATAACTGCTGCTGGGTCGTCTGCAGAACTTCCGACTGGCGGCGAATTTCCGTATTTTGCTGCCGCAGTCTGGTGTTGAACTTTGTCAGGGTGACGTGTCTGTAGAAAAGCAGGCCAATGATCAGCAGGCTTCCCGTGACAACACCGATGATAGCTGTGTAGTCGGTCCCTTTCTCATATCTGACAGAGATCCAGTCATTGAGAATTTCCTGATGGTCTGCTTCGTCGATGGTTGCAATGGCCCTATTCATGCTGGAGAGGAGCTCCGGCTCATCGTTGCGCAGCGCCATTCGCAGCTCGAGCATCTCACCGGTTTTGCCGGATATTTTGAGCTTATCGGTGAAGGATTTTTGCAGGATATAGGCCACGCTGGGAAGGGCTCCTATGATGCCGTAGAGTTTGCCGTCACGGACCTTGGCCAGTCCCTCGGCCAGTGAAGTGATATCAATAATCTCCAGATCTTTATATTTTGAACGAAAGAGTGCACCAAAGGCATAATCCTTTTTTACGCCTATGCGTTTGCCCTTTGCCAGAGAGATATCTGCAAGAAATGGGGTCGATGTTCTGGTTGCCAGGACCAGCGGTGTAGTAAAGTAGGGTTTGCTGAAATAAAAAGAAAGTCGCCGCTCGGGGGTGGACATGGCAAGCGAAATGAGATCGCAGCGCCGTTCTTTGCCATACTCCAGGGTTTGCTTCCAGCTGGTGGTTGGTACGAGTTCAAAAGCAATTCCCATCCTGTTGCCAAGCAGCTCCATGTAGTCAGCTGTCATGCCGGTATGGCGGCCTGAACGAATACTTTCAATCGGCATCCAGTCGGGATCAACGCATATGCGTAACCTTTCTTTTGCGGCGAGATAGTGTTGTTCCGCGGCACTCAGCTTCATGGAAGGAGAAGAGGCGTGGGTCGTTTGCTCAGCACTGGCAACACTGGCAACACTGGTAACACCATAACACAACACAAGAAGTGCAATGATGGTCGCCGGCCACTTTGCAGGGAAACTGTATTTCATAAAAAGTAATTTCTCGCATCTAAGTAACAAACTCATCAACTAACTGAGAATACATACTTTGTGTTTTTTGATTATCAACGAAACTCAGCTGATCGACCCAGGAGTCCGCCCGGTTGTGTCGCTGAACAATGAGAGCGTTGCTGCTCTACAAATGCATGCAATGCACGAAATGAACGGCATCACCGATCAAGATATGCCGAGGCACATTCAAGTATTCTGGAAAAATCATAAAGAGTCAAGGAATTGTAGGAAAAATGAGTGATTGTGAAGCAAGGAATACTGCGGTTTGTTCACGTTCCGCTCACGGCCATGCCGGGCATGACGTTTAATATGTTGCTGTAAATCTGATTGAACTCTGTGCTGGAACAGGGTAGTATTGTCTGATGAGCAATCCGACTGAGCGCTCAGTTACAGAAGTGAGGGTGCTGTTTGCAAATTTTTCAAGAGGAGTGATACAATGAAAAACAACGGAGTGAACAAGAGCATCTTAACGCCGGTGGACTTTCTTCATCGCAGCGTCCTGGTGTATCCCGACAAGATTGCAGTGATCCACGGTGAAAAACGTTGTACGTATCGCGAGTTTCATGCACGGGTCAATCGTTTGGCCGGTGCGCTCCAGCGGGCCGGGGTCGAGCCGGGAGACAAGGTCGCCTTTATCTGCCCCAATATTCCCCCCATGCTCGAGGCCCATTATGCCGTTCCCATGATCGGAGCGGCTCTGGTGAGTGTTAATATTCGCTTGTCGCAGGGGGAGGTCTCCTATATCATCGATCACTCCGATGCCAAATGTGTTTTTGTTGATACCGAGTTCAGCGCTCTGCTCGATCGGGATGCACTCGGCAAGGTAGAGTTTTTTGTCAATATCCGTGATACGGAGGCTCCCGTCACGCCTCCCGCCACACTTGAGGGCGAGGAATATGAGCAGTTTCTGGCGGGCGGCTCGCCGGAGCCCGTTGTCCCGGCAATCACCAATGAGGATCAGTTGATCGCCATCAACTACACTTCCGGTACGACCGGTAAACCCAAGGGTGTCATGTACACCCATCGAGGGACCTATCTCAATGCCATCGGCGAGGTGCTGGAATCCGGCCTTGATGCCGCATCGGTGTATCTCTGGACACTGCCCATGTTTCATTGTAACGGCTGGTGTTTTACCTGGGGGGTTACCTCGGTCGGGGCGACCCATGTCTGTCTGCGCAATGTGGTGGCCGATGATATCTATCGTTTAATAGAGAAGGAGAAGGTCTCTCATCTTTGTGCTGCGCCTACGGTATTGATTACCATGAGTACCTACCCCAAGGCCGATGAAGTCAATATGCCTGGAAAACTCAAGATCATGACAGCCGGGGCGCCGCCGGCACCGACCATAATCCGCAACATGGAAGAGATCGGCGCCGATATTGTTCATACCTATGGCCTTACTGAAGTATACGGTCCGCACAGTGTCTGTGCCTGGCAGCCTGCCTGGAAATCATTGTCGGTTGATGAGCAGGCAACCATGAAGTCGCGGCAGGGGGTACCCTTCATCATCACCCATTTCATGGATGTGGTCAACCCGGTAACTATGGAGCCGGTGCCGCGCGATGGTGAGACCATGGGTGAGATTGTCATGCGCGGCAACAATGTTATGGGCGGATATTACAAGGACCCGGAGGCAACCGAACAGGCCTTTGCCGGGGGCTGGTTTCACAGCGGTGATCTGGCTGTGGTTCATCCCGACGAGTATATCCAGATCAAGGACCGCAAAAAGGATATCATCATCAGCGGCGGAGAAAATATCTCCACCGTCGAGGTGGAGAATGTCATTTACAGCCATCCCGATGTACAGGAAGTAGCGGTTGTTCCCGTACCCGATGACAAGTGGGGTGAAGTTCCCAAGGCTTTTATTGTCGCCAAAGCCGGCAGTTCACCCAGGGCGGAGGATATAATTGCCTTTACCAAGGAAAAACTGGCACGTTTCAAAGCCCCCAAATACGTCGAATTTGGCGAGCTGCCCAAGACAGCCACGGGCAAAATTCAGAAATTCAAACTACGCGACAGGGAGTGGCAGGGCAAGGAGCGTATTGGCTGAGCGTTAGTGCTGATCAGCATATGATATGGAGGAGGCTCAGAGGAAGAATGTCGAACATTTCCTGGCACAGGCAGCTTCGGCCATGGTTCGGCGGAGCGCTTAAACCGGCTCTGTCGGCCCTGTCGGTTGTATCCGCCATGGCTCTTCTGGTGTTTTCAACCACGACCAGCTGGGCCATTGCGCCCGAGGAGCTGTTGGTCGTTGCTAATAAGCGCATGGCCGGCAGTGTCGATCTGGCCCGTTTGTATATCGAGCGGCGCGCCATACCACGAGACAATCTCCTCATTCTTTCTCTCCCGCGCGCCGAGACGATTTCCCGCAGCACATATGTCGATTCCATCCGCCTGCCGGTGCGTCGTAAGATCGACGGTTTGCGCAACAACAGGGGGCAGCGCATAGAGGCAATCCTGCTGATCTATGGCGTGCCGCTCAAGATCATGCCTCCGCAGCCGGATGATGAGGATCGTGAACAAATAGACAGCCTGCGCCGTCGCAAAAATGCATTGGCGCACAGCAAGGATGCCGATGAGGCGGCCCTCAAGCAACAACGCCGGGATCTGGATGGCCAGTTGAGCGCCTTGCTCAAAACCAACCAGCATGCCGCTGTGGATTCTGAGCTGAGCCTGGTGCGTGCCGAGGACTATGATCTCGAAGGCTGGATCCCCAATCCTTATTTCCCCGGATTCCGGAACATGGAGAAAAAGTACGGCAGGGATCAGGTGATGCTGGTCAGTCGGCTTGATGGCCCCGATGTTGCCACCGTCCAACGGATGATAGACGATACACTGGAAACAGAAGAAGAGGGCTTGTCAGGTACCGGCTATATCGATGCCAGATGGCCGGAGCCCGAAAGTAAGCAGGAAACTTCCGCCTATCGGATCTACGATGCCTCGCTGTATGGCGCGGCGCGCTATATAGAAAAACGCATGAAGGTGGTGGTGGAAAAGACCGGGGAACTCTTTGCCGGGGATTGCTGCGACAGGGCGGCACTCTATTGCGGCTGGTATTCGCTGGGTCAGTATCAAGATACGTTTCAGTGGAGCAAAGGGGCCATCGGCTACCACATGGCCAGCAGTGAATGCAGCACATTGAAAAACAAAGAGAGTAATGTCTGGTGCCTGAAGATCCTGGAAAACGGGGCCGCCGCCACCATTGGGCCGGTGTATGAACCCTACATTCAGGGCTTTCCCATTCCCGAGATTTTTTTTGCCGCCCTGCTTGAAGGGTACATGAGCCTGGGAGAGGCCTACCTGCTCTCGCTGCCCTATGTGTCCTGGCAGATGGTCCTGGTCGGCGATCCGCTCTATCGGCCTTTTCGCCCCCTGGAGAAAGAGGAGGCGCAGTGATGAAGCGGAAAAGAACGTTTAGTCGTGGGTAAGCGATTTGAATTTTGCAAAATAGTCTGGAAATGTCTTGGCCGTACACCCCGGATCATTGATGGTGACCGGCGTATCGCCTAAGGCAACCAGGGAAAAGCACATGGCCATGCGATGATCGTTATAGGTGTCTATTGCCGCATGATGCAGCTTCCGTGGTGGCGTAATCCTGATAAAATCCTTTCCCTCTTCCACTTCCGCGCCAACCTTCCTCAGCTCGCAAGCCATGGCAGCCAGTCTGTCCGTTTC
>JBHEOR010000013.1:28413-42087 GCA_046260685.1 Desulfopila sp.
TGCGCAGTTCAGTCGCCATGGCGGCTAGCCGGTCGGTTTCCTTCACTCGCCAGTTATAAATGTTGCGAATGTGTGTCGTGCCCTGCGCAAACAGTGCTGTGGTGGCAATGGTCATGGCGGCATCGGGAATGTGGTTCAGATCCAGGTCAACACCGTGCAGCTCATCTTTTTGCGCCTCAATAAACTCTTCTCCCCAGGTGATCCGGGCTCCCATCTTTTCCAGGACCCCGGCAAATTGAACATCACCCTGCATGGAAGAACGTCCCACTCCGTTGACACGCACCGTGCCGCCTTTAATTGCCGCAGCCGCAAGAAAATAGGAGGCCGAGGTGGCATCGCCTTCCACCAGGAAACGGCCGGGGCTGCGGTAGCACCTTCCGACTTCAATGATAAATTTGCGGTACGCGTGATTTTCCACCTCGATGCCGAAACGCTGCATCATCTGTAAGGTTATATCGATATAGGGTTTTGACACCAGGTCATTTTTGACAGTGATGGCGGATGGCTGCCGAGCCATGGGCGCAGCCATGAGCAGGGCGGTGAGGAACTGGCTCGACACCGATCCATCAATGGTTATATCGCCTCCCCGCAGTCCGGAAGCGTTAATGCGCAGGGGAGGGTAGCCCTCGTGCCGCAAATACTCAATGTCCGCGCCGGCCTGGATAAGGGCGGTCACCAGATCCTTGATGGGCCGCTCCTCCATGCGTGGTTCTCCGGTTAAGGTATATTTCCCTTTGCCCAGGCACAGGGCGGCGCATAACGGACGCATGGCCGTGCCGGCATTGCCGAGAAACAGCTCAAGGGTGTTATGTGTAATGTCATGGGTAAATGGCCGGCCGATTCCCTGGACACTGCAGCGTCTGTTGTTATCCTCGAGATGACAGTTTACCCCCAGAGCTGCCAGGCTGTGCAGCATATGAGTGACATCATCCGAGGCCAGCAGATTGCTGAGCGTGGTGGTCCCCTCGGCCAGTGCTGCAAGGAGCAGGGCCCGGTTGGAAACGGATTTGGAACCGGGAAGGTCTATGGTACCGTTGACTCCGGCGACTGGTGCAAGTGTTAATGACTCCATGGGTACACCGTGCAAATGGATAGTGTGGGAAAAAGGGTGATTGCGGGTATAGTAGGCCACCTTGTCCATTATGGCAAGAGCCGAGTGTTGAGAGCAGAGCGCTGCCACTGATTTTGACATGCAGGTGATGAGGCGATAAAAAGTTACGATTGCAGGTTGCCGGCAGGGAGAAAAGGGGCTAAATAGAGGTGAACATTTGTCTCGTCCCACAATGAACCCTAAAACAGAGCAGGATAGTCAACCGTCCGGAGGTTTCTATGAAATTCCCAATAGACTTGAGCGTCTATAAAAAGCAGGTTTTTTCCACAACGCAGCATGAGCTGGATGCGGAGCAGCGTCAACAGCTGAAAAAAAATATTGAGTTAGTTCGAGACGGTATCGTGTTCTTCACCGCTCTTGCCAATTGCAAGGGGCTGGGTGGTCATACCGGCGGCGCCTATGACATCGTGCCGGAAGTGCTCATCATGGACGGGTTCATGAATGGAGACGACAAGTACCATCCGGTCTTTTTTGACGAAGCAGGACACCGGGTCGCCCTGCAGTACATAATGGCCGTGCTCAACTCCCATGCCGATGTCTCTACCCTGCTGCATTACCGGGAATTTCAAAAAGAACTCTATGGCCATCCGGAGCGTGACGATGAACGCGGCATCTTCTTCAGCTCCGGCCGGCTTGGCCATCTGTGGAGCCATGTCAACGGTGTTGCCGAGGCCCTGCGGGAGAAAACCGTGGTACTCTTTGGCAGCGACGGTTCTCAGCAGGAAGGTGACGATGCCGAGGCCGCTCGATACGCCGTATCGAGAAAGCTCAATGTCAAACTGCTCATCGATGACAACGATGTCACCATCGCCGGCCATCCCAGCAGCTATATGCATGGTTTTGATGTTGCCGCCACGCTGGAGGGCCATGGCCTGCGGGTCAGTAGCGGCGACGGCGAGAATATCGATGAGCTGTATAGTCGTATTCGGCAAAGTTTGGTAACCGATGGGCCCGTTGCCCTGGTCAATAAACGCAAGATGGCAATCGGTGTTGCCGGCATCGAGGGACTGCCCAAGGGTCATGATGTGATTCCCGTGGACATGGCAATCTCCTATCTTGAGCAGCGAGGCTACAGGCAAGCGGTGGAACTGCTCAACACTACGGAAAAACCCTCGAATGGCGGGCAGTATCTGGGCAGCACGGCAGAAAAGGCCAAATGCAGAGATGAGTTTGGTAAGGTGCTCTGCGATATTATCGGCTCCCTGGACAACCCCAGGGATTCCGTCATTGTCGTTGACTCCGATCTTGAAGGATCCTGCGGCCTTCACCATGTGGGGAAAAACTGCCCCGAGGTCTATGTCAAGGGCGGCATCATGGAGCGCAATAATTTTTCCGTCGCCGCCGGGTTTGGCTCAACCGCGGGCCGCCAGGGAGTGTTTGCCACCTTTGCCGCCTTCCAGGAGATGGTGATTTCCGAAATTACCATGGCACGGCTCAACGATGCCAATGTGATCGCCCATTTTAGCCATTCCGGGGTCGACGATATGGCGGACAACACCTGCCATTTCGGTGTCAATAATTTCTTTGCCGATAACGGCCTGGGCAATGACGATACCAGGCTCTACTTTCCCGCCGATGTCCTCCAGCTCAAGGCCATGATGCACAGGATCTTTGATGATGATGGTCTGCGTTTTGTCTATACCACCAGATCAGCCACCCCGTTTATCGAAAAAGATGGCGGCGGGAAATTGTTTGATGAGGGGTATGAATTTGTGCCTGGCGCGGATGAGGTGATCCGTGAAGGCAGCGCAGGATATATCATCTCCTACGGTGAAATGCTGTACCGCTGTTTACATGCCGTGGAGCTGCTCAGAAAAGAAGGCATTGACATTGGCCTGATCAACAAGTCGACCTTGAACGTCCTGGATAAGGACATGCTGGCAAAGGTGGGAAGTTCGCCGCTGGCATTGGTGGTGGAGACGCAGAATGTCAAGACCGGCCTTGGTGTGCGCTACGGCACCTGGCTGCTTGAGCACGGTTTTACCGCCAACTATGGCCATATGGGAACATTCCGTGAAGGTCAGGGCGGGCTGAGTGAACAGATACCCTATCAGAAGATGGCAACCGATGACATCCTTGCCCGGGTACGTTCATTGATGTAGCGATATAATTGATTAAACTCTGTAATTATGATAAATTAGTAAGCTGATGAAGTAATCTGACAAGCTGTGTTTTAATACAACGGCAGCCACTCCATCTCAAAAGATGGAGCAGCTGCCGTTGTTATTTCTGCTCCAGGGGCAGGCCGTAGGCGTTCTGGCCCAGCAGGAGATGGGCATCGCCGCCGATCATGTTGAGCATGGAGTCATCGGCAAGATTGCAGCGATAGCCCCTGCAGGCCTGAGGGCGATAGTGGTAGATTTTGCAGTAATGTTTGTCGTTGCGCTTTTCCAGAAAAATACAGCCCTTGTCGTCGGGATGCACCATGAAGACCTTGCCGCGCCGCATTGCATCCTCCCTGGCGTTGTCCATCCCCTTGGTGCGGATGTCGTTGAGGCTGATGTCGATGCCGACGTGGCCTCCCATGCGTTTGATAAAATCAACTTCGTCAAAATCCAGGGTTATTTTTCGGTGCTGTTTGCAGCAACTGCCGCACTGTCGGCAGGGGGCGAAAAGGGAGTTGAGGGTGCTTGATTGATATGTTTGGTCCATGATTATACTGTCCAGTATTTCTGTAAAGGGTGTTTGGAGAGAATGTCGGTGGCGCGCTTGGCATTGAGGACGCCTATCTTGCCGTTGCTTTTGCGGCGCAGACTGTCCAGGGTTGCAATAACTGAAGCCTCAAGTGAAACGGGATTGTAGCCGCCCTCGAGAATGTACATCAGACGGTTGTCGCAGGTTTCGCCGGCAAATTGCTGCAGCATTGTGGTGATGCTGCCGAACCATTCCGTTGATAACAGGGTGCCGCTTATAGTGTCATCCCTGTGGCCGTCGTATCCGGCGGAGACCAGGATTATCTGCGGCATGAACTGCTCGACGATCCCCTGGAGTAGACGGCCGATGAGGAAGGTGTATTCCAGGTCGCCGAACTGTGCAAAAACCGGAATATTTATGTTATATCCTTCCCCCTTGCCGCTGCCCGTTTCTTCGGCAGTGCCGGAGAAGGGGAAAATTCCGTCCTGATGGACGGAGATGGCAAGGACATTGCCGGATTCGTAGAATATCTCCTGGGTGCCGTTGCCATGATGAGCGTCGAAGTCCACTATCAGGATGCGCTGCATTTTGTAGCGCTCTTCGAGGTACCTGGCCGTTATGCCGATATTGTTGAAAATGCAAAACCCCATACCCCGGCCGGGCTCGGCATGATGCCCCGGCGGCCGGATCAAAGCAAAGCCCTGATCGAATTCTCCGGACATGATGTTGTCGGCCATTTCCAGGCAGCCACCGGCGGCAAGCTGGGCCGTGGTCAGACTGTCCTTCATCAGGTAGGTATCGCGGTCATAACTGAAGGGGTCCGTTGTATCGAGATGCTGCCGCAACTGTTCCAGGTAGAAGGCGGAATGAACACTGGTGATATTTTCATCGCTGGCCCGGCGAGGCGGAAAGAAGTAAAAACTGTCCCTGAAGGTGTTATGGATGTTGGTGTAGAGCGAGTAGAGCCGTTTGGGGTTTTCCGGTGTAGGCTTGTCTATGCAATGTTGGAGATACCTCTCATCCAGGAGAAGCCCGCATTTTTTATTCATAATGATACCGGTAGATTGCTTTTTGCTGATAGTGCTCATATTTGATGCGGTAGAGATTACCGGTGCGGCGGATACCTTTGTCGTCGTAGGTCAGGGTCTCCATCAGTGAGAAACCGAGTTTTTTGAGGCAGCGTTGCTGGGGCAGATTGTCGAGATCGGTGTACATCTCCACTTCCCGCACCTTGGCCTTTTCAAAGAGATACATTATCAGAAATTTCTGTGCTTCCGTGCCGTAGCCTTTGCTGCGCTCACCTGGTTCAGCAATCTTGACGGCCACCGTTGCCGTCGACATTTTGTCGGAGGCCATCCAGTAATGGATGGTTCCCAGTGGAATGTTCTCCCGTGTGGCAATGATGAACAGTTTCTCCCTGCTGCTCCAGAAAAGCCCGGAGGAGAAGCGCTGCTCAATCTCCCCCAGATCAGTCTCTTCGGGCGAGAGAAAATCGCCATAGGCCGCTGCAGAGCTGCTCCAGCGCCACAGGAGAGCGAGATCGTCCTCCTCTATGCGGCGCAGCAGCAGCCTGTTGGTATACAGTTTGTCAACGATTGCAAGCATATTTGTCAAAGTGGCTGTTGATTTGAAATTTGCTTACCAACAACCCTAAGCTCGAAGTGCGACGGGCAAGGGGTAATGTGAATACCCCTGGTTCGATTAGCTGAGCTTTGTTGGTAATCAGCATTTGCCATGCGAACCGGGCAGCGGCGATGAGCTGCCCGGCCCTGCCTGTTACATCTCCTTGATCACTTTGTTCAATGTTTGCGAGGAGTGCTGCAGTTTCTGCAACGCTTCGATGGTGCCGTCGATGGAGAAATTGACCGATTGCGCCGCTTCCTTGTTGGCCTGTGACGAGGAGACAATGCTGGTGATGTGCTCCTTGACCTCGAGGCCGTTGTCATTGAGGCTGTCTGCTTTGACGTTGAGATCCTGGACTGAATCGGAGATGGTGACAATTCCCTCGGAGATCTTGTTCATGGATTCAAGAGCTGTGTTAATAACTTCACTGCCGTCGCCCAGCATTTTCATGCCGTCCTTCATGACCCCGATGGTCTCGCGGGATTCCTCTTCCACCTTTTTGACGATACCGGCAATGTCCACCGCCGACTTGGAACTGTTTTCCGCCAGTTTGCGGATCTCGTCGGCCACCACGGCAAAGCCGCGCCCGGCATCGCCCGCCCGGGCTGCCTCGATGGCGGCGTTAAAGGCCAGCAGGTTGGTCTGCGAGGCGATCTCCTTGATAATATCGACGAATCCGCCGATTTTCTCGAGCTGGCCCACCAGGTTGGCAACCATTTCATTGGTACCCTGCATGGACTCGTTGATCGCTCCCATTTTTTTGCCGGCATCGGTGCTGGCCTTTCTGCCTTCCTCGGCATCGCCTGCAACCCGTTTTGCCAGGTTCTCTGAATCGGTGGTGACGGTGTTCATCTCTTTAAGGAATTTGACCATTGTTTCGATGGTCTGTGAAGACTCGTCGAGCAGGCTGACCTCTTTGTCGATGGCCTCGTTCATGGAGGCTACATTGCTGGTGGCCTCCTGCATCTGGGTCATGGAGGTTGTCACCAGTTGATTGACCTCATCGCCTGATTCGTTGATGAGTTTCTCCACCTTGGCCTCGGCAGTGACATCGACGAGAAATTCAAGGCCGCCCTTGATATTGCCCTTGGCGTCCTTGATGGCTACGCTTGTCACCTTCAGCGGAATATCCCGGCCCCGGATATGGGCCGTGGTCTGTTCTTCCACTGAAGAATCGGTTTTCATGGCCTGCTGAATGGCGCACTGTTTGCTCTGGCAGATGTCCTTGCCGAAGAGCTCGTAACATTTTTTGCCGATGGCTTGATCCACGGTGGTGCCGGCCATGGCAGCGCCCGCCGGATTGATATAGGTGATATTGAGATCGGTGTCCACCGAGTGGATGGGGTTGGGGATGGCGTTGAGATTTTCAATCTTTTCATTGGCCGCCTGTTTCTGGGCGGCTTCCTGGGTAACATCGAGGACGAACTCCAGGGCGCCCTTGATATTGCCTTTGGCATCCTTTATCGGTGCACCGGTATATTTGATCGGTACTATAACGCCTTCCGCCGGTCGGGCAATGGTTTCCGCCGAGACGATCTTGTCGGTCTTCATGGCCTGGCCGCAGGCGCATTTCTCCGTTTGACAGTGGGGTGTTTTAAAGAGATCGTAACATTTTTTGCCGATAACCTCGTCGGGCGTCATATTGGCAATGGCGGCGCCGGCCGGATTCATGTAGGTGATGGTGAAGTCGGTATCAACGGAAAGAATGGGTGTGGGAATGGCATTGAGGTTGTTGATCTTCTCGTCGGCGGCCTGTTTCTGCTGGGCCTCTTCGGTGACATCGAGGACATATTCCAGGGCGCCCTTGATATTGCCCTTGGCATCCTTGATGGGTGCCCCGGTGTATTTGATGGGGACAATGACACCGTCCTGAGGGCGGGCGATGGTCTGGTCGGAGACCACGGAATCGGTCTTCATGGCCCTGGCGCAGGCGCATTTGTCGGTTTTGCAGTGGGGTGTTTTGAAGAGGTCATAGCACTTTTTGCCGATCACCTCGTCGGGAGTAAGGCCTGCAACACCGGCTCCCGCGGGGTTCATGAAGGTGACATTGAAATTTTTGTCGATCTCCATGATGGGGGTGGGAATGACGTTCATATCGGTTTGCATCTGGCGCAGGTTGGCCTCGGTAGCTTTATGCTGGGTGATGTCGTGTAAGGTAACAAAGGTGCCGTCCGTGCCGCCGTTGATGGGAACGGCTCTGGTGGCGAAATATCGGGGTGCGGTCGAGCCCTTTTGCACAAATATTTCCGCTTCGGCCGGCTTCTTGATGCGGGCGGCCTTATCCGTCGGGCAATCCTTGGTGCCGCAGAGATGGGTGGGGCAGGCCTCCTCGCAGGTCATTTTGTTGATAACGCCGGCGGCTTTAAGATTGAATGCTTTGAAAAAAGGCTCGTTGGCCCAGGTGATCATTCGTTCGCCATTGACGATAAAACTCGGCTCCATGACCAGATTTAGGCTGGAGGTGTCCAGTGCATCATTGTTTGCTGTCGTCTTTGTTTCCATGGTATCCCTCTTAGCTGTTTATGGGTTCAGAGTCATGTTCTGTTGGAATATCGTGTGGTGCCGGTTCGGCCCCGGCCGCCTTTTCCGTTTTGAACTCAAGATGGTTGCGGATCAGATTATGCATGTTGACAACCAGAACGTGCTCTTTGAGGCCGTCTTCTTTTTCATATTCAATTAAGCGGTCCAGGGTGTCTTTTTTTTGGGCAAGCTGTGGATTGAGAGACGGCGTCGAATGGTAGTCTTCCTGCTTGTAGATGGTGACGATCTGGTCAATTTCAAGAGCGATGGTGCGCGATTGTCCGCGGCAGATGATAAGCTTGCTGTCCTCGCTGTGGCCTGCGGGATAGTTGTAAAAACTGCGCATATTGACAACCGGCACGATGGTGCCGCGCAGGTTGATGACCGAAGTGATATATCCGTCGGCACGGGGCACCTTAAGAATATTCTCGCTTTCGATTATTTCCTGGACATCCTTGAGCTCGATGGCAAAATTTTTGTCGATGGCAAAAATAAGGTAGCAGTTTTCGGTGATAAGGTGATGGGATCGGCTGAGTGCCGGTGGCTCATTGCTGTCTTTGCTTTTGCCGTTTTTGATGCGGGTGAGCGATTTGATATCCTCGATCTGGTTGCAGACCAGATTGGGAATGTCGAGCAACAGTATGTTGGTGCCGTCGTCTTGAGGGAAAATCCCCAGAAGATTTTCGCTGCCGCCGGAGGGAACGGAGAGGATATCAGCATCGGCAATGGTGAGAATCGTTTTGATCTCATCCACCATCATACCAAAGGAACACTCCTCGGCTGCCAGGATGAGGACACGGTTTTCGGCATCTGCCGAGCGATCTTTTTTGTGGTCGGTAAGGAGATAGCGGCCGTCCATCACCGGGATGGTACGGTCACGCAGCTGGATGGCGCCTTCGACATGGTCGCTTTTGAACATGTCGTCGATTTCCGAGAAAAAAGCGATTTCCCGGGAATATTGGACCGGCACACCATAGCTCTGGTCAACGCAGGTAAAGACAACCCAGCGGGAGTAGCTGGTTTGCCGGGAAGGTTCAGGGGCAGCGGTACTTTGCCTCGCCTGGTCGAGCACCTCCAGCGACTGGCCTTTAAAGAGATATGTCAGATCAAGCAGTTCAGCGGTTCGCTCGCCCTGATTGCGCTTGATGATTGCGGAGATGATGGGGTCATCACTTTGCAGCACACTGCTGATGGGCATGATATATTTGGGCTCCGTTTTGAAAACCTCCCGGATGTCATCAAAGAGCAGGCCGAATTGCTGGTTGTAGATGGTGACGACCGCCACCGTAGCGTTTTCGCCATATTCCTGCGTGTCGAGACCCAAACGTTTCTTCAGGTTGATGACGGGGATGACGTCGCCCCGCAGCGGCATGATGCCTTCAAGGTAGTCAATACTTGCCGGAAGTTCCTGGATGGCAGTGTTGAACGGTGTGGCCTCGGCTACATTTTCCGCCTTGAGGGCAATTTCCAATCCTTTTTCTTCATCGAGCATAAATGAAGCGAAGAGCTGATCATCCATAATGGTATCCTTCAAATGAGCTTTCGGTGGAAGGTGAGGGGTGCGTCTGGGTGCACAGGCGGTCGATAACCGCGCCTACCTTTTCCAGACCCTGGTCGACAACCATGGTGTACCGGGGGGTGAGGCTGTGATGCCGGTTGGATTCAAGTAAACTGTCGGTGCCGGCTATGAAGATGATGCGAAAGTTGCCGAAAAAATTTTCCAGGGCAACAAGGCTGTCGATATCCTCCTGATCCTCTGCATAGAGAATGACTACATCGCCGCTGCGGAGCTTCATGGAATTGGGCGTCTGCAGTTTTGAGCCGCCGGGGAGAATATACAGGTCCTGGAGTGCGGCGATTTGATTGAGCAGAAAGAGACATCTTCTGCTGCAGGTTTTGTAGTTGCAGTTGTCACGGCATCTCGCTGAGGACGCGGCATAAAAGAAAGTATTCATGAGCAGACCGTTACGCTGTTGGAGGAGTTTGAGTGGGTTGCTGCTGTTGACCTGACAACTAGCATGAAGCGTGCCGGAAATGGCCATCTCCGGAGTTGTTTTGATATGACTAACTATAACAACACGTTGCCTTGTTGGATGAAGGGCAGGCTGGATGAGAGAGACATCCAGTGCAGCACAGGACTGTTCACTTTTATTAACAGTTGAGATGACGGGGTGTACACAAAAGTTGACAGGGCAGGGAGCTAATAGAAGTTATTGGAAGTTAATGGAAGTGGATATCAAATTTTTGCATGAGTTGATACAGTCGTGTCCTGGAGATGGCCGAGATCCTGCAGGCCTTGCTGACATTGTCCTCGGCCAGGACCTTGAGCTTTTCCAGGTAACTCTTTTCGCACATCTCCTTGAAGTCGCGCCAGGTGGGAAGCGTTGGGGGAGTGGCCCCGCCGGTGGGTGATGCGCCGACGTCGGCACGGGCCTGCTTGACGCGTAAATGGTCGGGCAGATGGATGGAAAAACAGGTCGGCCCGAGAAAGGCGCTGGTGAAGACCTGCTCGATGGTCTGGTGCAGCTCGCGGACATTGCCGGGCCAGTCATGGTTTTCCAGGGCCTCAATGAAGTCCGGAGAGATCCCTTTGGTTTCCAGGCCGTATCTGCGGCACAGTGTAGTTATGAAATAGGTGGCCAGCTCGCTGATATCGTCGAGCCGGTCTTTGAGTGGAGGAAGAGCAATGATAAAGGCCTGCAGGCGGAAGAGCAGGTCCTGACGAAACAGTTTTTCTTCCACACGGTCTTCCAGGTTTCGATTGGTGGCGGCAACCAGGCGGAAGTTGCTGAAGAGATGATGGGATGAGCCCACGGGACGGTACTCGTGCTCTTGCAGAAGGCGCAGGAATGTCTTCTGGATGGCAGGCGGCAGCTCACCGACTTCATCGAGAAAGAGCGTGCCGCCGTCGGCCTGTTTGACCAGTCCTTCCTGGGCTCGTTCCGCCCCGGTAAAGGCGCCTTTGACATGGCCAAAGAGGGTGCTTTCGATGAGTGTTTCCGGCAAGGCGGCACAGTCCACCACCACAAAATTGTTGTCACAGCGGCTGCTGTTTTCATGAATGGCGCGGGCAAAGAGCTCCTTGCCGGTTCCCGTTGGCCCGGTGATGAGCACTGAGACATCGGAAGAGGCGGCACGCGCCACCTGGTCAAGGCAGTGCTTTAACGGTCGGCTTGTGCCGATAATCCGGTCGCGCTTGAGGGAGACGGGGACTTCGTTGACCTTCATCTTTTCTTTGCGATACTGCAGGGCACGGGTCAAATGGAGGGAGAGCTCCTTGATGACATGAGGTTTTTCGATATAACTCCAGGCACCGCTGAGGATGGCCTTTTCCGCGCCGTCGGCTTCGCCGTGGCCGGTGATAATGATAACTTCCGGATCACATGCGGCATTCTTGAAATGTTTGAGATGTTCAAGGCCGCTGCCGTCGGGAAGCTGGACGTCGAGCAGCACGATGTCATAGCCGGCGGACTCTATTTTTTTCAGACCCTCCGTCAGGCTGTTGGCCGTGTCGGCATTGTGGCCGGCGTCCTCCATCTGGCCGGCAAGCATATCTGTCAGACTGGTATCGTCATCAATTATAAGAATGTCAGGCATTATCGAGCACGTCTCGCAGAGTTTGGGCCAGCTCGGCCTTTTTTAGCGGTTTGAGCATAAGGCTGCGCAGGCCCAGACGTTTGGCCTTTTGGTTGTCGATGGTTTCGCTGTAGCCCGTCGTCAGGATGATGGGCAGTTCCGGACGAATGGAGAGCATTTCACGGGCCAGCTCGGCGCCGGTCATGTGCGGCATGGTCATGTCGGTGATAACGACGTCGAAATCCCGTGGCCGTTTGCGGTATTCGGCAACGGCGGCAAGGCTGTCGGTGAACAGGGTGACGCGGTATCCCAGACCCTGCAGAACCAGTTCGAGCATTTTGGCAAGGGGAGCTTCATCGTCAACCACCATGATCCGCTCATCTCCATGCGGCAAAGGTTGCCGCTTTTGGGGTGGTGTAGGGCGTGTTTTTTCGATGGCGGGAAAATAGAGATCAAAGGTGGTGCCGCTTCCCTCGATGCTGTCCACTGTAATGACGCCATCATGGCCCTCCACAATGCCGTGGACAACGGAAAGCCCCAGGCCGGTTCCCTGCTCCTTGGGTTTGGTGGTAAAAAAAGGATCGAAGATTTTGGCCTGGGTTTCCTTGCTCATTCCCCCGCCGTTGTCTGCTATGCTGAGATGAACATACGTGCCCCGGGGTAACAGCCAGATTTCCTGGAGAAGCTGCGTCTCGTTCAACGTATGTTCCCGCAGGGAGATGTCGATGCAGCCGTGGTTATCGTCAATGGCATGCTTGGCGTTGGTGCAGAGATTCACCAGGACCTGGTGCAGCTGGGTCGGGTCGGCAAGAATGGGTGGGCACGTGCTTTGGATATCCTGATTGATTGTAATGGTTGTCGGCAAGGAGGAGCGCAGCAGTTTGACCACCTCCTTAATAATAAACTGCATCTCAAGTGGGTGGAAGGTAGCTGCCTCACCTTCTTGACGGCTGAAGGTGAGAATCTGTTTCACCAGTTTGGCGGCCCGGTCGCCCGCCAATAGAATCTGGTCGATATCGCTGTAGAGCGAGTTGTGCTTGTCCAGCTTTGCCTTGGCTATCTGGCCATAACCGATTATTGCCGCCAGGATGTTGTTGAAGTCATGGGCGATCCCTCCCGCCAGGGTGCCTATGGCTTCGAGCTTCATGGCCTGCTGCAGCTGACGCTGAAGCGTTTCTTCTTTGCTGATATCCCGTGCCGTATGCACAAAATGTAGAAGAGAGCCGTTGTCATCAAGAACAGGCGAGCAGCGCACCTCAAAGTTTTTCCCCAGGCGCTTGTTGCGAATAATTGCGGAGCTCGGTGCGGTGGTGCGATCATCTTTTACCAGCGGGCACCTCTCACAGCCTTTCGCTGTTCCCTGGAAGATTTCATGGCACCTGCGTCCGAGCAGCTGCTGCTGAGACAGCTGAAAGGCGCTGGAGGCGGCCGTGTTGGCCCGCAGGATATAGAGATCGGGGGTAAGGATGGTGACCACATCGGCAATGGCGTCAAAGGTTCTGCTCCAGTCCTGCTCTATGCGTGTCGGGGAGGCACCGTTCTTCGCTGTTGTGTCGTGGGTGGTATTGTAGACGGTTACTATGCGTGCTGTATCACCGTTGCTGTCCAGTTCGGCATAACCGTCCATCGTGACTTGGAGGGATGAGGCGCTTTCCCGGGAGCGGATTCCAGCTGTAATACCGCTGATTGCTTCACCATTATTCCTGATACGTTGAAGGGGATGGTCTGCTGCACAAAGCTCATCACCGTTGTCATGGAAAAAACGCAGCCCACAGTCATGCAGAGTGTTGCCTGGCAGGGCATCGGCGGAGCATCGGAAAATCTGGTCGATATCGCCATAACATTTTGCAATGGTGGTATCAGGGTGGTGAAGTATGATTGCGGTTTTAAGCATGTACCAGTGAGTCCTTGTTGAAAGTGCAGCGACAACCTCCAGAAAAGCCCATCGGTTACGATAGGCATAGGGCATTATGTAATATGGCTACGTAGTATGTGACTAATTGAAAGATTCTCTCAGTATATGCTAAAAAAAAAGGTAGATCAAGCACAACAAAATTTTTTGTGTGAAGATTTCAGTATATAGCCAGAATAGGAATTATTCAGCGATGCAACCGGGGCCCCGGCCTCTCTACGAAAAGTAACGTAGCTCGAAGCACCCAAGGGCAAGGAGCCCGCCGTGTTGTTTTCATGGGTATCTGCAGCCCGGACGG
>JBHEOR010000130.1:0-8079 GCA_046260685.1 Desulfopila sp.
AGCTAAGCCCCCAGGGATGGGTTTATGGCGTCCCATGAAAACAACACGGCAGACTCCTGGGTCGATCAGCTGAGTTTCTTTGGTAATCAAAAAAAACATAAAATACCTGTTTACAGTCATTCAATGAGTTTGTTACTCTTTTCTTGGTTTTTTATTCATGGTAGCCTGATTGTCATTCGCTTTTTCTTGCAAACCACTCTATAAAAGCTTACCCTTGTTCACTGGTATAAAATTATTCTACTGCTTGGTTTTTCGAAGGCGGTCTTTTACGGCCGTATCTCCAGCAAGGCTTCGGGAAATAACAAAGAAAACGAATTCAGGAGAAATGTATGTCCAATCATGATCAACAGCCTCCATGGGGGAACAAAAAAAAGCCCCAGACCCCGGAAGAGATGGTGGCCCAGATTATCAAAAAACTGCAGGATTACTTTTCCGGTGGGAATAAGCCGCCGGGTGACGGCGATGATGATCAAGGCCCCAAAAATCCGTTCAAAGGATTTGGCGGTATTGGGAAAATCCTTGCCGTCGTACTGGTGATTATTCTTTTCCAGGGAATATTCTCTTCCATCTACAAAATCACGCCCGGCGAGGTCGGGGTCATCCTTCGTCTCGGCAATTACAACAAAACCACACAACCTGGACTGCACCTCAAAATCCCCTATATCGACAGCCTCTATAAGGTCGATGTTGAAAACATCCGCAAAGAAGAATTCGGCTTCCGCGTCCAGTCAGCCGGCCAGCGCAGCACCTTTTCCGGTCAGGATTACGGCATGGAGTCGCTCATGCTCACCGCCGATAAAAATGTCATCAACGTTGCCTGGATTGTTCAATACCGTGTCAAAAATCCCGGAGACTATCTCTTCATGGTCAAGGATGTCCGCCAGGCCGTACGGGATCTGTCCGAGAGCGTTACCCGCAGAATCGTCGGCAACATGGACTTCGACTACGTTCTCAGTAATCGAGATCTGCTTGCCGCCTCGGTCAAAAACGAACTGCAGTCCGAGCTCGACGGTATTAGATCGGGAATCGGTCTCGGCACTGTCCAGTTTCAGGACATCAATCCGCCCGACAAAGTCAAGCCTGCTTTCAACGAGGTGAATGAGGCCGACCAGGATATGAAACGCCTGGTCAACGAGGCCGAGGAAACCTACAACAGGGTTATTCCCAAGGCACGCGGCCAGGCAAATCAGATTGTCGAGGAAGCTCGAGGCTATGCCGCAGAACGCCTTAACAATGCCGAGGGTGAATCCGCCCGTTTTCTTGATATCCTTCGAGAATTCAATAACGCTCCAGAGGTCACCCGCAAACGCATGTACCTCGAGACCATGCAGAAAGTCATGCCCAGCGTTGAGTCGATTTATGTTCTCGATGAAAATCAGCAATCACCTCTGCCGCTCCTGAACCTCAGCGGCAAAGGGCTGAACGTAACCGACTCCCCGAAATAGATAATCACAAGAGGACAGAATAATGAAAAGATTTGCACAATTCTTACTCGTCGGCCTTGTTCTGGCGGCCATCGTGATCGTCTATGATGGTTTTTATATACTTGAAGAAGGTCAACAGGCGGTTATTACCCAGTTTGGCGCCCCCGTCGCCTCGCAACGAGATGCCGGTCTGCACTTTAAAAAACCGTTCTTTCATCAGGTGGAGTACTTCGACAAAAAAATACTCGTTTGGGATGGTGATCCAAACCAGATTCCCACCAATGATAAAACCTACGTCTTTCTCGATGTCACCGCCCGCTGGAAAATCACTGAACCATTGCAGTTTCTCAAATCCGTCAACAACCAGACCCGGGCCCAGTCACTGCTCGATGATATCATCGATGGAACGGTGCGGGATATGGTCAATAAAAACGATCTTATCGAAATCATTCGCAGCTCCGACTGGTCCGAAGCCACCATGACCGTTAACTCCAAGGACATGGGAAGTAAACCGCAGATGGGCCGTGATAAGATATCGGAACGGATCCTCAAGATTGCCTCCAAAATTACACCGCAATACGGCATCGAGCTCACCGATGTAATGCTGAAACGCGTCAACTACATCGAATCGGTCAGGCTGAAGGTGTATGACAGGATGATTTCGGAACGAAAACGTATTGCCGCGGAAAAACGTTCTTTCGGTGAAGGGAGGAAGGCCGAGATCCTTGGTAAGGTGGACAAGGAACGTAAGGAGATCATCTCCGGGGCCAACCGGGAAGCCGTTGTACTCAAGGGTAAGGCCGATGCCAAGGCCACCAAGATTTACGGTGATGCCTATACTCAGGATGCGGAGTTCTATTCCTTTTTGAAATCTCTTGAAGCATACGAAACAAGCATAGGAAAGAACACCTCGCTTATCCTCTCCTCTGATACGGAATTGTATAAGTATCTCAAGAACGTTTCAGGACGGGTTGAGTAAAGGGTGCTTTGAACGTTCACATCACGACAAGGTGGGGATACAAGGCGGGGATACTGTGTGTCCCCGCCTTTTTTTGATGCTGATGACCACCAACGCTCGGCTGGTATATCCAGAAATCCCTGTAATCAATCCCTCTCTCCGCCGCTGGGATATGCAGGGGCATGGTCGGCTGCAAAAGGTATTCGGCCCTTTTCCTCGAGCAGCACCTCCAGCCGATCGATTTCGGCATTGTCCGTCATTTCTTCCACTCCCAGCTTTTCAAATCGACAGTTGCACATATTGAGCTGACCATCGCACCAGGGGCACACCTCAACGGGGCAGCCAAGAAGATGTGTCTCTCCTTCGGCCACCGTGCACACCGGGCAGAAGGTTTGCGGCCGCCCGCCCGGCTCAACATAGCCATGACTGCGCTCATCGACCGCCTGCAAAAACTCGTTTTCATCTGAATACCCGAAAAAATGAAGCACTTCAGTATCGCCGATACCATCCTTTTTCTCGCCGAGGTAGAGCAGCTCTTCGCCATTGTGGAAATAGAGGTACTGGTAATTTTGGGTATCAACACCGACAAGATAGATTGCCTGGCGCGACACGATAGTGAATATCTTCAAGATGGCCTCTTGCCGCAACTCCGGCAGCCGGGCATAAAAATCCCGCATAACCTGCAGGGCCAAGCTGTTGTCTCTGTAGTTTTCCAATGTGGCCAGGGCCGCCTGCTGTTCATCGTCTGCTACGGAAAACTCTATAAAAATTTCGATATCATCACACAATTGTGCCGTATCGTCCATTTGCTGTTCTGTCGGCTGTTCTGTTCGTTGTGCCATTACTCCTCACATAGTAAATAAAAATAGCTGATTACCACCGAAACGCAGCTAATCGACCCAGGACCGCCGTGTTGTTTTCATGGGACGCCATAAACCCATCCCTGGGGGCTTAGCTGCAGCCGTCCGGGCTTGCAGATACCCATGAAAACAACACGCCGGTCCTGGCCCTTTAGAGACTCTAGCCGAGTTTTGCTGGTAATCAAGTAACAATATAACGATCTCATTACTCCTTGGCCAGATTCCCGGTGACCTCAACATTGACCACCAGGGGAACATCCAACTGCAAGGCCGATTCCATGGCCTGCCGAACAACTGGTGCCACCTCCTGTACCATGTCGCGCGGCACTTCAAACACCAGTTCGTCATGAATCTGCAGCAGCAGCCATGCCTGGAGCTGTTGTTCCTGTATGATTTTCTCCACGTCGATCATGGCAAGCTTGATAATATCGGCTGCCGTTCCCTGTATCGGCGTATTCAGGGCAATACGCTCCGCCATGTCACGCTGATTTCTGTTTTTGGCATTGATCTCGGGCACAGCGCGGCGACGTTTGCAGAGGGTGGTGACGTAGCCATCGCGGCGGGCCTGCTCCACAATCTCCTCCATAAACCTGCGCACACCGCTGTAATGGGCAAAGTACCGGTCAATAAAGCTCTGCGCCTCCTTTCTGGCAAGCCCTAATTGATTGGCAAGTCCATAACTGCTCATGCCATAGACTATACCGAAATTGATGCTTTTTGCCACCCTGCGCATTTCCGGGGCAATGACCAGCGGATTGGCAAAAATCCGCCGCGCCGTGCTTTCATGAATATCATGATCGTTGTTGAACGCCGTGAGCAGCGCTTCGTCCTGGGAATAATGGGCGAGAACGCGGAGATCAATCTGGGAGTAGTCGGCCGAGAGAAACACCATGCCGTCGTCGGGAACAAATGTTCGCCGGATGCGGTTGCCGTATGCGGAACGGATCGGAATGTTCTGCAGATTGGGATTGCTGCTCGACAATCTGCCCGTGGCGGTAACCGTTTGATTAAACGAGGTGTAGATTCTTCCGGTTACTTCATCGACCAGCTTCCCCAGTTTTTCCACATAGGCTGACTGCAGCTTTGCTATGGTTCGATACTCCAGTATTTTGGCCGGCAGTTTATGCTTTACCGCCAGTTTCTCCAAAACCTTGACATCGGTTGAATAGCCGGTTTTGGTCTTACGACCATAGGGCAGCTGCAGCGTGTCAAAGAGAATGGTACCCAACTGTTTCGGTGAGTTGATATTGAAACGCTCCCCGGCAATAGCATAAATCTGCTGCTCCAGTTGCTTTT
The DNA here is from genome assembly GCA_046260685.1 of Desulfopila sp. Taxonomy (GTDB): domain Bacteria; phylum Desulfobacterota; class Desulfobulbia; order Desulfobulbales; family Desulfocapsaceae; genus Desulfopila_A. Next base: position 4,539 of record JBHEOR010000130.1, read on the forward strand.
GAATTTCGGCAAATTCCTCGAATATCCGATCAAGGGCCTCGCTATCCAGGCAGACCCCGCGCCGCTCCATCTCTGCAAGAATCACCATGACCTTCATCTCCATGGAGCTGAACAGTTCCATGAGATCAGCTTTCTCAAGTTGCGGTGCATAATGACGCCACAGAGCTAAACTGCCATAGACATCCTCGCAACTGTAGGTGCAGGCCGTTGCGACATCGACATAGGCGAAACAGTCCTCACGCTTGTCATTTTTGACAACCTCGTCAAACGAGGTCAGCTGTAAATCAATCTCACGACAAAGATCGTCGAGCTTAAAGCTTCTCCCTCCGGGGTTGAGAAGGTAAACCGCTATCATGGTATCCCGCAGCGGTCCCTGCATTTTCACATCAAGTGCTTCGGCAAGCACGGCATAGTCATACTTGAGGTTGTGGCCGAGTTTGATGAGATCTTCGCTGACCAGATAAGGAGCCAGAAACTCACGAAGCTGCTCAAGCGATATCTGGTGAGCAATCACATTGCCCTCGCTGTCTTTATGCCCAACTGGAATATACCAGGCCTCATCGAGATCAACACACAGGGACACCCCGACCAGTTCAGCTCTGCGGGGATCCAGGGAGGTCGTCTCGGTATCAATGACCAGCATCTCCGCGTTTTCAATCTTTTTTGCAATATCTGAGAGTTGCCCAGTATTTTCAACACAAACAAAGCCTTCCCTGGGAATACCCGCCGAGACCTTGACCTCCCGCAGCAGAGAGGAAAATTCAAGCTCACGGTAGATCTCGGCAAGAGTGGCATGATCACAGTCCTTTGTCCTGAACTCTTCAAGATCATTCAATCCTCCGACATCCTCACGCAACCGGATGAGATCGCGGGAGAGATAAGCCAGGCTCTCATGTTCAATGAGCCGCTCTTTCATCTTGGATTGCTTCATGGACGTAACATTATCAAAGACCGCAGCGAGAGAACCGTATTCCTGTAGTAATCGTGCAGCCGTTTTGGGTCCTACTCCCGGAACACCGGGAATATTGTCAGAGCTGTCACCGATAAGACTGAAGTAATCGAGCAATTGCGCAGTACTCACCCCATATTTTGTTTCGATGGCCTTACCGTCCATCACAACGTCTTTCATGGGATCCCACATTACCACCCGGTCATTGACGAGCTGCAGGAGATCCTTATCGCCGGAAACAATGACAACATCCTGACCTTGGCTGCTCATGGTGGCAGCCAGCGAGGCAATGACATCATCCGCCTCAAAACGGTCCTCCTCCAACAGACAGATATTGAAACCATGGACAAGTGCTTTAATGTAGGGTATCTGCACCACCAGATCCTCCGGCATCGGCGGTCGGTTGGCCTTGTACTCGGCATACAGCTCATGCCTGAAAACCGGTCCCCTGCTGTCAAAGGCCACACATACATAATCCGGTTGTTTGTCCTGCAGAAGACGGCGCAGCATATTGGTAAAGCCGAAAACGGCATTGGTCGGCACTCCCTTGCTGTTGGTCAGGGGCGCCACCGCGTGATACGCCCGGTAAATATAGGCACTGCCGTCAACAATATAGAACGTCTCGTTGGTCATAGTGCGTCACTCCTTATTGAACAAACTCCTTATGCAGTCTCTTCTGTAGTATGTGCGAGCATACCATACTGTTTTCCTCTCAAGAACGCATGCACAAAAAAGGGAAGGAACAGCGTACTGTCTCTTCCCCGGCCCATCACCTTTTTCTCGCGGTATCTGGTAACTGTTCAACAAAAAATAAGGCCCGAAGCTTTACAGCTTCGGACCTTGTTGGTGCACATTCTTTTCTGCAAGTGCATGCTCTAGCCATACACCGGACTGAGAAAACTCAGGCAGTTACTTGGCAAGACGGACCCAGGATGCCTGCGGCCCCTTATCTCCAAATGTTTCCCCATAAAACACCCCATCACCTTCCGAGAGTTGCTCCATTTCAATGTTCTTCAATGAATTTTCATGAAAATAAACATCACGGTCATCAGTGGTTACGATAAAGCCGTAGGATTCATGTGGTGACAATTTACGGATTGTTCCGAAGCTGTCGCTATCCGTCAGTGATTCGGCTCCCTTCTTATTCTGGTGTTTCTTGCGAATATTTTCCTTGAGCTGCAGTGACAAGACATCAAAGGCCTCTACAAGGAGCGGACGGACGGCGCCTCCTTTCCTGGTAACGACCACAATGTCATTTGGCACCGATGCAACCAACTTGATCTCAAACCCTCCTTCCTTATGATGAGTGGTGGCTTCTATACTAACACGCAAGTGCAGGAGATATGCGGCAAAATTGCGAATAAGCTTTTCCTTCTCCTCCTCTATTCGTTCCTGCCATCCTTTGCGCAACTCAACATTCCGGGCTTCGACCTTTAGATCCATAGAGTTCCTCCAGTTGATACCAGGCGATTCTTTGATCGCCACCACTATGCCCCTGAGAGCATATTCCCCGGTAAAACCGCATTTTTTTGCCAGGCAACACGCCACTGGTGTAATACGGCTTTACTCCTCTTATAATTATATTCTCTGATGGGAGAGAATCAAGCATAACACATCATTTTTACTCTCTGTCGAGTCTGTTTGTCCCCTTTTCTCAAGGAGCTTTTGCATGATCGGCCATCATGTTGTAAAGTATTGCTCGTTTGTCGATAATGGCAGAGATAAGGAGCAAAGAGATGGAACATAAGACAGGCAAGACCGGGGTAATACTTCTCAACATGGGAGGTCCTGAAAAAACTGAAGAGGTAGCTCCTTTTTTGTACAATCTCTTTTCAGACCGCGACATCATCCGCCTCGGTCCACGCTTTTTGCAAAAACCTCTCGCCTGGTATATTGCCCGCAAACGGGCGCCGAAGAGCAGAGAGACCTATGAAAAAATTGGTGGCGGTTCTCCGCTCATCAGGATCACAAACCAGCAGGCCCGGGCACTGCAAACCGAACTCCGCTCCAGTGGCAATTTCACCGTTGTAAGCGCCATGCGATACTGTCCCCCCAGGGCGCCCCAGGCCCTGGCACAACTGGCCGCCGAGGGCATTGACCAAATCGTGGCATTACCGCTCTACCCCCACTTCTCCAGGGCAACATCGGGATCCTCACTCAGCAATCTGCAGCACGCTGCCACACAGGCCGAAGAACCATTTGCCATAACAGAGATACACGGCTGGCCGGACAACCCGCTCTATATCCAATGCTTTGCTGAAAATATTTTGGAAGCATTGCACCACTTTCCCTCACCCGATGTCGAGGTGGTGTACAGCGCCCACAGCCTGCCCGTCTCATTCATCGAAGAGGGGGATCCTTACCTGGATCACATTAACATCACCATTTCAAAAATTGAAGAAATCACAGGAAAAAAAGGGAGGCTCTGCTTCCAGAGCAGAAGCGGGCCGGTGGAGTGGCTCTCGCCATCAACACCGGAAATGCTCGATACTCTGGCCATCGAGGGATGTAAAAATATTCTCATGGTACCGATCAGCTTTGTCTCCGACCACGTGGAAACCCTTTACGAAATCGATATGCTCTATCGTGACA
>JBHEOR010000131.1:0-532 GCA_046260685.1 Desulfopila sp.
GTGTTTAATGTTGACTTGCACGTAAAAGTTAGGTATAGGGGGTTTTAATGGTTTTCGACTATGCATGTTGCAAAGCCAAGGCTTTGCAGAGGAGGGGCATGACGTGGTCGTCAATTTGACAGTCTGCTTGCAGCAGGCAAACGTTCATTTAGATCATGGGAGAGTGAAGAATGAAGAAGACAATTTCCGTTGTGGCACTAACCTCGATTCTGGCGGCCGGTACGGCATATGGATCAGGCTACCGTATTCCTGAACAATCAGCCGATTCCACGGCGAAAGCCGGCGCTCATGTGGCCAGCGCCCGTGGCGCCGACGCAGCCTATTTCAATCCGGCCAATATGTCCTTTATGGCAAACGACGGCTGGGTCGTAGAGGGAGATCTCAGTTATATTCATCTCACAGAAATTGAGTATGAAGATAATAATGTAGCATTTCTCAATCATGAATCCAAAGATGAGAATTTCCTGGTGCCCACGGCATTTCTGGTCTCACCTGATTACAACGGCTTTCACGTCGGACTTTCCGTGACAGC
>JBHEOR010000131.1:542-8059 GCA_046260685.1 Desulfopila sp.
ACGCTGGCCCGATGGCTATGGGGCCTTTTTTTCCCAAAAATTCGAATTACAAGTAATAGAATTCAACCCCACCGTATCCTACAAAATTCACGACAACATCTCTTTTGCCGCCGGTGCCCGGGTTCTGTATAGCACGGCGACGGTCATACGCAAAGGCGGCTCCCTCGGTATAACACCTGGTGCCAGTCTCTATGTGGACGGTGATACCATAGATTACGGCTGGAATGCCGCCCTGTCTCTCAAACCCACGGAAGAATCGAACATATCCCTTACATATCGATCCCACGTAGATCTTGATTTTGAAGGTGATGTTCGCATTGACACCGTCCCTTCCTCATTTCCCATTTTGACCGATGGCGATGTAACTGTGCCGGCTCCCGCTGTTTTAGCTCTTTCCGGAAGCTATGACTTTGACAAACTCACGGTGGAACTGACAATTGACAGGACCTTCTGGTCTGAATATGAAACGCTGGATTTCGAATATGATGTACCCGTAGGATCTTTTACTCCCCTCTTTGACGATCCGGTCCCAAAAGACTGGGATGACACCAACGCCTATCGCCTGAGCATGGAGTACAGGCTCAACCCCGATGTCACCCTTATGTGTGGTCTGGCCTATGATGAAAACCCCGTGCCGGATAATAATCTGAGCTTTGAACTGCCCGACTCCGACGCCTGGATTATTTCCGCCGGTGCCCGCTTTGCCGTAAGCGAAAAGAGCGAGATAGCCTTTGGCATACTCTATGACTACAAAGAATCAAGAGATGTCATCAATGCCAAAGGCATCAATGGTGAATTCAGCAACGCCTCGGCATATTTCGCCTCACTGGGCTATACCTACAAATTCTAGGAAGCCGCTCGAAAATGGCTGCTCTCGGACAATCTCCCGGGATCTGAAGTTTTTTCCACGCCCCGCCGGTCGAAGTACCCGCGGGGCTTTTTTTATGCTATACTTGGAGAGATTGCAGTTCGTCATAACTGTAGTTCATCATTATTACGGCTTGTCAGAGTTTCAAAATGCAAAAATGGAGATACAGGAGATATGGAAACCCCGGATACACAAAAAGTCGCCATAGTCACCGGCGGCTCACGCGGTATTGGCAGAGCAATAGTCCGGCAACTGTGCGGCATGGGAGCACACGTTGTTTTCAATTATTCCAGTGATACAAAGCGCGCCAATGAGTTAGTCAGCGAAATAGAAGAAAAAGGGGGCAGCGCCACCGCTCTGCAGGCGGACATAGCCAGAGTGGCCGAAATAGAAAACATGTTTGATCTGGCGCTGTCCACCCATGGCCGACTCGATATTCTGGTCAACAACGCCGGCATCGCCACCTATAAAAACATCGCGGACTTCTCCGAGGAGGAATATGACCGCATCTTTACCATCAATGTCAAAGGTGTGTTTTTCTGCTGCAGGCAGGCCGCTCGAGCAATGGCCGATAACGGCAGTATCATAAATATCGGCTCAACGGTCACCAGGGTCATGTTGCCCACCTATGGCGCCTATGCCGCCACCAAGGGAGCGGTCGAGCAGATTACCAGGGTACTGGCCAAGGAGCTTGGCGACCGGGGCATCCGCGTCAACACCCTTTCCCCAGGCCCTGTGGATACCACGCTTTTTCAAGCGGGAAAGAGTGCGGAGCAGATCAACCAGATGGCGTCGATGGCCGCCCTGAACAGGTTCGGTACGGTCGATGATATCGCGGGAATGGTCGCCCTGCTGGTCGATGAGCGCTCGGCCTGGGTAAGCGGACAGAACATTCTGGTGAATGGCGGCTTTGCCGCCTGATGCGCTCTCACAGCAGCAAAAATAATACCACAATTCGAGTGAAAAAAACGTCTTCTTCCAACACTGTCTCGTGGCTGGCGGGCCTTTTGCCGGGTCATTGTCATTTGATTTTTCGATACTTTTACGATACGTTGGAATTGCAGGGGTACTTCCGCCTTCACCGGTCGTCGCAACTTTTATATCAAGCAGACAAGAGAGGAAGAAAATACTTCTATGAGCGCACATGAATCCGTCACCATTGCACCGGTCAAAGACGATGTTCCAGGCGATATCCAGGTCGCAGAATTAGATAAACTGGCCAATCAGCTGCTCCAGATGGATATCGACCTGAACTGCAATATACCAACAACCCTTTGGATCAGTGATCTGCACGGCGAAGGAGACCGCTTTAAATCGATACTCCGCGGCCGTTTCGGTATGCTCTACCAGACCTGCCGAGAGGGACTGCCCAACACCTTCAGCGCCGATAAAATCCAATACCTGGTCTCCATTATCCGTAAACAGAAATTTTTCCAGGACGATGAAATCCGCATGGACCGGCAGGATGTCATCTTTTGTTTTATCCAGATACTGCGCTACAAGCTGACCAATATCCGCTATCGTATCGACGATATCTTCCTGCCGGAATTTCACGATATAATCAACCGCCTGCTGGCCGGTTCCCCGGTTCCCGACCCCATTTTCGAGGAAACCATCATAGCGGAACGCTTAATTGCCCACCTCTCCCATGCCATACGACGGGTCCTCCTTGACCGCATAGAGGTTTTAGGCGATATTTTCGACAGAGGCTCGCAGCCCGATAAGATCATACGCATCCTGTCCTCGCCCTATTATCGCGACATGGTCGACTATATCTTTGGCAACCACGATATTCTCTGGCTTGGCGCCGCTTCCGGCAATAAATCACTTATTGCCGAAACCATTCGTATAACCTGCCGATATGACCATTTTGAGCTCATGGAGCGACTGCACTTTGACTCTTCCAGGCTTGCCGAATTTGCCACACAAACCTATCCCGCCGAAAAAGTCACCGGCTATTTCAAAGCCAAAACAGACAAGGGCCGTTCCATGGAAAAGGCCCTGGCTATAATCCAGTTCAAAATAGAAGAGCAGACCATTCACGACTTTCCGGACTATGAAATGGAATCACGGCTGTGGCTTGACAGACTGGCCGAAATGCTGCAAAGCGGTGATACAGAGGGCCTCAACGACACGCACTTCCCCACCATTGACCTGGACAACCCCGGCAAGCTGACCGTCGAAGAGCAACTGGTTATCGATGATCTTGAAGATCAGTTCCGCCACAACCGCAAGCTCAAGCGACTGCTCAAATATTTTTTCACCCAGGGCAGGACCTATAACGTTCTTAACAATATTCTCAATATTCATGCCCTGGTACCCTCCACCGCCGATGGTGATTTTGAAGAGTTCCTCGGCAGAAAAGGCAAAGCCCTGCTTGATTATATCCAAGACACCATACGCCGGGTCGGACGCAACTACCTTGACGACACCCCGCAAGCCTCCAAGGACCAGGCGCTGTTCTTCTATCTCTGGTGCGGCCCCAAGTCACCGTTTTTCGGCAAACATGCCATGAAAACCTTTGAGAGATACTTTCTCACCGACCAAAAGACCCATGAGGAACGCACACTCTACTGGAAACACAATCTGGAGACCGATGGTTTCAAGAAAAAATTACAACAGGAATTCGGTGTACAGCGGGTCGTCTTCGGCCACACTCCAGTGGACTACTCCAAGGGCAAACAGATGGCCAGCGAAGACGGGATTGCTATCAATGTCGATGGCGGCTTCGCTGCAGCCTATTATAACCGAGGCCATGCCCTGGTGCATACGCCGCACCAGATCTACGGCATTATCCTGCCCACACCCGAGGAGATTCGAGTGGCGGAGAAGAACCTGGAATCGGCCCCGCTCGATATTCAGATTATCGATGAATTCAAAAATCCGATGAAAAAAAGGGACACCGTTGAAGGCCAGGCTTTAAAGACTGAACGTGACAAGTTGATGAAGGTTATACGCAGCTTCAAACTTTGATAAGAGCACTCAAAAGGCAAAACAGACATACTCAACCGGATCTTTGGTGATATGAATAAAAACTATGGAATGGAAATTGTTCGGGCAACGGAGATTGCCGCACTTACAGCGGCAAGAATACAGGGACTTGGCAATGAAGACGAAATTCTCAACAGCGCCAGAGCCGCTATCACCACAACGCTTAACAGGCTGCAGATTCAGGGACACCTCATCAATGACCGTTTTGTCAAACGCAAAGAAACCCTGAAGATTCCGGAACGACTGGGTGAAGGCGGGCCTGACATGGACCTTATGGCCGTTGCCCTGGAGGGGCACCATTCTGCTGCCGACGGGCTCAACAACGCCACCTCCTATGCCGTCATAGCCGACAAGGATGCCATCAAATCCCTGCCCAATCTCAGCATGTATAAAATTGTGGTGGGGCCCAACGTGGGCCCGGTCATCGACATCAATCAGCCACCCATCATCAATGTCAAACGGGTCGCCAGGGCACTGCGTAAATATACCGACAATGTCACCGTCTGTATCCTCAACCAGGCACGGCATCAGCAACTCATTAAGGAAGTGCGCAGTTGCGGAGCACGTATTAAGTTGATCGAAGAAGGGGAGATTTCCGGTTGCCTCTCTTCAATTATCGGGGAAAAGGCTGACATCTACATGGGATATGGCTACGCCCCCGAGGGCGTTCTGGTAGCCGCCGCCATCAGCTGCCTTGGTGGATATCTGGAGGGCAAGATCTTTTATGAAAACGACCGTGACAAAGAAGAGGCCATTGATCACGGCATCAACGACTTTAATAAGATCTATAGAGTGCAGGATCTCATTCGCTCCAAGGAGGTTGCCATCGCGGCAACCGGTATCACCGACGGTGAGTTTCTCGAAGGCGTGCGATTTACCGCCAATGGCGCCGTCACCAACTCGTTTATTGCCCGCGCCGAAACCTATACCTACAGGAAACTGGAAACAACCCACTTTTTCGATTATAAACCTGTCTTCTGATTCGGGAGTATCCATTCTCCTTCCTGGTTATCAACAAAACGCAGCTGTTCGGCCCGAGAGTCCGTCGTGTTGTTTGCATGGGACGCCATAAACCCGTCCCTGGAGATTAGCTGCAACCGTCCGGGCTGCGGTACCCTTGAAAACAACACGGCGGACTCCTTGCCCTTCAGTGCTTCGAGCTGCGTTTCATTGGCCATCAGCTTCTCCTTTGCTCTTTCTGAGCAACAGCGGCATCTTCCTGAAAATCTGTGACTGTACTCTGCAGAATCTTTCAACCATGGCAGGTCACGCAGCGCACATGACACCATCACCTCCATCTGCCACGGATAAAACGAGATTTTTCGCTTATGCCCCACCTCCCCATGACCGATATATATTGTGGACCGGCTAAATTATACGGCTTATCCTAAGAGTTCCCTCAAAAATATGTTGGCAAAATTGAGGTCCGGATGTGAAGCTGAATGTGAAGTTAATTTTGAGCAAAATCAAAGTAAAGCTGATTACCCGCAACGCTCAGCTCGAAGCACGAGAGGCAAGGGGTGTTGACATGGGTCGGTCAACTGAGCTTTTTGGGAAACCTTGTGGGTTAACACAACAGTGGTTCTAAGGAATACCATCAAAGGCCTGCATTGCCGCTTTTTGAAAATCCATCATAATATTCAGGTATGACTGCCAATATTTTTAACCAACAACCACCTGCCGAGAAAACGCAGCATTACGCTGGGTTCCATGAGGCTGCACGGCAGCGCTCACCGGCGGAGCAACGGCTCAATAGTGTAGCGCCACAACTGCATAACGCCTTCCCCATGCATGATTCAACGCTTCGGCCGACCGAGGCGAGGAAAACGCACTGGTCCACCGCCTGGTCTGATCTGATGATGACCATGTTCATTCTCTTTCTCTCACTGTTTGTCTACCAGGCCGCCCATAAAGATTTTTTCACGGAACACAACCGGGAAGTACGGGGTATCGTTGCCCAGGCAGCAGACAACACCGCCGGCAGCGATATCGGAAGCAATACGGCAGCCCTGCCGTTTACGATAATCAAATCAGTGCCGCCGCGTAATACCGGCAATACTACAGCAGGTAATACTACAGCAGGCAATACTACAAAAAGGGCTGAAGCGATCACTCTGCAGAATGTCTCACCGGAAACGACCTTTTCCGGAGTCAATATACAACAAAGCTTTGAGCAGCTGGCGCAGGATTTATCAAAAGCTGCGTCCACCACCGACACCGGAACATATTCACCACGGAAAAGCCGGGCAGGTGGAAAATACCCGGCAGAAAAGGACGTGGCCAAAGAGAAAATCGACCAGACATCGTCCCCGCCTCAAACGCTCTTTGACAGGAGCCTTGAAACAGTAAAAACCAACAACCTCGGTGAGCTCGCCTCCATTGATCTGCTCCCCAACAAAGCGGTACGCATCGTGCTTACCAGCGACCTGCTCTTTGCCACCGGCCAGGCAGAGCTTTCTCGTGCAGCATCCAGGTCTCTGCAAAAAATTGCCGCTGTCGTAAGTGACGCACCCCATCAGATACATGTGGAAGGGCATACCGACGACGTGCCCATCAAGGCCGGCCGCTATGCCAACAACTGGGAACTCTCCGTGGCCAGGGCCAATGCCGTTGCCATGTTTCTCATCGAGGATATGGAAATGAATCCGGATCAGTTTGTCATCAGCGGCTACTCCTCGTATAAACCAGTGGCCTCCAACAACGATGGTGCCGGCAGAGCCCAAAACCGCCGTGTCGAAATAGTGGTCTCTCAACCACCTGAACAACCGGCCATCGCCACAGTCGATAGATTTTCCAAGACCATGCAAACACTGTGAGACTCCCTTAACAGCGAACTCCGCAATCAACGCCACAGGCAACAACGGATACGGCAACTATGATACGCAAAAACATACTGGGACTTTTGTTCTGTACCTCTCTTTTTTTCCTTGGTTTTTTTCTTCACGGTAATCTGAGTTTCTATTTCAATATTTCCGGACTGCTCATCGTACTCGGCGGTACACTGGCGGCAGCACTGCTCAGTTTTCGGTGGGAGCAGCTCGTCATCGCCGCGAAAGTGGTCTCTTCCTCCTACAAAATCCGCCACAAAACAGAAAAAGAGATCATTGAAATACTGGTCGACCTCTCCGTCAAGTCCCGCATGGATGGTATCCTGTCGCTCCAGGACAAAGAAAATGAGACCTCCATACTTTTTCTGCGCCGTGCCCTTGGCTGCCTGGTGGATGGCTATCGTGCCGACCAGATACGGGAAATACTGAACACCGAGATGTATTTTTTCCGGCTGCGTCGCGATGACCTCGAACGCGTGATAAAAAGCATTGGTGACTACTTTCCCACCTTCGGCATCATCGGTTCGGTGGTGGGTCTGATAACCATGCTCAACGGCATCGGCGAAACCGAAATCATCCTCAAGGCTGTGCCCATTGCCCTGACCTCAACACTTTACGGCCTTATCTTTTCCAACTTTTTCTTCCTTCCCTTTGCCGCCAATATCAAAGAACGTACCAATCAGGAGCTCCTGCTGCAAAAAATCATCACCGAGGGCATCCTTGCCATCGACTCCGAGGTCAATCCCACCATACTCAAGACCAAACTCGACTCCTTCCTCACCCCCTCGGAAAGAGCGGAACAGCTTGTCTCCTACCATCAGATCCAGGAG
>JBHEOR010000132.1:0-461 GCA_046260685.1 Desulfopila sp.
ATACCCAGGGAGCCGGTATTGCCCCGTGGCACTGCCTGCCCGTATCCCTTGATGTCGGCACCAATAATGAGGCTTTGCTGGCCGATGATGAATACCTGGGATGGCGCCATGAGAGACTTCAGGGGGAGGAGTATCTCCAGTTTGTCGGGCGGTTTGCCCGTGCTTTTAGAAACGTATTTCCCAATGCTGTTTGTCAATGGGAGGACTTTTTTAAACAGAATGCCTATTCTACCCGCGATGCTTTTGCCGATGAGCTGATTTCCTTCAATGACGACATTCAGGGAACGGGAGCTGCGGTGTTAGCCTCCATCCTGACAGCCATGAAAATAAAACGGCAGAAGCTTTCCGAGCAGGTTTTCCTGATCCACGGAGCCGGGACCTGCGGTATAGGAGTGGCTGAACAAATTGAGCGTGCTCTGGTCGATGAAGGGGTGGATGTTAACGAGGCCAAAAAGCGGATT
>JBHEOR010000132.1:507-7414 GCA_046260685.1 Desulfopila sp.
AAGGCAAAACCTATACCACGCGGCAGGCCGGCAATGCATTGATCTTTCCGGGAGTAGGACTGGGAGTATTGGCTTCCGGGGCAAGGGAGGTGCTTCCTGAATTTTTCACTGCCGCAGCAAAGGCCGTCTCGGCATGTGTCAGCACAAATGAGACACAGGAGGGATGTCTTGTTCCAGGGCTTGGCAGGCTTAAAGAGGTCTCTTCCCACGTGGCTCTGGCAGTCGCCATGAGTGCGGTACACATGGGTGTTGCACGGCCCTGCGTTTTTTCTGATTTTCAGCATGAAAATGATGAGCAGCGAATGAAGAAGCTCATTCGAAAAATGCGGTGGGAAGCCGATTATCTACCGCTTGTCGCGATGTAAATGTTTTGCAGAATGCCTGTTCAACCAGGTCGTTAAAGATAGAGTGGAAAAGAAATGCTGGTGGCAGTTTGAAAAACGAGGGAGAAAGATACACGGAAAGATACACAGAAAGATACACAAAAAGCTCTTACAAGAGGTGAGAAAATGACAGCAAAGATTGTTAGTGGTACTGAAGTGGCCAAAGAGATCAAAGAAGAATTGAAAGATGAACTTGCTGATTTAAAAGAGAAACATAACATTGTTCCCGGTCTTGTTACAATCCTGGTTGGAGAAGACCCGGCTTCCCAGTCCTATGTTGCCGCTAAAAACAAAACGGCGCATGCCATCGGGATCAATTCCGAGCAGATTACCCTGCCGGCCGATACTCCGGAAGATGAGCTGCTGGCCCTGGTGGAAAAATGTAATGCCGATGATGCCATTAACGGTATTCTTGTCCAGCTGCCTCTGCCCAAGCATATAGATGAAGGAAAAATTCTCAACATGATCAATCCCGACAAGGATGTTGATGGGTTCCATCCTGTCAATATCGGTAGAATGGTGCTGGGAGAAAAATGCTTTCTGCCGTGTACGCCGCATGGCGTACTGGAGCTCCTCTCCAGAAGCGGCGTTGAGACGAGTGGTGCCGAGGTGGTCATCATCGGCAGAAGTAATATCGTCGGCAAGCCCATGGCCAATTTGATGCTGCAAAAACGTGAGTCCGGCAATGCCACCGTCACCATCTGTCATACCCGTACAAAAGATATGGCCATGCACTGTCGCCGGGCCGATATCATTATTGCCGCTGTCGGCGTGCCCAAAATGCTGACCGCTGATATGGTCAAAGACGGCGTAGCGATAATGGATGTCGGAGTGAACAGAATAGGTAAGACCGAATCCGGTAAGGCAAAGCTTGCAGGCGATGTCGATTTTGACAACGTCAAGGAAAAAGCATCCGTTATAACGCCCGTTCCCGGCGGTGTCGGCCCAATGACCATTACCATGCTGATGAAAAATACATTGCAGTCCGCCAAGATGACGGCCGGTTTACTTTAGCTTCATCGGGTGACCAGCGCTGGTTAGCGTAACGTAAAAGAATACGGGCGCCTCTCTGCTGCGGAGGGCGCCCTTTTTTTGTAAAGGGGGCTATTGGAGAACACTCGAGGTTGGGTGCTGGAGGAGCGTGTCGAAGTATGCTTGCAACGCCGTAAATGTTGTACATTCATATACCCGCCTGCGCAGCGCGGAGCTGCCGTCAAGGTGTTTGAAGTATCTGCCTATGTGGTTTTTCACCACTGCTAGAAGTTTATCAACGTTATAATAGCTTTCCATCAGCTGGAGATGGCGCGCGGCACCGAGGAGGATATCCCTGTGGTTGTGCGGTCGACCTCGAGTACTGAAAACCCAGGGGTTGCCCAGGGCTGCCCGGCCGATCATTATGGCATCGCACTGGTATGCGCGCAGATGGCGCTGCGCCTGGGAAAAACTGGTTATATCACCGTTGCCGATAACGGGAATGGCGACACTCTGTTTGACGGCCGCCACATTCCGCCAGTCTGCCAGACCTGTAAAGTTTTGCGCCCAGTGCCTTCCATGAACGGTAACAGCCGCTGCCCCTGCTTGCTCCGCCATTTTTGCAAAATCAACACAGGTGTTGGAGTGTGCATTGACACCACTGCGAAACTTGACGGTCACCGGTCGGCGGCTGTTTTTCACTACTTCACGGAGTATCTCGGCAGCAAGCCGAGGTTGTGCCATCAATGCCGCTCCGGCACCCTTCTTGGTGACCTTTTTGACAGGACATCCCATGTTGATGTCGATGATGTCGGCGTGAAATTCATTGAGAATGTCGGCAGCTTTTGCCATTGGAGACACTTCTGCCCCAAAAAGCTGGAATGAAACCGGATGCTCAAGAATATCCGATGCAAGCATTTGCCGTGTCTTTATCTGGCCATGGACCAGGCCATGGCAGCTGATCATTTCGGAAACGCAGAGTCCTGCGCCAAATTCCCGGCACAGTATGCGAAAAGGGAGGTCGCTGTAGCCGGCTAAGGGAGCAAGAATCAGTGGACTGGAAAGCTTGACGCCGGAGATAGAGTGCATCACAGGGGAAATATGTTGAGAAATTCACATAAAGGCCACCTTGCAATCTGGAGTATTTCAAGGTGGCCCTGTAGTTCAATATGGTGCTATTCTATGGGAGTGAGCGAGGAGAGTACTTGCCGGTAGATATCCTGGGATAATTCATCGATGAGTATTTCAAGGGCGTTATCCTCGTTGGCATTGGTGATGGCGGTATTGCTGGAGATCACATACTCCTCGGAGCGTGTTGTGTCCGGTTCCTGGAAAAGGACCTTGCCGTTTTGCAGGTCTTTGAGGATATAGCGGAGACGGAGTTTCAACTTCACTTCCCGGGTGGTATTGCCGCTGCCATAGCTGAGGCTGGGAAGATCTATGGAAACGATTTCACCTGCAAGGATGAGATCGGCTCCATCCTTTTCACTGACGACACTTAAGGAAGCACTTTTCTGAAACCATTGAAGTAATGATTGATAAATGTCGGAGTCAAGCTGGAGATCGCTTGTCCGGTTTTTCCAGGAGGTAATATAAATTGTTTTGTCGGGGCCTGAATATACATAGGGGTTGTAGTACCCGCATGCTGCGGTGATAAGTAATGCGATACAGGCTATCGATGTCAGTATAGATGTCTTTTTCAATTGAGCACTCCATTGGGTTATGACATGTTCGTCGGTAGTTTGAGCTGAATCTATAAAACAATATTGACGAGCTTCTTTTTGATAACGACTATTTTTCGTATCTCACTTCCGTCTACAAAGCGTGCCACTTTTTCATTTTCAACAGCCAGCTTTTTAAGGCTATCATCTTCTATGTCGGCGGCAACTTCAAGACGTGATCGAACCTTGCCATTGACCTGGACGACGATGGTCAGCATATCTTCTTTGGCCACTTCTTCATCCCAGCTGGGCCAGGCCCTCTCCTCCAGAGTATCATTATGGCCGCATCTATGCCACATTTCCATGGAAAAATGCGGAACCATGGGGAAGAGCAGGAGCAAAATGGTATCAACAGCCTGGCGAAGAGATGCCCGGGCAACCTGTTGTCCGCTGCTTTTGCCGGAGAGTGAAGAAAGCGTATTGAAAAGCTCCATCACGGCGCTAATGGCGGTGTTGAAATGAAAGGAGGACTCAATGTCCCGACTGACTTTTCGTATGGTCTGGTGGCATTTACGGTCCAGAGCGCGACTGGGGCCTGTACATTCCGCCGGGGTGTTGCTGTGATCATGCAGAGCTTCAATGTTTGATTCAATGAAACGGAAGACCCGGTTGAGAAAACGCGAGGCGCCTTCAACCCCCTGGGGCGACCATTCCAGATCTTTTTCAGGTGGCGCGGCGAACAGACTGAACAGGCGGACGGTATCGGCGCCATAGTCGGCGACAAGTTGCTCGGGATCAACGACATTGCCTTTGGATTTAGACATCTTTGAGCCGTCCTTGATCACCATCCCCTGTGTGAGCAGATTGGTAAACGGTTCACTGATGGTGAGGTAGCCCAGGTCCCGCAGCACCTTCACAAAAAAGCGGGAGTAAAGCAGATGAAGAATGGCGTGTTCCACTCCGCCGATGTATTGATCCACACCCAGCCAGTAGGAAGCTTTGTCCTTGTCCAACGGAGCCTTATCAAATGACGGGCAGGTGTATCTGGCAAAGTACCATGATGATTCTACAAAGGTATCCATGGTATCCGTTTCACGTCGTGCCGGCTCTTTGCATTTGGGGCAGCTGGTTTCTATGAATGAAGGGCGCATGTGCAGTGGCCGGCAGTCCCCCCCGTCCGCTTTACTGTTTTCCGGCAGCACAACGGGAAGTGATTGTCTGGCGACGGGTTGTACCCCGCAGGAATCGCAATACACCATGGGGATGGGGGCGCCCCAGTAGCGCTGCCGGGATATCCCCCAGTCACGCAATCTATAGGTTGTCTGGGCAAAGCCGAAGCCGTTTTTTTCGGCATGATCGATGATTGCGCCCTGGGCTTGCTCACTGTTCATGCCGTCAAACATTCCTGATTTTTGTAAGATTCCCGGAAGGACCGAGGCCTCTTCCATGGTGTGTCCATCGAGCTCACTATTTTCCGGTTGGACGACAGGCCGAATTTCCAATCCATATTTTTTGGCAAATTCAAAGTCACGATGGTCATGGGCCGGTACAGCCATGACTGCACCCGTACCATATTCCATGAGGACGAAATTTGCGACATAGATTGGAATCTTTTCATTGGTATAGGGATTGATACAATAGCGTCCGGTGAATATGCCACGTTTTTCCTGGTCTTCATCGATGGCATGATTCTGTTTTTCGCTGATGATTTCCTGGGCAAATGCATGGACGGCCTCCTCATTGTCCGTTCCGGCAAGTAGAGTTGCCAGGAGCGGATGTTCCGGTGCGATGGAGAGGAATGTGACGCCGAATATTGTATCGGGCCTGGTGGTGAAGATGGCAAACGAAGCATCGAGGTCATGGACGGGAAATGAGCAGTTCAACCCGGTCGACTTACCAATCCAGTTGCGCTGCATGGTAACGACTTTTTCCGGCCAGCCCGTCAGGGTGTCGAGATCCTGGAGCAGTTCTTCGGCATACTCGGTGATTTTAAAAAACCATCCGCTCATTTGGCGAAGTTTGACGGGTTCGTCGCAGCGCCAGCATGCACCCTCTATCACCTGTTCATTGGCAAGAACAGTCTGGCAGGATGCACACCAGTTGACCTGGGTTATTTTCTGATACACCAGGTTACGCTCATACATTTCCAGAAACAAGAGCTGCTCCCAGCGATAATACTTTTCATGGCAGGTGGCCAGCTCCCTGTCCCAGTCATAGGAAAAGCCCAGCTGCTTGAGCTGGTTGCGCATATAGTCAATGTTTTTATAGGTCCATTCGGCGGGATGAGTATTATTCTTTATTGCGGCATTTTCGGCGGGTAAGCCAAAGGCGTCCCATCCCATGGGATGCAGCACATTAAACCCTTTCATCCTTTTGTAGCGGGCCACTACATCGCCTATGGTATAGTTTCTGACATGGCCCATGTGAATACGTCCCGAGGGGTAGGGGAACATTTCCAGCAGGTAGTATTTTGGAAGAGCGGCATCTTCAGTGACGCAATGGGTTTTTTGTTCCGCCCACACCTGCTGCCACTTACGTTCAATTGTTTTATAATCATACCATATGGCATCACTGGTGGCGTCGCTCGTCGTCTTAGCCATTGAAAATCTCTCGTACTTGAAATTATAAAAAAAGAAAGCTCGTAACTATTCAGGAGCACCCCATCTTGTCCCATTTAAGCCTTCTCGAATAGCACAAGTA
Organism: Desulfopila sp.; assembly: GCA_046260685.1. GTDB lineage: Bacteria > Desulfobacterota > Desulfobulbia > Desulfobulbales > Desulfocapsaceae > Desulfopila_A. Next base: position 6,224 of record JBHEOR010000132.1, read on the forward strand.
TGCTTCGAAGTCCCAAATGAGCCAATATAGAGCACTCCTGAACAGTTACAACTCGGTGGTTATGTTAATTTGGTGCTCCCACCTGTAGAGTTACGAAAGCTCTTGCTACAGTCATTGTTCCGGATGGACACTAATGAAGATTTGTGTCATCAAGGTTGCTCATGTTTTCAAACATAGTGAATTCTTTGATAAATGTCAATTTAACAACACCTGTGGGGCCATTCCTCTGTTTGCCGACGATAATTTCGGCGGAGCCGAGTTCGGGGTTGTCTTCCGCGTTATTATAGACCTCGTCTCGATAAATAAAACATATAATATCGGCATCCTGTTCAATTGCACCGGATTCACGAAGATCGGACATCACCGGGCGTTTATCGGTCCTGCTTTCCAGTCCTCTGTTCAGCTGGGAAAGGGCAAGAACCGGGACATTATGCTCTTTGGCCAGTGCCTTGAGGGCCCGGGATATATCACTTATTTCCTGCGTGCGGTTTTCGCTGTTGGTCCTGCCGCGCATCAGTTGAAGGTAGTCCACCAGAATCATACCGATGTTATGCTGAGAGGCCAGTCGGCGTATTTTAGAACGCATATCGAGAACCGAGATTGCGGGGGTATCATCGATAAACATAGGAGCTTCGGATAACATGCCGACGGCGCGGGTCAGTTTAGGCCAGTCGTCATCGTGAAGCTTGCCGGTACGAATCCGTTGTGAATCTATGCGGCCGACGGAACTGAGAAGGCGCATGGTCAGCTGTTCCTTGGACATCTCCAGGCTGAAAATCGCCACTCCGGTCTTTTCGACAAGCGCGGCGTGTTGGGCAAGGTTCATGGCAAAAGCGGTTTTTCCCATGGAAGGGCGGCCTGCCAGAATTATAAGATCGGACGGCTGCAGGCCGGCAGTCATTTTGTCTATTTCAAAATACCCGGTGGGAACCCCTGTAATCAGTTCCTTGCGCTTATAGAGCTGCTCCACTCTTGCAAAGGCATCTGGAATGATATCTTTGAGAGGAGTGAAAATTTGACCGTCCTTTTGGCCGGCGATATCGAAAATTGCCTGCTCTGCTTCATCGACAAGCTGGTCAATTTCGCCCTGTTCTTCGTAGCAGCGTCCGGCTATATCCGTATTAACGGTGATAAGTTTGCGTAGTACAGCCTTTTGCCGAATGATTTTAGCGTATGACGAAATATTGGCGG
>JBHEOR010000132.1:7424-8055 GCA_046260685.1 Desulfopila sp.
CCCCCCCGCCGATGTCTTCCAGACTGTTTGTGTCTTTGAGATAATTGGTCAGTGTTATAATGTCGTGGGGTTCATTTTTTTCAAATAAGACCACCATTGCCTTAAAAATGCTTTTATGCGCCGGCGAATAAAAATCATCGGCTTTAAGGATTTCTATGACATTGCCAAAAGCATTCTCTTTAAGCAGAATAGATCCGAGAACAGATTGCTCCGCTTCGAGATTCTGAGGAGGAACTTTGGATAGGCTGGCTGATTTCTGCTGATAAGTCATTGTAGATGTATTCAAATGTTCCAGTATAATGCCATTAAGCAGCCATTAAGCAGCTGGGGCCGTCCGAAATCCCTGTTCCGGGACAGACTCCCGGGCAAAGCAGGAGAAAGGATTGTTCTGCGAATTGCACTCCCTCTCTTCACTTCCTGGCGGTTGAGTTTAGTTGAGTATAGTTAAGTATGGCTGAGTATGGTTGAGTATTTATGGCAATCCAATAAATACAAACACACCATGGCGTCCGCTGCGCTTCCATGGTGTGTCGGTCGGTTGTCTCAAACTACCGTGGTGGGGGCAATATAACCCTGTATGCCAAGAACCCTGGGCCTCATCACCACCCCGATGAAGTGAACACCTTTTTTC
>JBHEOR010000133.1:0-7572 GCA_046260685.1 Desulfopila sp.
GCACTGCAATGATTCATGCATTTTCGAAGTGTACAGCTTCGCTAAACGTCCCTCACACGCTTTAATTTTGAAGGGGAACTCCCCTTTTTTAAGCATTCTATAGAAATACTCCTATGAAAAATTATTACGAAATTCTCGGTGTCACCAAAGAAGCGGATGGTGAGGAGATACGCAAACAATATCGTAAGCTTGCCATGGAATATCACCCGGACCACAATCCCGAAAACAGTGATGCCGAAGCGCAGTTCAAGGAAGTCGCCGAGGCCTACGGTGTTCTGACCGATCCTGTAAAGCGTAAAGAGTATGATGCCCATCTTGCTTCCGGTGGCGCCAGGCAACAGAACCAATCCGGTTTTTCCTACAGTCAGGAGGATATACTTAAAGATCTTTTCCGTGATCCACGCTTCCAGCAGATGTTTCAGGGAATGTTGCGCGAATTCCAGCGTTCCGGCTTACGTTCGAGCCCTCATTTTTTGAGAAGATCCTTTTTTGGCGGAAGGGGCGGATTTTTGGTCGGCGGTCTCTTCCTTTTTGGGTCAATTGCCGGCCCGGCGCTGCTAAAGGGTGGAAAAAAGACTTTGCCGGGGGGTAAATCCGTGCTGAAAACACTGGGAAATTCGGTGGGAAACCTCTTGGGCATGAGGCAAAGCGGTGATGATGATGAGGTGGTCGAAGAAGAGCTTGATATTATCTACCAGACCCCGGTTCGCCCCGAAGAGCTGGAGCAGGGCAAAGTGACCGAAGTTGTAGTCCCTGGCGGAAAAGACCGGGAGGTGTTCAAGGTAAAGATTCCGTCCGGCAGCAGATATGGGCAAAAGTTGCGAATCAAAGGAAAGGGCCGAAGGGGCAGAGACGGCAGAGGAGATTTGTATCTCCAGCTTTTCCAGGAGAAATAATTGCGATGGATACTATCTCAAAAGATCGATGCCGCTGCTGGCCGCAAGATCACCGAGTTCGCGCAGGTGGGCACGCTGCACGGCGGCGACGATTTCTTCAAGCCGGGCTGCCGCGGCACGTGTCGGCAGATCCGCCTGGACGCCGCACATGTATTCAGTGCCCTGCTTGCCGCGGATTTTAGAGATATGACGAACAGTTCCCTGCAGTCGAATCTCCATGACATCGTTGATAATGATTTCCATTGAGCGTTTTTCATCAACGACGAAATAGTCCTGTTGTTCCTTTTTTATGGCAAAGGCAAAGCCACTGACGCTGATATTCAGGAGACGGGTGGTTATGGTTTTTTGCCTCCTCTTGCCGATGACCATGAGCTTGATGTCCATTTTGTTCGGCACCTTGGCGCGGAATTCGCGGGACCCCCTGACGATTCGCGCAACAACCGGGTAGTCGAGCCGCAAGACGGGCAGCCCTTCAATGACATGCTGTCCCTGGAAGAAGGTGCCGATCTCGACGGCATAGGCCGAGGTGAAGAACCTGGCCATTACCCGATTTGAGTAGCGGATACTGTAGTTGCCCATGCCCGGTTCAAGAGGGAGTGTTATCAGGTGAGACATGTCTTTGAGATAGTCGCCGGGCGAGTAGTTCGCCCTTGCACTATCTGCTTCACCATTGTCGCTCTGGTCCTGAGAAGGCGGTGGATGGTCGTGGATTTTGGTGAAATAAATCTGGGTGATACCGTTCATTTCAACTTCAACAAACTTTTCATCGATCAAGGCGGTCTGGAGAAACTGTAGGATATCTAAAGGTTTATAGAAGATGTTTCCTGAATCAATCTCTTCTTCAAGCATGTCCTGGGTATAATTTTTATCGTTGAAAAAAATATTGAGGCGTTCAACGATTCGTTGGGACAAAGATTTAGATTCGGTTTGTGCCATGGAAGAGTCTGTTTATGGAGCGTGAGAGTCGAAGAGCAATTTTGAGGGCTTGCTGTGTATGATTCTTTTTTGTATACCATGGTCTTTTCTTTGTTTCCAGAGCAATTATGAAATATGTATGCCTTAAAGATGGTACAAGACATGACAACAGCACCTGTTACTGCCGATTTTTATGGAATTGTGACGCAGGATGTGCCGCTCATTGATGTCCGCGCGCCCGTTGAATTTGGTACGGGATCCTTTCCAACGGCTGTCAATCTGCCTGTGCTGGACGATGAGGACCGGCATTGTGTCGGGGTATGTTATAAGCAGAGGGGCAGGGAGGCTGCCTTCGATCTGGCGTATAACCGCGTGGGCGGAAACCTTCGTCAGCAGAGAATTGCGGCCTGGATGAGGTATCATAAGGAGCATCCCAATGCGGTGATGTATTGTTTTCGTGGAGGGATGCGCTCTACAACGGCCCAGCAGTGGTTCATGGAAGTAACGGGAGCGCCCATCGTTCGCCTGCAGGGAGGGTATAAAGCCCTGCGTCGCTATCTCCTCGAAACACTGTCGCCCGACAATGTCAGGGCCGAGCCGGTGGTACTTGGAGGCAGGACCGGTGTCGGCAAAACGGTATTGCTGAACCATCTGCCAGGCAGCATCGATTTGGAAGGGCTTGCTCATCATCGAGGTTCCACCTTCGGTGCTCACCTCTCTCCGCAGCCAAGCCAGATAGACTTCGAAAACAGACTCGCCTGTGCATTGATCAAACACAGACACAAAGGTTTCTCCCACATTTTCCTTGAGGACGAAGGCAACTATATCGGAGGAAGGTATATTCCCCATGAGCTTGCCGGCTATTTCAAAAGAGACAGCATGGTGCTGCTCGAGTCTCCACTTGCCCAGCGGGTTAAGCTTACCTACGAAGAATACGTCCTTGACGCCCAGCGTGACTATGAACGAATGTATGGTAGGGAAAAAGGGGTGGAGCTCTGGCTGGACTGGATGCATTCGCGGATGTATCGCATTCGCAAACGGCTTGGCGGCGAGCGGCTTAAACGGGTTGTCCAGTTGCTGGATGATGCCCATGGCAGACAGTGTGACAGCGGAGAGGCAGGAGACCACAGGCGCTGGATAGAGCTGCTCCTTACCGAGTATTATGACCCCATGTATGACTACCAGATCATCAAAAGCGGTCGCACGATTGACTTTCAGGGTGGTTTTGCCGAGGTGCTGGAATATTTACAAAAGATCGAGTCGCGTAACATACCAGGGAAATTTTGAAAAACAGCGTTCTTGTCAGCACACCCGATGTGTTTACAGTATTTATGGCATACCGGCAAGGGCGATCGACATGGGCAGCGTCGGTAAGCGCTTGGGTTTAAAGTGATCATGGGACGAATCGGAATTTGACAAAGGAGAGATACAATGTCGGAACATAAAAATGTACTTGGCACCGCACTGCAATCCTGCAGCCTTAACCCACTGACAGGCTACACCCGTGAAGGTGACTGCAGGGTAATTCCAGGGGATATAGGTGTTCATGGCGTGTGTGCTATTGTCACGCAAGAATTTCTTGATTTTTCCAAGAGTGCGGGCAATGACCTCTCCACCGCCAATCCTGTGTTTGGCTTTCCCGGGCTCAAGCCCGGTGACAGATGGTGTCTTTGTGCACCCCGCTGGAAGGAGGCCCTGGAGCATGGCATGGCGCCTCAGGTTGATTTGATGGCAACCCATGAGGCTGCGCTGCAGTTTGCCACATTGGAAGAATTGCTGTTGCATTCCGCCGGTGGTGGCCAATAATTCCAGGCTGCCTAGAAAAATGACATATGGCGTAACGAAGGATAGGGTGGAGCAATAATGGGAGATGTTCTCCAGCCCGGCAATATGAGTGCAAGGGAGAGGGGGCTGATCATTGGTGCAGCCCTGGTGGCACTGTTTCTTGGAGCACTGGATGCTCTGGTAATGTCGGCGGCCATGCCCAGTATTGTTGCCGAGCTTGGTGGCTTGTCGCTCTATGCCTGGGTCTATTCCGCCTATTTTCTGGCCCGCGCCGTTTCCTTGCCGGTCTTTGGCAAGCTTGCCGACATCTATGGCACGAAACGACTTTTTCTGTTTTCCATAACATTGTTCCTGCTGGCCTCCATCGCCGCGGGGCTCTCCAACACCATGGCATTTCTGGTGTGCTGCCGTGTCCTGCAGGGCATAGGCGCAGGAGGCAATTTCGCGCTGGTCTATATTGTTCTCTCCCAGGTGGCACCGCCGCAGCAGCGGGCCCGTACCCTGTCGCTGGGTTCGTCCATCTGGGGGATATCCAGTGTTATAGGGCCGACACTGGGCGGCTTTATTGTAACGTTTTTTTCCTGGCGCTGGATCTTCTTCATCAACATCCCTTTGGGGCTTTTGAGTCTGCTTGGCATCGCCTTCTTCCTGCCGGGCGGAGGCACTCGAGGCAAAGGTGAGCACGGCATTGATATCGCCGGTCTCTGCCTCTTTTCCAGCTTTATACTGGCACTGCTGATCATCTTTATAACCGGAGGCCGTGAACTGGAATGGCTGTCCATGCAGATGGGGATCCTGGCAGGTGTGACTGCTGTATTGGGGATGCTGTTTTTCCAGGTGGAAAAAAGAGCGGCAGCCCCCATGATAGATCTGCGTTTTTTCCGGCATCGCAACTTCACCCTTGGTAATGGTGCCATTTTTCTGGCCAGCTGCACCATTTTTTCTTTTTTTGCCTACGTCCCTCTCTACATCCAGGGTAGTCTTATGCTCAGTCCCATGAAAGTCGGACTGGCCATGGTCTCTCTCAGCCTGGGGTGGTCCGGTGGAGCATTGCTCTATGGCAGAATTTCAAAGATAGGTGACGACAGGTTCTGGTCCGTTCTGGGTGGTGTCATCCTTTTTGGTGGATCGCTTATGACGCTGCGCTTTCATCTCCAGACGACCATGCTGGAGTGCTTTGTCATTTTCCTGGTGGTGGGCATCGGCATGGGGTTTGTGTCGCTTTCCACGTTGATACTGGTACAGAACTGTGTAACAGAGCACGATCTTGGCATCGTTACCTCTTTTCATCAGTTTGCCCGCTCACTTGGCGGAACAGTCGGCGTTGGTATCTGTGGCGGGCTTGTGACAGCCGGCCTGATAAATGGACTGGAGAAGACCAGCGCTCTGCTGCCGCCACAACTCATGCGGGAGCTACGGCAGAGTGCCGAGAATCTTTTGCGGCCCGAGTTTTTGCAAATGGTGCCCCAGCAATCCCTGCAAAAACTTGCGGATGCTGTGCTTTCCGGTGTTTTTCCCGTTTTTTTGATTGCCACTTCCGCCTCACTGGGGTGCTTGGTCTGCTGTCTGGCTTTGGTTCAAAAAGATGGTGAAAACTAAGGGTTCACAACCTGCGACAGTGTTTTTTTAAGGCTCCTTTTATGAGGGGCTTTTAATATGGGCCAGGCCGCATATTCTGGTTCAGCCATCCAGGATTTGGCGTACGGCATGCGAAAAACCGTCATGATCGTTGGAAGGGATCACCCGGTAATCGCCATGCATATCGGTGGGAGCATTGGCGACAAGAAAGCTTTGCCCGGTGAACTGCAGCAGACTGATATCGTTATAATCATTTCCTATTCCAAGTGACTCCTGTGGTGCGATCCGTAAAAAATCACAGAGCCGGGCGGCGCTCTTTCCTTTGGATATGTGCGGAGGAAATATTTCCATCCAGATGGATTTGCCGTCAAGAGGGGAGGTGGTGCGGGTGACCTGATATTTATCCAGCCCCTGTCGTACCTGGGTAAAATGTTGTAGATTATCCTGGAAAATGGCAATGACCTGCGCGCCTTGAGACGGTAGCGCGTCCAGGCTGGTATAGGCTGTTGCGTGGCTGCTGTAGAGTTCTATTCTTCGTGCAAAGTCGCTGTTGTTCTGCCGATTGCCGCAGTAGATAAAGTGATGATTATAGGGGACACTGTCATGGACCATGAAGTCAACCCTGTGATCCTGGAGATAGGCGGCAATAGATTGGAGATCCTGCTGTTCCAGATTGGCGGCGTAGAGCAGTGTTTCATCGTGGAGGTCAATTATTCCGGCGCCGGTGGAAAAGATGAGGTAATCGGCCGGGACGGTCGAATCAAATACTTTCTTAAAGGAATACAGTGATCTGCCTGTGGCGATGACCCTGATGATATTTCTCTTTTGAAGCATTTGAAGGCACGCACTGTCGGCGGGGCTGATTCTTTTTTGAGAGGTAAGAAGCGTACCGTCAAGATCGGTAAATAGTATTCGTATATCGCTGGTCATGGTTTTTTGCTGTCCGTTTTTTGCCGTCCGTATGTAAATGTACCGTTTTTGCGCGCAGTTTTGTGATGCATTCAGTATAGCTTAGAAAGCGAAAAGAGAAAAATGCTATTCTTTCCATATTGTCATTATCTTGAGAGCTGTAATCCTTCACTGGGCGATGTCGTCTGCTATCTTTTCTATCCGGGAATGGAATTTGGTTCCAAGCAGAAATGGTGGCCCGATACAGGTGTACGTCCAACGCCGCATGAAGGAATTGATTTCTGCTACTACTGCCGGCCGGACGGCTGTGAGGGCGCTTTTACACACGCAACCAACGTGCCGGTTATGGCGGATGGAACCGTTTTTGCCGTCTGCAGCGACTTTTTGGGACAAAGTGTCTTTGTTGATCACCATTATAATACGGAATTTCGTTTTCTGTCCATTTATGCCCATATCGTTCCAAAGAGTACGATTACAAGAGGTTTCCAGGTAAAGGCGGGACAGGCCATTGGCGCCATTGCCGACACCAGTGGAAGAAAAAACAAGATGCCGGCGCATTTGCATCTTTCCTGCATGCAACTTGACAGGAAGGTTGCACCTGATGAATGCGGCTGGGGAATGATCCATTCCAGACGTCGGGATCTCATTGACCCTCTGCCGGCTATTTCCGGGAAAAAGGTGCGCTTTCGTCACACCAATCACTGGAAGGAAAAAGAAGGTATCCCGTCTGAGTTTCTTTACCGGCAAACTTGAAAGCAGGGGAGTGTTAACCGGGAGAGCGGCTATGTCCCTTGATTGTTCTCGTGAAAAGCCTATCTTGTCCTTATGGGCATCTCGATACCCAAGGCTCGGTCTGTGTTGTACGGTCTGTGGCTAAGATGTCGGCAAATAATACAAATGGAGGGTGCCATGACTCTTGTAACTTCAAAGAATAGTACAATAGATGTTGATAAAGAGGGATTTCTTGTCGATTCTCAAATCTGGGATGAGGACGTCGCTCATGCTCTTGCCGAACACGAGGGCGTTGCCCCCCTTGATGAGGCGAAAATGGATATTATCAGGTTCATGAGACAATACTATTCCAGGCATCAGACATTTCCAATTCTTGGTAATGTCTGCAAAAGTGTTGGCCAAAAAAGGAAAGATTGCGTTAACATGGAATTTATTGACCCAATGAAAGCCTGGAAAATTGCCGGACTGCCCAAACCTCCCAATATATTTTTTACAAGCTTTGATGGTAAAAAGTATATTCCTAACCCGTTTTATTGATGACTATTGCTGGACCTGATTGGTCCAGCAAGGTAAAATCGTACCTGTTACCCACAAGGCTCAGCGTAACCGTATGTAAGGACAACGTTCAAGTCGTCTGACGGTGTCTTCATAATGTTTTTTATAATGTTGTGCAGCTGGACAATCCTCTGCATAATGTAACTATTCAGGTGGGAGCACCAAATTGGCATAACCACCAAGTTGTAACTGTTCAAGAGTG
>JBHEOR010000134.1:0-7516 GCA_046260685.1 Desulfopila sp.
ATCAAACACCGTTTCAACCTCATGGGTAAAGGAAGAAACACGGTCAAAGCCAAACATTGCCCCGGAGCCTTTAATGGTATGCAAGGCGCGAAAAATACTGCCCACTAGTTCGTCATTATCGGGTGCATCTTCCAGTTCGAGCAGAGATTCTTCCAACTGCTCGAGAATCTCCGTCGCTTCGACCAGAAATACAGCTCTCCCTGCATCCAGACCTTGAACATCACTCATAGCTCTTAGACTCCTCGGGTTTCGTTGATAGTATCATCCGGCATTGTGGCAATGCATCGTTGCACGGTTAACAGATCTTTAACGCAGCACTTTTTTTACGACATCGAGCAACTGCTCCGGTTTGAACGGTTTGACGATCCAGCCGGTCGCTCCGGCGGCTTTGCCGGCCTGCTTTTTTTCCGCCTGGGATTCAGTGGTCAACATGATAACCGGAATAAATTTCGTCTTCGGGTTGGCGCGCACCTTCTTGATAAAGCCTATTCCATCGAGTTTAGGCATATTCAGATCGGTGATAACCATATGCACTTCGGCGCCATTCATTTTGGCCAGCCCATCCTCACCGTCGACACCTTCCAGCACATTGTAGCCGGCGCCTTTCAAGGTAAAACTTACCATTTGTCGTACACTGGCACTGTCATCCACAGTCAAAATTGTCTTTGCCATCTTTGTTTGCCTCTCCCCTTGCCCTATCTGATAACTATTTTTTTACTGCATGTTTTGCGCACATGGCTGCCACAGGCAACTACCTTTTGCCCCGGACAGACAGCCGAGCTGTTTACAATATCCGGACTTTTCCACAAGCTGCCTTATGGATTCATTATCGCCGATGAGGATATGAATGGTTTTGCCGGACAAATAACATTCCCGATGCGCCGAACAAAGGAGCTGGATGAGCGAAATGTCAACCACATCGACATTTCGCAGATCAACATTGAGCGTATTGACCTCGAGAATTGCTTCAAAAAGAGTCCGGGAGGTTTCCTGTGCCTCGACCATGGTCAGATGTCCATCAAACAAGAGCAATCCCTCAAGACCGGTTTCGGTTGCAGTCACTTCTAATGAATGTTCCATTCTCTTCCTCCACGTGAAATGTTTCTAAAGCGGGCTAACGCCCGCAACCCAAGGGCTGTAATACCCTCCTACAACAGAGGGGATAAGTACCTTGAGACAGATTGACTTCTTGCAAAAAAACAAGAATTCAATCTGTAAGGTACTAAAACAACTCAACGTTATCGCCGTAATTTTCTTTTTCCTTTTCTTCGGCAGGACTCTCATCTGTAAATAACTCAAAGCCGTCATCTTCAAACAGATCAATCTCACCCGTTTGCGCAGCAGCTGCGGAACCGCCGGTCACCTGGGCGTGAATCGCCCTTTCCCGGTCCATAACATATTGTTGTGTCATCTCTTCAAGCATTTTCCTTACTTCCGAATTGCCTTCGACAAACTGCGGATAATTTTCTTCTATCTTATCGATGGTATCGCAGATAGCCTGCCAGTTCTTGTCTATGCGCTCACCCATTATCTGCGGGAACCGTATACCGGGGATAAGCTGGGTTATACGGGTGGAAAGATCCCGACTGGAACTGTCCATCTCGTGGCCGATAACGCTGACCGCCTGCAGAGAGGAAAGAATTGTCGAGGTAAATCCTTTCGCCTTTGCAATCAGCTCATCCACCACAACACTGTTCTGATCAAGACTTACCGAAAACTCCAACTGCTTTTCCGTACCTTCCATGATCATCTGTAACATTTCGATCGATTCCGTTGCTCCGCCGCGGGTTTCCTGCGACAAGCTGCTCAGTTCCTTAGCCAGGACAATCAAGGTATTCCCGGCAGCCTCTGTTTTAATAGCCTCCACCATGGCATTGATAGCAAGGATCTTCACATCAAAGGCAATCTCTTCAATTTTACTGACAAAACTACCGATTTCCAGCACATTGTCATACACATCTCGACTGACTTCCGCCGCGGTGTTGACAACCTGCAACGCTTTATTAAGTGATGAAACGACGTTATCTATTTCTTTTTCAAGACTGGCGACGACGGACTTGTTTTCGCTTCGGCTATCCATCTCCAATAAAATCTTCGCGTCTTTAGCCTGGATCAAGGCCTGTTCCATGGTTTGACCAAGACCGGTCTCGATTTGTTTATGCGCGCTGATGACCTGCTCATAAATTGAGTTGAGGTGGGCCGCCTGGATGGACAGAATGGAGTATATCTCCAGAACGATCTGCTCACTTGCCTCCGGGGTCTCGTCCACTGTCAGTCTTTGTGCCTTATCAGTGGCTTCAATGAGTGCGGAAGAAACATTTTCCAGCTGCTGCCTGGTGATATCATGGAACTGCATGGCCATGACAACATCACTTATACCCTGCACCATCGCCGTTGAACGTTCCTGGATACCTGCCGCCAGCTGATCCGACCTGTGCCCGATATCTTCAAGAGACTGGAGAATGTTATGGATTGCCTTCTCCCCACTATCGTCATAAGAAGTATCACCACTTTTCAGCACCCGTTGCGAAACGGCGATACCATTTTCAACGAGATCGGCTTTATCGATACAATAGCGGCAATTATCCTGGACCAGCCGGGCGATATCCACCACCTCCCCGGCGAGAAGAGTGAAGCCCTGCATGCCTTCTCGACTTCGTGAGGACTCAACCTTGATGCCCACTCCCAGCACACGAAAGGTCTTACCTATGCTGTGTAATTTGCAGATGGGCTCGCGGAGTTTTTTCATCTGAGCGAGCAGCTCGATCAAAAGATGCTCGCCGCCGCTGAGCGAGGTCAGTGTTGACTTGACATGATCGGCTACCGCATCAAATATTTTCGTGTTCTCCTCAAGAAAAGAACCTTGAGCGGAATCACCCCTGTCTGCCTCAAAATTTGCCAGGGTGCTGAGCTTGACGGCATTGTCGGTCATGCCGTAACAGATGGTCGCCAGGGTATTGAGCACCTTACCGATGTTCAAGAACTCTGATTCCGTATCGGGACCAAGGGCATTAAGTCCTTTGGCACAGTCGACAATCTTCTTGAGATTGAATATTTTCAATAGGTCATGATCTGTCATATCGCTCGTATCTGTGTTTGCCTGTGACTTTTACCGTCGCTGCATTCAGCCTTCTTCTCTCAAAATTTTTCAACGGTTTCCGTCTGTCTGCGGCCTTAGGCCAAATACATGGTCGGCTTTGTAACAGGTCAATCATTGCATAAAACATACCAAATAAGAAAAATTGCATTTCAAGTACAAAATAACGATAGAAAAACCTGGACTTGCGACAATGTCGTACCAGCAAAAAAGCCATCTGCATCAGACAAAACAAGGCGACCAACCTCAAACGGAGGCAAAAAAACCACCCAAAGACAAAGGCACGCCGCACCTCTTCAGGTCGTCGCCACGCACATCGGCGCCATCAAGCGCCTATGTCACTGTAATAATTTTGTTAATAAAAATTATGGCAGGAAATTTTTTTCAATGTCACAGGTGGTTTTTTTACCAACCACAGCTTCAAGGGAGAGAGAACAAGCTAGAGAAGGGTATTTCGAGCAGGGTGGTAAATTTACCCGCGTTTGTTTGCGACAGCCGGTTGCCCGGCTGTTAATTTTCTTCTTTTGCCTGGGAAAAATCCTTAACAGAGAGACCAAGCTCTTTTATTTTTGTGTAAAAGTTTTTCTTGTGCATACCGCTCAAATTAAGGGCTTTTTTAAGACTGCCTTTGGCGAGGTACAGCGTCTTCATGAGATATTCCTTGTCAAAATCGAGTAACACGTCTCTTTTGGCATCCCTGTAGGACTTGAAAGGCTTCTTTTCACTCGTGCCCCCTAACGCCCGCTGCACATCGGCAAGTGATATCTTGCGGTTATCCGATACCTGCGATATTTTGTACAGAGTCTGTTTTAACTGACGGACGTTTCCCGGCCATTCCTCTTCGACAAGCCGCGAGCAGGCATCGGCCGAGATATCATAGGTGATGTTTTTCGCCGTACCGAAAAGAGCGAGAAAATGCCAGATCAAAGGGAGAATATCCACTTTTCGTTCACAGAGCGGTGATGTCTTTATTATGGTCCCCGACAATCGATAAAAGAGATCGGACCGAAAGCTGCCGTCAGCACACATTTTATCAAGATCCCGGTTGGTGGCGGCGACAATGCGCACGTCGGCATGCCTGATAACCGTATCGCCCACCTTGAAATATTCCCCGTCATCGAGAAAGCGCAACAGTTTGGCCTGAATTTCTGGGAGAAGTTCGCCGATTTCATCAAGAAACAACGTCCCCTTATCGGCCGCGCCGACATAGCCGCCGGTGGTTTTCGAGGCGCCGGTAAAAGCCCCGCTGACATGACCGAAAAGCTCCGACTCGGCCAGCGATCCAAGCATGGCGCAATTAATAGGCACAAAGGCCTTGCCGCTGCGCAGGCTGTTTCGATGAATATCCCGGGCAATAATCTCTTTTCCCGTCCCTGACTCACCCATCACTAGAACCGGCAGGTCGGTTTTGCCGACGGAAAGGATTTCCTGGCGGACATCCCGGGTCGACATCGACACGCCGACCAGATTGCAGCCACTGACCTTGTCGGAATCCATCATATAGGCGTTACGCAGCCTTTGAAAATGCAGCGCAGCGTACACCGTATAGACCAGCTGTGATTCATTGAAGGTTTTGAAGAGATAATGCGTCAAGCCCATTTTCAAACAGGGGTCGAGGTTGTTCTCTTCCGGCACCCCGGTGACGATGATAATTTCCGTATCCGGGAAGCACTCGAGAATTCTTTTCGACAGCTGCACCCCACTGATAACCGGCATATTGATATCGATAAGTGCAACTTGAAATTCCTGGTGATCGGCAATGGCATAAGCCTCCTGCGGGTCGGAAAAAGACGTCACTTCATAGCCGTTCGTCGTCAGCACCTCCTCGATGAAATCAGCAATGGAGGTTTCGTCGTCCACAACAAGAACCCTTACGTTTCTGTTCGCCTTTAGAACCTTATTCAGCATGCTGCATCACCAGTTGTTCTATATCTTTAGCGGTAAATGGTTTTTTTAAAAACAGGGCCTTATGCCTGCAACATTGCTGCTTGTCGATATCTTCTCCGGACATAAAAATCACCTTTGCCTGACCGCTGATCGCCGACATTTTTTCCAGGCATTCAAAGCCATCGCTATCGGTCAAACCGACATCGATTAGCAGCACGGTCACCGCCTCATGGACAAGCTCAAAATCCTCGACTGCCTCGCCGCAGGTCTCAGCGGAAAATACCACATGTCCCCGGCGCTGCAAACTGCTGACAACCAGATCGCGCATAGCCTCGTCATCTTCCACGACAAAGAAAATCTCCCTTTTCCTGCCTAATATTTTTTCCCTTGGCGCCGCCAGATAGGCGGCTTCTCCTTCTGGGGGCACCATTTTTTCCTCGGTAGGACGAGGCAGGGGGATACGCACGGAAAAAACCGTTTCTTCATTTTTGTCATCCGAAAAAAACAAGGTCCCGCCATGCTCTTCGGCAATATTTCGAGCTGCGTACAAGCCCAGCCCGCGCAGCCCCTGCTGTTCGGTTTTAGTCGTCACAAAGGGTTGAAAGAGCGATGCGCGGACAAGAGGCAAAACGGTGCAGCCCTTGTTCCGTACCGAGAGGATGACCGCTTCATCCCGGCCGTGCTGCAACTCCGCCTGGATGGTAAGCTTGCCTCCTTCCGGTGTTGCCTCCAGACCATTTTCACCGAGATAAAAGAGCATCATTACCAGATTTTTCATTCTGCAGAATATTCGTGGCAGTTTCCCCTGTTTTTCAACGACAAACTGATGCGAACGGGAGAGTATATTCAGCGATTGAGCGGCCAGTTCCAGTATCCGATCAAGGGAATGGTCGGCTTTTTCCACCGCGATATAGCGGGAGAATTCATAGAGAATCGACGTCCGGACAACCCCTCTGGTCAAAAGGTCACTGACCAGCTGAATACGGTGCTCGCCGATGGAACCGAGCGCTGCTTCCTGGGTAATTAAATTCAACTGCCCCGACAACCCCGTGAAAATATTATTGTAGTCATGCGTCACTCCCCGTGCCATCAGGCATAAAGACTGAAAATACTTATATTCCATCAAAAAATCCTGCTGACTTGCCCTTGCCGGAAATGCCTGCAGTGGCTGACTTTCTCGTTTCATATAATTTCATCCAAATTATCACCACACTCCAAGACCGTAACACTGTTTGCAAGAAGTCAATCTGTCTCAAGGTACTTATCCCCGCAAAGCACGAGGACTAAAGAGAGCACCCCTCAAGGGCACTGAAATGAGTCCCCTCTGTTGTCGGAGGGGATTACAGCCCTTGGGTTGCGGGCGTTAGCCCGCTTTAGTATTACTCTGGCCAGCCGTTGACGGACCATACTGACAGAAGTACGAGCAATCTCCATACCAATTATTCCAAAAAATTAAACATATTGTGCTTTTCCAGGTTGTTACATGCCTGCCAAGACGATTGACCAAAAGGAGCATCTTGTCCGACCGCTCCTCCGCACTCGATTGAGTGGCATTTTTACCTCCCCTGCCGACGACAAAAAAACTCGGCCACCTGCACACTCCGCCGGTTACCGGCAGGGTGCATTATATCCCTTATGCATTACAGCAGATTTTCGTTTTTGCTCGAGGAAACAGTGAATGGCGCTTGGGAGGTCTTTTCACCTCCCATGCAAGAAAGCAATCAGGATGGGCAGACACATGGACCTATCAGCTGTCGGCAAAAATGTCTCGCATAAGCCGAACGATATTGCCTTTGACGATAGGTTTATAGAGAAAGCTGCGGATGCCATGTTTTTTAGCAATTTCTTCATTGACGCGGGAGCTATAGCCGGTGCACAGGATAATCGGCAGTGATGGCCGTATCCGCAGCATGGCCTCGGCCAGATCAAGACCGGTCAGGTCGGGCATCGTCTGGTCGGTTATGACTAGATCAAAATCACCCGGCGAGGCGGAAAAAACCGCCAGTGCCGCCCGGCTGTCGGTCTGAGCATCGACGGTGTAGCCAAGGCGTTCAAGCATATTCTTGCTCATTTCAAGGAGCAATTGTTCATCATCGATGAGCAGGATGCGCTCTTTGCCAACCGCGACAAACTCTTCGGCAGCAGCACATTCAACCACTTCCCGAATACTTTCCGGCAAATAGATATGAAAGGCGGTACCGCTGCCGACAACACTTTCGGCAGTTATCGTGCCCTTGTATTTCTTGACGATGCCATAGGCGATGGACAACCCCATCCCCGTTCCCTTCCCTTTGGCCTTGGTGGTAAAAAAAGGATCGAAGATCTGATCGATAATATCGCCGGCAATGCCCACGCCGGTATCGCTGACGATTAACTCGAGAAATCGTCCGCCGGTTTGCAGTACCTTTTCGTCAAGGCCGGCCGGGAGACGCCGGGCCGGACGAAATTCAATAGTCAGGGTGCCACCATTTTCCTCCATGGCATGATACGCATTGGTACACAGATTCATTAATATCTGGTGAATCTGTGATG
>JBHEOR010000135.1:0-7456 GCA_046260685.1 Desulfopila sp.
GTATAGGCGTGACTGCGTTCCTCGCTCAACACGCCTTACAGGGCTGGTGTCCGCCATTGCCAATTCTGCGTCGCATGGGGTTTAGAACCCGTAAGGAAATCGAACAGGAACGCAATGTTCTTAAAACGATTCGTGGTGACTTCGATCTAAAATCTGAACACCCTGATCCTCATCGCCAGGCTGAAGAGTTGCTGGCGACCCAGGAGCAATAAAGAACATCCATCTCATTTTTCTTTGACTTTTTATGAAGCTTTACGCTCTCCTTAAAAGCGGCTATAGACGATGCAGGATTCCGTCCTGTAACAGGGGCGTCGACTCAACCTGCCATTGCCGAACCTCGATTTTCCTTCATATCCTCGACTATACCCCGCATTTATTCCATGAGAAGGATTGTCAAGATTTACTTCGACGTGGCGAACCATTTATTCAACAATCCCCAGTAACGTCATGCTTCCATTCTGATCGTACTACACTGCAACCGGCAGCACGTAGCGCCTGCTCTTGGATTGTTGGATCTTGTTCGGTAGTGGAAACGCGAGCATATCCGTAAAGTGTCATATTAGCTCCATTTGTATCATTAGGGCTTAGACCGTGACAGAATATCGTCTCAAATAGAAAATATCAATGTAAATGAGGCGGAAAAGTGTCTCAGAATTAACGCCTCGATAAGGTATACCCTAATGAAGCACAGGATAATAAGCGACACGGTTTTCTGATAATTGGGAATGCTACAAGGAGAGCAAAATTCTATGAAAGCATCAATAATATTTGGTGCTCCATTTGCAGCTCGTGTTCTGGGAACAAATTGGAATTTTGAACGTACCAGAATGCTCCTTTGCTGGCAATTTTTTTAGGTATGAGCACTGATAAGCAGATCAGGAAGAAGCTCATCTGTGCCTTCTCACGACTGAGGTACATGTGTTCATGGATAAGCTCTAATCTGAGATTGCATTTTGACTGTTAGGATTTCCTGTAGGTCTTCTTGCTTTGATACTGTCTGACATGTCAAGTCGAGGTCTATGCCAAATTGGCTTAGGTTCGATCTGGCAACCATAGATATAGATCATCTGGAATTTATCTCCACCTCATTTGATCGAGGAGTATCTCTCGTTCGATATACCAGATAAAAAAACGATGTAATCGCAGCAAAATGATATAATCCGGAAAGTTGATCGGCGACCGATCCGGGAATACTGAAACCACACGCCATGACCACGAAAAACACTCCAATAAAAAACTGGGAAATATAGCTTTTCATAAAAATGTATTCGTGAGCGATAGTCAGTTTTGCATTATCAAAAAATCGTTTATTGAAACTTAATCTGAACACGGACGTACATGAGGCGATGAGTGTTAGTAGCCACAGCATGTTTACTGGAGCAATATTTTCATTGAGAAAACCCCTCATCCACCAGGAAAAGGCATAGAGTGTAACCGCTGCGATATACACCTTCTGTCTCGGCAACCTGTCGATGCTGTTTTTAAAGAAGAGGAAGATAACACCAAAAATTACTGCCAGCATGATGACGACCAGGCTTAGTTTGAGAAAGCTTTCACGGACGATAATAAAGAGGGAAATAACCCAGAAGTAACTCTCCAGGTAAAGAAACACCCCATCGATTATAAATACCCACCGGGAATGGAACATGTCTTTGAACCGAAAGACTGCTGAGATCCGTAGCGGTTGACTCCGCTGGATCGCTTCAGTGGTGTGCGCCGCCATGCCTCGACTGGAAAAATACGTGACAGAGAGCAAAACTATTGCACCGGAAAACAGGTAGAGGATCCAAAATCCCCAATGTTCAAGGAAGTATCCGCCCAAAAGAATCCCGACCTTGAGCACAACAAGTACAAAAAGCTGCGAGTTCCCGAAATTTCTGCCGGAATTTTCCTGACTGATCGATTTGACGAAGAGCAGTCTCTGTATAGTCCAAAAACTGCAGTTAAAAATTCCATTAACGAGCCCGGCCAAAACAACTAATAACGATTCAGTTTCAATGAAAAAAAATGACAGAAGAAGGTATTCACTAAAAAATGACCACACGATCAGAGTGGAAAAAAAGATCTTTCTGCATATGCGGTCCCAAAAAAAGAGCGTCAGACAATAACCGATTCCGGTTGCTGCAATGAATAGGCAGATCTCACTCAGAGTCAACCCGATGGTATAGAGATAAACCGGTATGTAAAAAGGAAACAGACCAATCAAGAAAGAATGTACGCCGGTAAAGACATAAAACAATCGCCCAAGCATCAATTGAGATCCTTATAACCATTCACCGGACAGCAAATTGTCCACATAACCTTTTACCTACCCACCGACAGCAAAACCCGGGTACAAGGTCATGCCGCCGTCGACAAACAAGCTTATACCATTGATATAATCCGCTTGGTCGGATGCCAGCCACACCGCGGCCCTGCCGATATCCTCAGGCTCGCCGATACGCTTATAAGGCACGAGTTCCATCAGGGCTTCGTAGGCCTCCGGGGTCTGCCAGGCAGCTGTGTTGATCGGAGTACGAATGGCACCTGGGGCAATGCTGTTGACCCGGATTCGATACGGTGCCACCTCCTGGGCGATTGATTTCATCATAAGCATGACACCGCCCTTACTGGCGGCATAGTTCACATGACCGGCCCAAGGAATAGTTTCATGGACCGAACTCATACAGATGATCTTGCCGGCTGCACAAGAGATTCCCGGTATCACCCCGCGGCGCTTGAACTCGCGCACCGCCTCGCGGGCACAAAGAAATTGACCGGTAAGGTTGACGTTTATGACCATATTCCACTGGTCCAAGGTCATCTCCGTAAGCGGAGCATCCTGTTGCAGACCGGCGTTATTGATCAGGATGTCGATTGTCCCAAGCTCGGCTTTCATCTTGCTGAACATCGCCATAACCTCATCTTCCCGGGAGACATCTGCCCGATGAGTATAGGCACGCCCACCGTTCTTTTCAATCAGAACGACCACTTCCTTTGCCTTGTCTTCTCCACGCGCATAATTAACCACCACATCGGCCCCGGCCTTAGCCAGTTCAATTGCTACAGCTTTACCGATACCCGAACTTCCGCCGGTAACCAACGCTTTTTGACCCTTGAGCAGTTGTATCGCCTGACAATGCGGCATTTCAACATTCGGCAAGATTTCCATACTCATAGTGTTGCCTCCTTGTTATTTTTGATCCTTCTGCCCGCCTGATTGCAGTATCACTTTTGCAATGAGCCCTGTCCAGCCGGTCTGATGGCTTGCTCCCAATCCGGCACCGTTGTCCCCATGAAAATATTCGTTAAACAAAATATAGTCCCGAAAGCCGGGGTTATCCTGGAAAAGCCGATTTCCTCCGTAAATCGGCCGCTCACCTTTATCATCACGCAGAAATAATTTCAGCAGGCGACGAGACAGTTCGGTTGCCACCTCGCTGAGATTCATCATCTGGCCCGAACCAGTGGGGCACTCAACTTTCAGGGAATCTCCATAAAAATGGTGATACTTCTGCAGGGATTCGATCAGCAGATAGTTTATGGGGAACCAGATGGGGCCACGCCAGTTGGAATTACCGCCAAACAGGCCGCTGCGTGATTCGGCCGGCTGGTAGTCGATGGTATGGGCCTGACCGGCTACCCAGAAGGTATAAGGTTGATCGAGATGCAATTTTGAAAGAGATCGGATGCCATAAGGAGACAGAAATTCCTTTTCGTCCAACATGATCTTCAATACTCTCACTAACCGTTCACGGTTGATGATCGAAAGCAACCGCCGTGATTTTTTTCCTGGCGATTTAACGCAGGCGACATTGCCCTGGTCTCGCAGATAGACCCTGTTTTCGAAAAACCAGTTCATTCTCCGTTTAAAATTTGGCAGGCTTTCGATGAGATCGTGTTCTATTGTTTCAATAGCCAGAAGCGGCATTAACCCCACCAATGATCGAACTTTAAGAGGGATAATATTGCCATCCGGCATGTGCAGGGTGTCGTAAAAAAAACCGTCTTCTTCATTCCAAAGACTTACCCCTCCTCGGTGGTCACCGGTCATGGCCTGGGCGATGCGCAGGAAATGTTCAAAAAATTTACTGGCTGTATCTTGATAGACGGGATCGTTTTTGGCCAGTTCAAGAGAAATTTTGAGAAGAATCAGACTGTAGAAACCCATCCAGGCCGTTCCATCGGATTGATCGATGTGGCCGCCAGTCGGCAAGGGAGTGCTGCGGTCAAACACACTGATGTTATCCAGCCCGAGAAATCCACCCTGAAAGACATTGCGGCCGTCTCTGTCTTTTTTATTTACCCACCAGGTGAAATTCATCAACAGCTTGTGAAATATCGCTTCCAGAAAATGCGTATCGGCTACGCCCTGCTGTTTAGCATCGATTTTATAGACACGCCAGGCTCCCCAGGCATGCACCGGTGGATTGACGTCGCCAAAATGCCACTCATAGGCCGGCAGTGCGCCGTTTGGA
Source organism: Desulfopila sp. (assembly GCA_046260685.1). Taxonomy (GTDB): domain Bacteria; phylum Desulfobacterota; class Desulfobulbia; order Desulfobulbales; family Desulfocapsaceae; genus Desulfopila_A. The sequence continues at coordinate 4,458 of JBHEOR010000135.1, forward strand.
TGCATGTACCATTCACGGGCCATCAGATTGAGCTGGCGTTTGGCAAAATCTGCATCGACCAAGGCCAGTGGGATGGCATGGAATGCCAGATCCCAGACTGCATACCAGGGATATTCCCATTTATCCGGCATGGATATAATATCGAAATTGTTCAGATGTTCCCACTCGTGGTTCCTTCCGTTCGCCCGTGATGCCGGCAAATCAGTCTGCCCTGGGTCACCATGGAGCCATTGCTCAACATTGTAATAAAAAAACTGCTTGGACCAGATCATTCCTGCCAAGGCCTGCCGTTGTATTGCTCGCTGCTCGAGACCGACATCGGGTTGGATCGCTGCATAAAATTCATCGGCCTCGGCCACGCGCCGGTTAAACTGTAAGGCGAAATCGTCAAAGGGCTTATCCAATGCGGTGGCAGTAAGCCGCAGCCTCAACGTGCACGACCCTTGGGAAGGAATGAGGCTGCTATACCAGGCGGCGGCTTTTGTGCCTTCGCCCGCCGGATTGATAACATCCGGCTCACTATTGACTACATGGCGATGGAAGGCATCCTTCACATAGTTACTCCCTTTAACAGAAGCATTAGGACGGCCGAAAAGCACTTGAGTATTGGTCTCATTGTCGGTAAACAGCAGCTGAGGGTGGCTATCCATCTTGTCGGCATAGAGATAATAGCCGCCGGCAGCCGGGTGAGAAAGAAGTACGGTGGAGTGATCGCTTACACCGTCGAGCTTCCTCAATACCGGGCGACCCGGCACATCGCCCATGGGACCGGTGTCATAACCAAAACTCCATGTATTTCGGAACCAGACAGTCGGCAGCAAATCCAGCAAGGCCGCTTCGGGTCCGCGATTATGGGCGGTTATCTTGATCAGGATATCGTCGGTACCCGCCTTGGCGTATTCCACAAAGACATCGAAGTAGCGGTTGTCGTCGAAAACACCCGTATCGGACAATTCATACTCGGGATCGTCATATCCCCGACGGCCGTTTTCCGCCACCAGCTCAGCATATGGGAAGGCGGCCAGGGGATATTTATAGAGCATTTTTAAATAGCTGTGCGTCGGCGTGGCGTCCAGATAAAAGGAATACTCCTTGACATCCTCCCCATGGTTGCCTTCAGAACCGGTCAGGCCGAAGAGGCGTTCTTTAAGAATCGGATCGTTGTGATTCCACAGCGAAAGCGAAAAGCAGATGTACTGGTAACGATCGGAGATACCGGCAATGCCGTCATCTCCCCAGCGATAGACCCGGCTGCGAGCGTGTTCGTGCGGAAAATACTCCCAGGCATCGCCCAAGGGGCTGTAATCCTCCCGCACAGTTCCCCAGGAGCGTTCGCTTAAATAAGGGCCCCATTTTTTCCAGTTTTCTTTTCGATCCAAGTGATCCTGGAGTCGCTTATGCTCTGCGGTCTTTTGCATGGTGTTGCCTCTCTGCTGTCGGATCTTTCTTTGCGCTGGAAAATTACCGTCGCAAGGCCATCAGTTTATGGAAAATACTCTTAACAGTCGGGGTAAGACGTTCACGGTTATAGGCGTCTCCGCATTGCCGGATCGCTTCGGCGGTTGTCGGATAGGGATGGATGACCCCCGCGAGTTTGCCAAGGCCCATTCCCGCCTGCATGGCCACAGTGATTTCGCTGATCATGTCGCCTGCATGGCTGCCGACGATGGTTGCCCCCAGGATACGATCCTTACCCTTCTCCACATGAATTTTGACATAGCCGGAAGTGGTTCCATCGACAATGCCTCTGTCTACCTCGCTGAATTCTCTTTTAAAGGTAATAAATGGGATATTGCGTTCGTTGAGATCTTTTTCGTAGAGACCGACATGGGCAACTTCCGGATCGGTGTAGGTGGCCCAGGGGATCAGCAGATCGGAAACCTTGTCACGACCGAAGAACAGGGCGTTCTTTATAACCAAACGGGCCATGAAATCAGCCATATGGGTGAACTGATATTTACTCGCGACATCTCCCGCGGCATAGATATCGGGATTGGTCGTTTGAAGTTTATCGTTTACCACCACACCCAACCTGGTATCGAATTCAACACCGGCATGTTCCAACCCCAAGCCGGTGACTGACGGTTTTCGGCCGGTGGCGATCAGCAGGGCGTCAAATTCAAAAATTCTTTCAGCGCCGTCTTTTTCCAGGATGACGCGCACTGGTCCATCACCCTGGCCTTCGACACGCTTGTAGCTGGAATTAAGAGCAAAGGTGACACCATCTTTGATCATTGACTCTTTTACTATTTCAACAGCTTCCGGATCTTCCTTCGGCATGATCTGCTCGCTGCGCGAGAAAACCGTCACCTTCGATCCAAATCGTTGAAATGCCTGGGCCAACTCTAATCCTATGGGGCCTGCGCCGATAACACCAAAACGTTGCGGTAGTTCGGTCAGATTAAAGATCGTGCTGTTGGTGAGATAAGGAGCATCGACCAGGCCGGGAATATTAGGAATGGCTGCGGTCCCGCCGGTGGCTATTACCGCTTTGGCAAAAGAGAGGGTTTTTCCGTTTACCTTTACACTGTTATTACCGGTAAAAACAGCTTTGCCCATGAAGAGATCGACACCAAGCTGCCCTGAATATCTCTTTGCCGAATCCACCGGCGAGATCTGTGCCCGCAAACGGCGCATCCGCTCCATCACATACCCGAAGTCAACGGTAATTTTCCCATCGATTTTTATTCCAAACCGGCCGGCATCACGCACTTCGGCAGCCGCCCTGCCACAGCGCAACAGGGCCTTTGACGGGATGCAGCCGACATTGAGGCAATCACCTCCTAGAAGATGGGCCTCAATAAGTGCCACGCGGGCTCCAACCCCGGCCGCTCCGGCCGCCGACACCAGGCCGCCTGCTCCCGCGCCGATCACCACCAGATTGTAGGATTTAGGTTCAGGATCCAGCCATCTTTTGGGATGGACATTATCCAGGAGTTTGGCATTATGTTCATCGAGCGGAGAAACGCCGATAGCCTCAAGATCAATCTGATCCATGT
>JBHEOR010000136.1:0-7449 GCA_046260685.1 Desulfopila sp.
CTCCTGGATCTCGATTAGCTGAGCTTTGTTAATAATCAGCTTTCGATTTTGCTCGTCAGCGGCATCATTGCCCAGGAGCGGCTTGAATACCATACGCCGATCAACCTATACAGAATTAACACTTACAACCGGACAGGGTGCTTTAAGAATAACATACTGGGCATTGGACCTCAAAATCATCTTCTGCGTTCGTGATTTTTTTTCAATCCCTACAAAAATCTGATCCACATTATTCTCCTTGGCATATTGAACCATATCCTCTCCCGGCGTCATGCCCCGCGCTTTGATGGGTTTCGCAGGGAATGTTCTTTTCCCGAAAAAACTCCTCGGCATACTTGAGGTTCTCCGCCTCGAGGCGCGATGCTTTGCCGAAAAAAAGCAGGGCATGGAATATGGAGTAGCGCAATTACCAGCCTTTTTCTCCAGGCCATAGGGCGACTCCAGGCAGAGGGCAAGCTCAACCTGGATCAGCAAACAGAATTTATCCTGGGCTTTTTTCATTGCTTGGTTTTCACTTTCCTCATGTCATCTTTATTGCTAAATCCTCATGGTGTATTATGATAGGATATTTTCGTTCATATGACCGATCCAGACAAGTCAACACTCCGCTTTTTTGTCAATAGCGCGGCCCGCCCAATCACTGCTGCGCCATCACCACACAAAAGGACACTGCACAGACATGAGTACACAGAACCAAACAGACACAAAGAGCAAACTCGATCAACTCACTGATGGAGAAAAAGTCCGATGCCTCATCGTCGGGTCTGGACCAGCGGGATTCACCGCCGCAATTTATGCGGCACGCGCCAACCTGTATCCAATGCTCTACCAGGGCATCCAGCCCGGGGGACAGCTGACCACAACGACGGAGGTCGAAAATTTCCCAGGCTACCCGGAGGGCGTCACCGGCCCTCAGATGATGGAGGATACGCAGAAACAGGCAGAACGGTTCGGCACCGACGTGCGTTACGGCATCGTCACCGATGTTGATTTCTCCGGCGATGTACACAGAGTTCTGGTTGACGATGAAAAACTCATCGAAGCTGAAACGGTTATTATTTGCACCGGTGCCACGGCAAAATACCTGGGCCTTGAATCCGAAGAAAAATTCAAGGCGGGCGGCGTCTCGGCCTGTGCAACCTGCGACGGTTTTTTCTATAAAGGTCTTGATGTTGCCGTGGTCGGCGGCGGTGATACAGCAGCGGAAGAGGCGCTTTATCTGGCTTCGCTGTGTCGCAAAGTCTACCTTATCGTGCGCAAGGATCACCTTCGTGCATCACAGGTCATGAAAGACAGGGTCGCCAGAAACCAGAAGATCGAAGTGCTGTTTAAACGCAACACTCAAGAGCTGCTGGGCGACAGAGTACTGCAGGAAGCAGTGCTCATTAAAAACGTGGGAGAAGAGGGAGAAGAAGAAGAGCGCATCAAAATCGACGGTTTTTTTCTTGGCATCGGCCATACCCCCAACTCTTTTCCCTTCAGCAAATATGTCGCCACCAACGAGGATGGCTATATCCTCACCGAGGGGAAGAGTACTCGCACCAATATCGCCGGGGTCTTTGCCTCGGGCGATGTCCAGGACCACATCTATCGCCAGGCGGTGACCGCTGCCGGCACAGGCTGCATGGCGGCAATGGACGCCGAACGTTATCTCGGCGAGAAAGAATAGCTCAACCCTACTGTAATGACAACAGAAAAGAACGTAGATTGCGGTTGGTATGGGTAAGACCGAATTTGCGGCGCATGTTTTTACGGGGAAAATCGACACCGGCAACGGAGAGAAAGAGGATTTCGGCAATTTCAATTTCCTGGGGTGTCAGCCTTGGCTACCTGGGCCGACATGGCGTTGAGAACCTTTTTATAGAGCAATGCATCTTCCACAGCGGCATTTCCCTCCTCAGATCTTCGTTGCTTTGTATCGGCACAACAGCACCAATCCGGCAACCCAGCTCATGGAAGCACCCTGCTCCACTGCCTCATCAACCGTGGTCTTCGGCCAGCCGGCGACCTCCATCATTGCAGCGACATCGACGCCAAAACCGGACATGGACGGCCTGGCGCTTTGCGGATTGCGACAAGTCTGCCCGGCAAGACGGGCACATTCCGGATAATCGTCACAGAAGGTTTTTTTGCAGGAGCCCCCGGCAAAACCTCGTGCCCCGGAATAGCCGGCCGCAATGGCCTGGCGCTCGGCAGCAGCAACGATTTCATGCAGCAGGAACATGATCTCAAAACGCTGGGAGGAATGCAGCACATCAATCGGCGCATCGATTGTAATGGCCAGTCCATGCTCCGCCGCATCGCGCCATTGCCGCATGGCTGCAGGCCCCTGGACATGAGGCGGACAGCTTGGCGAAAGACCGTGGTTCGGACACCTCGGTTCACGACAGTAACCGGCCAGCCGTTCCTCGACAACCAGCCGGCGCGGATCGAAAAAACGGGCGCCTGTGGCGCCGGCAGCCAATGCCTCGTCCACTATTTTTTTCTGGAATTCGCTCATAAACACGGATCACGTGGCTGTGTATATTTTTCTTGAAACCTCAACTTGTTATTCGACGATACTGTCCTCCTCGCAATCAAGGCCCACCGAACAGGCCTCCTCCGCAGATTGCAGGAAATCAAAAGTGGACGACCGGGAAGTATAGCTCTGCCCCTCCACAGGGTTCTGACCGATGGCCTCGGGGGGGCTGCCGCCAACTCCGCAATGCTGCCCAAGATACTCTTGAATCCCCTCTGCCCCACGGATAACCAGAAAGCCTGACTGGCGGGAAACCAGGAGAACGGGAATCTTTTTGAGTCCCAGTGATCGAAGAAAGGCACGGTTAACCCCTGCATCATAGGTTTGTCTCACCGCGTCGGACACCGTAAAGTCGGTAATTGTATCTATGGGATTAAAACGCAGATCACACTGGCTGCCACCCTCTATTGTATCAAGAACCTCCTCGCAGTATTGACAGGTAGAGGAAAAGAAGAAATAGCGTCGCTCGCCATCTTTTTCATCTGCCATGGAACTCTCTCTCTCATCTGTCTGAAGAACGGCAAAGGTGCCGCTGTCAAGACGGGCCAGCGGATCCCCTCCCGCCGGCGAAAACTGCAGCGCACTGAACCCCACGAGCACGGCGGCAAAGACCATTGCGCCGGTTATTGTCTGACGAATACCGGTAAACAGGTTGAGCAGGACAACAACACCGAGGACAAGCAGGCAGTAGGAGCAAAATGTCTGGGCGACAAAATGCTGAAAAGAAAACAGCACCCCTTCAGCGGCCAGGGAGGCGAGCAGCAGAGCCTTGACATAATTGAGACCCCGGTGATCATTTCTGGCCACCCACAACCCCAGGAAGACCACCAAAAAAAACAGAAATCCGGCCAAATTGATAAAAAGCGGCGGTACCGTGGTGAGGCTGTCGACCACCTCACAACCGCTGTTAAAACATATACCTTCACGTTCTCTGAACAGCAGAACGGACTGCACCAGGGTGATGATACAACCAAACAGAGCGACCAAACGCGCCAACTGTATCATCAACTGCGTGGCCTTATCCGGCTGCCTTGACGGCCTGGTATGTAAACTTTTTTGTGCCATATGCTTCTATCCGCTTCTATCCGTCTCTATCTTTTTAGTGCGTCCAGATATTTTTCCCGAAGCACTCTTTTGTTTATCTTTCCAACACTGGTCTTGTCAATGACTTCAACGAAACGCACCTTGATGAGCAGGGCCTGCTTGGACAGCAGACCTTTGTCGAGAAAGCCCTGGACATGTTTGACGACTTCTTTTTCGGCAAGCTCCGCTTTGGCTACAATCAGGGCAAGAGGACGCTCGCCCCACTTGTCATCGGGACAGCCGATGACCGCCACCTCACTGACCGCCTCATGAGCGACAATAACATCCTCGAGTTCGAGGGAGGATAGCCACTCTCCGCCAACCTTAATCACATCCTTGATCCTGTCGGTAATAGTATAATAACCGGCCCCATCGACGCACGCAACATCACCGGTATGCAAGAAACCACCCTTCCACAATACTTCGGAATTGCGTTTATCCTTAAGGTAGGCCTGCGTCAGCCACGGAGCCCGTACCACCAGCTCCCCGACCGCCCCGGCGTCTTGCTCGATATCCTCCATTTCTTCGTCAACCAATCGAATATCAACCAGCGGCAGTGGTCTGCCGGTTTTACAACGAAGGTCGACCTCTTCATCCTCACTCAGATTTTTTGCATCAACCTGCGCTATGGTAAGCACAGGGCATGTTTCCGACATGCCGTACCCCGTAAAAACATCCGCCCCTTTGCGCAGAAGCTGGCGACACATTGCTTTGGGCATTGCAGCACCGCCGACAACCACTTTCCAGTTTGTCAGATCCTGGGCGGCAAAGCCGGGATCGGCCATCAGCATATGTAAAATGGTCGGAACGCAATGGCTGAAGGTTACCCCCTCGGTTTCTATGAGCTGAAGAAGATGCGCCGGCGCATATTTGCCCGGATACACCTGCTTGACGCCGGCAAAGGTGGCAATATAGGGAAACCCCCAGGCATGCACATGAAACATGGGCGTAATAGGCATATAGACATCGTTTTTATGAAACCTGCCCTGTTTTTCTGCAACACTGAGCGCCGCAAGGGTTCCCAGGGTATGCAGCACCAGCTGCCTGTGGCTGAAATAGACACCCTTGGGCATCCCCGTGGTGCCGGTTGTATAAAAGGTTGTCGCCCGGGTATTTTCATCAAGGTCCTCAAAAACAAAGGAATCCCGGGCCGCACCTAGAAGCGCCTCATATTCGCCGATGAGCGGTACCGTGGTCGTGGCGGCTTCGTCCCCATCCTGCAGTGCCACATAACCCTTGACCGTATCTATGCGACCTCTGACCTGCTCGATAAGCGGCAGAAACTCCGTGTGCACCAGAATATAATCATCTTCTGCGTGGCTGATGGTATAGAGAATCTGCTCCGGCGACAGTTTGACATTGACGGTGTGCAGGACCGCTCCGATCATGGGAACAGCAAAAAAACACTCGAGATACCTGTGGCTGTCCCAGTCCATTACCGCCACGGTATCGCCATGCTTTACGCCGAGATCAATCAGGGCATTGGCCAGGCGGCGAACGCGCTTTCTGAATTCCCTGTAGGTAAAACGTCGCTCACCACGATAAACAATCTCCTGGTCGGGAGTATCCACCAGGGGAGTCTGAAAAAGGGACTTCACCAAAAGCGGATAGGTATAGGCGGACTGCGTCCGCTGGATAAGATCTGTCATGTGTTCCTCTTGAGTATCTGGTTCATCACGGAAAAATATTTTTTTGTGACAACAGTTACCTTTTGTTGTCATATTCCAGGTACAGAATTTAGGAATAAACACTTAAACTCTTTAGGACGCCATCATATTGCATATTCCGTGTATTTACAATCGCCCTCTACCAATTTCTATTGTATTTACCAACAAAGCTCAGCTCATCGACCCGAGTTTTGTTCCTTAGAAAAATTTCAATTGAAATTTTCGCACCGTAATTTTCGCATCACTGCCCCCTTTACATGTATGACATTCATTCCTATTTTCTTCGAACGTAAATGGCAGCGTATAACTACAGGTTCCTGTGAGGCTGTTGTGCAGGTGAAATACACGACGAACAGGAGGGCTTCGAAAGCTGAGAGACGGACCGGCTCATGGGGGGGGAGTGGTCGTACTAACGTTCCAACGTAACATCGAAATTATGCTCCTGGCTCTATAAACATTCCAAGGTTCGACACGACAAGGAGATCACCCATGAGAGGCAACCAAGAAGCCTTTATACTCGTCAAGGTCAAAGATGGCAGCAAATACGTGTGTGCCATCAACACAAGTAAAAGTAGTAACAAGAATGGCCACAATGCCCACAATGCCCACAATGAGCAAAACGGCACAACAATCGATCTGGAAAGAGACGTCATCTGGCACTAACAGCTGGACTTTCAGCCAGACCAGCTCTTGTATGGCAACATATGGAGCAATACATCGGCGGAACTCCTTCTTAAAGGGTTCCGTCTTGATATAATCCCCGCCGACTCCCCCTCTGTCCCGAAATGGATACACAACAATCAATACCCGACCGCTCTCGGACAGTTACCGGTGCTTTCGTATTTCTGGCTTTATCCGTTGTTTTCTGCCTCTTTCCCTTCAACATTGCCTTTGCCGTCAACCCCTACGATATACTTGATCAACATATTGACGCCATCGGAGGTCTTGAAAAATTACGTTCCGTAAAAACGCGTCACAGCACAGGAACGATTCTCTACGACGATTTGCAGGGAAGGTTTCAAACATGGCAAGAAAAACCCTTACGTTACCGGAAAGAGGTCGATTTTTCTGTAATCAAATATGTCGAAGGAGATTCAGGAGAACAATCCTGGCTCCTTGATACCAATGGCCGTGTACTCATCCACCGAGATCGGCAAACCATTAAAAGGCGGCAGGTACAAAAACTGCTGGAAGAGTTTGAACATCTCAACCCGACATCACCCTATTTTTCGCTCCAATATGTTAAACAAACCTCTGTGGGCCAACGAGAATGCTACCTGCTGACTCTCACCAACACCATAAACAGTGACCGCCTCCAGTATTATTTCGACACAGACAGCTTTTTCATGGTGAAATCGGCATTTACAACACCCGATCTCAAAACTGTTTCCGTATATGATGACTTCCGGGTCGTTGATGGGATCATCATGCCTTTCCACACGGTTACAACATATCATCCCATAGGGAAAATTGAAGAAACACGAATTACGCACTACACAATCAATACAAAATCTCCCCCGGAGGCTTTTAGCGTCCCCGCTTCAAAAAAAGATTACTCTTTTCCCAGAGGACAAAATTCCACATCAGTCTCCTTCGTGATTAAAGGCAACCTCATCTATCTGCCTGTAACAATAAAAGATGATACGCAAAAGTGGCTGGTCGACAGCGGCTCCTCGATGTCGGTTATTGATAAAGCCTATGCGAACGACCTCGGCCTTCTCGAGAAAGGAGGAATCAGAGGACACGGCTTTGGCGGATTATTCAATCTGGGCTTTGCCGCAATACCCGAATATCGGCTAGCAGATATTCGATTACAACACCAGAGAGTATACACACTCGAAGGTTTGAAAGAAAACAGTTATGAACCGCAAGTCTTTGGAATTCTGGGCTATGATTTCTTGTCGAGATTTGTGGTAGAGATCGACTTCGATGACAAAAGCATGACATTTCATGAACCGAAATCATTCACATATCATGGAACCGGCCATATAGTCGATGCACCTCTCAAATACCGAACATTCACTCTTCCCGTCAAACTCGACAAAATAAGCACCGGCCCTTGGAGTGTTGATCTCGGCGCACATCAAAGTTCATTGCATTATCCATTTGCTAAAGACAATGAACTGTTGCGTCGAGATGGCGTGAAAACGGTGAGTAAGGGAGCGGCGGGGCATTCATTTG
>JBHEOR010000137.1:0-7424 GCA_046260685.1 Desulfopila sp.
AAATAACCTGGTCCCGTACCGAGTTCTAGAACTTTTCCATTTATCCCAGCTACTTCAGTGACTAAATCACCGATCTTTTCAAATGATTGTAATCGCTCTGGACTAATGCGAAACTTGCTTGCCCAGCCCTCAGCATATGCTTCATCATGAAATTTATGAGTCACTCCAACAATATCCTTGTCGATCATTTCATGCTCCACGGGTTTAGATTTTGTACTGCATTAATTCTTGTTGGCGTATTCGGTTGCAAAAGTACTATCCTACAAATCCTGCATTACCGGAAAATCCCGCCTAGATCGTCAAGCGGGGTTTTGGTGTGTTTATGGTGGTGATATACTATATTTGTAAATCAGAAGTTACTTGAGAGACTCTTGGGGAGAGCTATGCGCAAGGACAATGTGTTGAATGTCATGGAGCAGACGGAACAAAAAAGTGCCCATTTTTTGGACGCATGGAAACGTGGCGTCGCTTATCTCGGCCCCGAACTGTTCGGCCCTGGAACCCTCGCTACAGCTAAGGACAAGAATGAGCTACAACCACTGCCGCAAGCGGTCGAGGCCGTGTTTGCCAGGGAAAGTGGCGGTGCTGAGCAGTTCATAGCGGCGATGGTGAGCTTTTATGATCCTGCCTGGGGTGAAGAACTGGTGGATCGTATCGACTGCATCAAGTCAATCTGTGGCCTGACTTACAATCTGGACCACGAGTGTACCCAGATCCTTTGCGAGCTCCTGTTGAATTATGAGGGTTGGTGAGAAAGGGCATGTTCCCTGTTCTGTTTGCCCTATCGTGGGAATCATGCTGCCATGACAAAACCCGCTTATGTGCTATATCAGTAGCAGCGGTAAAAGTCATTAAGTCATCCATTCAGATTGCCCCCTCGACCCGTTTTTTAATTCAAAGAGCATCGAGCGGAGCAACTGTCACAACAAGGAGGACGAAATGCATCTTTCACAGCTTAAGATCATGGTCATGGCTGTCTCTCTCTCTTTGCCATTGCCGCTTGCGGCGGCAATGGCAGCATTGTGATCGGCCCCCCGGCGGAGGAGGAACTATCCCTGACCTTTACCCCGGTTGCCTTAGATATTGCCACTCCCACCACCATCACCCATGCAGATGACGGAAGTGGCCGGATTTTCCTGGTTGAACAGTCTGGCATGATTCGTACCCTTAATGATGTATTCGATGGCCAACGACATCTTCCTGCAATTTCTGCATTGCCATACCTTAGGTGACGGCTCGAGATCCCAGTTTAATGGATGCCCTCATAAGTCCGGAATCTGAGAGTAGCGGTTTGTTCTCGGCATTCTTTTGCGGCGAAGAAATGTTAAAAGGACCGCATGAAACTGCTATGCTAGTTTTTCCAGTGCTCTGATTTTGGCCGCGAGAACAAATTCACTATCTATCGGCCCGTCAATCTTGTGCGTCCAGATACGCGCGGTTACAATGCCCATGTCAAAGTGATTTCCGGGTGGTGCTTTTCCTGCTCGGCGATTCTTCCAATGGCATTGGTAAAGGCCAAAGCCTGTTTGAAGTTTTTGAAGGTGTAAGTGCAAATCAAATGATGTCCGCTTTCAACCGACCATCCTGACGATAGCTGCTCTGCCAGGACAACCAATTCGTTTCCCGCTAAGGGCGGTACGCCGCGTTTGCAAGGCATGCAGCTTTTTTCAGCAAGGTCGCAAAATTCTGTCATTAGTCTCAACTTCTCCCCACTCAGGGGCTAAGCTCCCGTGGCCCTTGGGGAGGAGTAAGTGGAATCAATTGGATTTTGCACGGTATGCCCGGTGGACGTCATCCATTGGGATTGATGTGACCCGTCAGTTTGACTGATTATCCACCAAAGTTTAAAGCCTTTTAGGAATGGCAGCTGTCCCGCTCAGCGCGGAATAGCTGCCATTCCTGCTGATTCTTTCTTCAATCTGCCTTGAACTTTAAGCGTCATCCAGTTTCGATCTTTTGCTTGACAAAGTTCAGTATCCCACCGACAAGCAGATGTTGCCTCTGGCGATCGGAAACGTCAAGCTGAGTCATGATTTCACGGTCGTCGATCTGTACGGGAATCTCGGTAGCCCCATCGGCAAGCAACTTGCGGATATCTTTTAAAACCACCTGGCTTCCCTGCTCGAAGAGCTTGTAATCTTGCGAATTTTTGAATGTCAGCGGAATAATTCCGAAATTACAGAGATTAGCTTTGTGGATTCGGGCAAAACTTTTGACAATTTTTGCCCTGACTCCAAGAAAACGGGGAGCCAAAGCGGCATGTTCACGGCTGGAGCCCTGACCGTAATTGTCGCCACCGATAACTATCGCATTGCCCAGCTTCCGACAGCGCTCATGAAATCCGGGATCTATCTGGTAGTAAACATATTCGCTGATCGCTTCTATATTCGAACGCAGCGGGAGAACCTTGCTGCCGGCCGGCATGATCGTATCCGTAGAGATATTATCCTCAACCACCAGAACAACAGCTGCCTCCAGGGTATCCGGAAGCTCTTTCAGCAGTGGAAATGGTTTAATGTTCGGCCCGCGAGCTACTTCCGTGTCCATTATCTCCGGGCTGGGGAAAACAATCGACGAGGTGTCAATGAGATATTTTTCCGGTTCAACAACCTGTGGATAATCCATCTGCGCAGCAAGTTCACGTGGATCGGTAATAACTCCTTTAATGGCAGAAACCGCCGCAGTCTCCGGCGAACAGAGATACACCTGATCACCTTCGGTGCCGGATCGACCGGGGAAGTTGCGCGGAAAGGTCCGTAAGCTGATCTGGCCGCTGCCGGGGGCCTGTCCCATACCGATACAACCAAGACAGCCGGACTGGTGAATCCTGGTTCCTGCCAGCAGCAACGGCATCACGCCACCACTTTGCGCCAGATTTTCCAGAACCTGTCTGCTGCCGGGGTTGACATGCAGAGAAAGACCCGGGGCCGAGTGCTTCCCCTCCATGATACGGAAAGCGATCATCAGGTCACGGTAACTGCCGTTGACGCTGGAACCCACGATTACCTGGTCAACTTTAGTTCCGGCAACATCCTCGATCCGCTTGATGTTTCCCGGCGAGGTCGGGCAGGCGATCAACGGCTCAACCGTCGCCAGATCAATTTCGTCTTCCTCATCGTACCTGCAGCCGGGATCGGCGCTCAGTTCGTTCCAATCGTCCGCACGCCCCTGCGCCGCCAGCCATTGGCGGGTTCGCTCATCCGCCGGAAAAATGCTTGAGGTCGCGCCAAGTTCAGTCCCCATATTGCCGATGGTCATGCGGTCAGTGGCTGACAGGGCGGCAACTCCCGGCCCGTAATATTCAAGGACTTTGCCAACGCACCCTTTGACATCGTAACGGCGCAGCAATTCCAGAATAACGTCCTTGGCACTGACCCAGTCAGAAAGCTTATTGATCAGTTTAATTCCGAAAACTTTTGGATAGGAGAAGTAATAAGGATAGCCGGCCATTGCCAATGCAACATCCATCCCGCCGGCTCCGATGGCCAGCATGGAAACGCCTGCCGCACCGGGGGTGTGACTGTCAGCGCCCAACATGGTCAGCCCCGGTCGACCGAAACGTTCCATATGGACAATGTGAGAAATGCCGTTACCCGGTTCTGAATAATGAATTCCGTAACGGGCACACGCCGTACGCAGATATTTGTGGTCGTCGGCATTTTTAAAATCGGTCTGCAGCAGGTTGTGATCAACATACTGGGCCGTCAGATCAGCTTTGACCCGATCGATTCCCAGCGCCTCAAATTCAAGCATGGCCATTGTTCCGGTGGCGTCCTGAAGCAGCGTATGGTCAATCCGGATGGCCACCTCTTCACCGGCAACCGGGCGACCTTCAAGAAGATGATCAGCTATGATTTTCTCAGTCAGATTGGCAGCCATATTCAAACTCCTTTTGTTTAAACCCTCCTCTCCTTAATGGACAAAAAGACACCAGGCAAACACGATCACCTCTTGCCGATTTCATCTCATGTTTTGATTTTCACATCTAATTATAGCGCAAAGCTCTTTATTGAGAACAGTGGTCGCTATGAATGTTTTCTGAATGTTGCAGGAGGCGATATTCTTAGCACGCATCCCGTTGCACGGGCTTGCCCCGCTCGGGTTAATTTGTGCAAACCCATGGTATCGTCTCGGGAACAGCATGGAATGTCCCTTTCCCTGCGACTAGTGCCCTGTAACTCATAGAATGTCGCAACGATTGCGCAGGATTTTGGCGGGTCAACAAGGCATGACCGACGCTGCCTAGCCATAGCTAATCAGCGTTGGTCATAACGCAGTTGACGCGTCAAAAGACAAGCAAGATGCGATAGATTATGGGTTACAGGGTACTAGTATATGGAGACGCTGTAGTTGAAAAGTGGGTGCCTCCTCCCCCCCAAAAACCTATTTTCCTACGCAAAAAAAAACCTGGGATACCACTTCATAAAAACACCACACTTCTGACAGTTTTCTTATTGTGGTAAACTTTAAGTTACACTGTACCGGTCTTCGCGGTATCTGGGTTCTAAGAATGCACATAAAACCAGTAAGGAGAGAAGCTATGTTGGGATTGATGATCAAGGACAAAATACGCTGGCACGATCAATGGTCTTCGGAATTCGGCAGACGCTTTCAGATTCATGATTTTACCGATAATCTGATCATTTTCGAAGAGGGCCAACCCAGAGAAGAGATCCTAGCGGTTCTCGGAGGGGCCTCTGGGGAGATATATGAAATCCTCGAATTGGAGAATGCTCCACCAGACAGCTGTGACTACATGGTTGCCTCGGGTCGTTGCTTTAATCGAAAAACAGTTTAACTTCGTTCGGGGCTATATTGCCTCCGTCCCCTGACCGATGATGAAGTTCGCTGTTGTTTCTATCTGACCTTCTCTGGTTCATAAAGAATTAATCACAGAGGCTCGGCCATGTACCCTGCGGTTTTTCTAAACCGCAAAATTTCCCGTCCCTGACTGTCCACATAGCCGTCAGATTCCTGAGAGTGGTAAGGATTTTGTCCTGCATTAAATTTGATGACGTATCCAGCGGTACGGTGATACCCGGTGGGTCAAGTAGCAACGGATACGAACCTGCGCCACCATACGTGAAATTCGATCACATAGTTATAACCACAGACGGTAGTAAGCCGGCGACCAGCGAGAAGTTCCCGGATGCGGCGATACCCTGCCATGGTTTGATCGGCAGGACCGAAAGGGTTGAGCTTCATGCTGTTCCCTTTAAGAAAGACGTAATCGCAGAGGAATAATATTTCTTCGAATATATAAAGCGTGAATCCGGGTGTATGACCATTAACATGGAAGGCTTCGATGCCCTGATGGTTAAAATCCCGGTCGAAAAGGTCATCAAAACTGAACGGGCGGCAAATCTCATGGTGCGAATCTTCCTGGTGAATGCCCACCCTGGCTGGGAAATACCCGCGGTAGAGGTTTGATGCGCCGAGGAAGTGGTGATGGGTAAACAATATGGTTTCGACCGGCAATAATGAGATGTCGAAGGAGGAAGGGCAATCGATCCAGACGGTGTTTTTGCCGGTTTCGATTCGATAAGCGGCATGTTCGTAACCGAGGGCCGGTTGGGAATTGAGCCTGGCGACTTTATCGTTGACCGGTGTGGAAACCACCCTGAACCGAGACGAGCATTCTTCCGCAGTAATAAATCGCTTCTTATGTGCTCCACAAAATGGACAGGTGTCAGGATGAAGACCAATGATATTGAAACCACAGACGAGGCAGACGTACTGTTCTTTTTTCATAAATATCCCTTGTGGTGACCACAGCAAGAAAAACCAAGCCAGCCATGCAAAGCGGATTCGGCACTGGAAACCTGTGAACACTTTTGTGAAATATATCACCTGAAGGTGGTCTTGCAAGCTGCGGGCAATAACACCGAAATGGAAGCATCAGGGGGCTGACCCGGTTGAAAGAGTGTGATTCAAGGTCGGATCAGGCGGTTGCTTTGGTCCGATCCTGGGAGCCCAACATGAATGATGTGCTACAACTCCGGACAATTGATTAGGTCCGGAAAATTCCGACTTTCTTCCTTGTCAAAGCCCGGGTTGCTGTTACACTTTTCCCGACCATTACTATTTTTCTGTTAAGGAGGTTCATGCAATGAAAGGGAACGAAAAGTTGATGAAATCACTGAATGCCCGGTTGGTGGAAGAACTGGCTGCGATCAACCAGTACTTCGTTCATGCCAAGATGTGTGAAGATTGGGGCTACGAAACCCTGCAGGCAATCATCAAGAAACGCTCTATTTCCGAAATGAAACATGCCGAGAAACTGATCGAGCGGATTCTGTTTCTGGAAGGGCAGCCGGTTGTATCCAACGATCCATGCACAGCGTAAGCAGATCCGGGGTTGACTGGGCTTATTTCTTTGCTAGTCTTGAAGTTCGACAGGTTGTTGGGTTTTGCTGCGAGAAACCAGTAAAAGGAGCTCATTATGTGTGCAGATTATAAAGATCGTTTTTCCGAAGCAGAAAAAGAGCAACAGGATAAGTCCGCTTTTGTCTGCGAAAGTTGCAATACCAAGTACAGCAAAAAAGAGGCCGAGGAAAAGGGTGAGGTCTGCTGCGATCAATCGCTGAAGGAAATAAAAAAACAAGGATTTGGGCCGTAATGTCCCATTTTAGATTCAAGGTGAATGGCGGGCCTCCAGGGCTCGCCTACAAATAGACGTTGAGCATTCAGATCTCGCATCTTGAAAAGCTTACCCTTAATTGCGCCGTGGCCATTACATAATTCTGATGATTGGTGCTGAACAGGTCGAGGCGGTGACCTTGACCGGTAGCGCCGCCGTCGGCCGTAAGGTGGCGGCCAAAGCGGGTGACATGTTGAAAAAAGTGGTGCTGGGACTCGGTGGTAGCGATCCCTTTATCGTTCTTGCCGGCCCAGGTAGTGGGTGATCCCCTTGAAGAACAGACCCAGACCGGCCCGCAAGCCCACAGGGATCTGATGCTGGAACTGCACGGGCAGGTGGAAGCTTCCATTGCCAACGGTCCCAGACTGTTACTCGGCGGCAAGCCGCTTAAAGGCAAAGGTTATTTTTATCCACCTTATCAACCCGACTTGATATATTGTGTCAGCTGATTGATAAGAAACTCCTTCTCATGGATGGTGGCCTTGACGAGATCACCAATGGAAACCAGTCCCAGCAGTTGACCATTTTCCATGACCGGCAGATGACGGGTACGCTTTTCTGTCATCAGAGACATGCTTTCATCCACTGAATTATTGGGTTGCACATAATAAACCTTCTTCTCCATGATGGTTTTTACCAGAGTATCTTTTGAGAATACCCCTTTAAGTATAACCTTTCGGGCATAGTCACGCTCTGACAGCAAGCCGACCACCTCACCATGATCATCGGTAACAACCAGGGCCCCCAGGTTTTTTTCAGCCAGTTTGGCTAATGCCGCATAGAC
>JBHEOR010000138.1:0-6902 GCA_046260685.1 Desulfopila sp.
GGATTACCATGAGTATTACCAGCAAGATGGTAAAAGAACTGCGCGATAAAACAGCCGCAGGGATGATGGATTGCAAGAAGGCCCTGACGGAAACCAACGGAGACATGGACAAAGCCGTTGACATGCTTCGGCAGAAGGGCCTGGCCGTCGCAGCCAAAAGAGCAGGGCGTGCCACCAGTGAAGGCATTGTCAGCACCTATATTCATGCCGGAGGCAAACTCGGGGTGATGGTCGAAGTCGGCTGTGAGACTGACTTTGTTGCCAAAACCGATAAGTTTGCTGAATTTGCCCGAGATATTGCGATGCATATAGCTGCTGCAGATCTGGTTGCGCGCGAAAAAGAGATTTATATTCAACAGGGACTTGATTCAGGAAAGCCGGAGAATATCGTCGAGAAGATGGTCAGCGGCAAAATCGAAAAATTTATTGCCGAGATTGTTTTGCTTGAACAGCCGTTTGTCAAAGATCCCGACCATACCATTCAGGAGCTTCTCACGGATGTTGTCGGTAAAATGGGGGAGAACATCACCATCAAACGCTTTGCCCGTTTTCAGGTCGGCGAAGAGTAGCCGGTTGATCGATGTTGAAGTCGTGAAACCGCCGAAGAGGGTTGGTGAGCTTGTCCAACGCTGAAATTGCTCATTGCCGCATTTCCCTGGGGAGATCGAAGGCGGCACGCCATCAGAAGATACGGCAGCATCGGCGATTGTCGCTGGTGCTGCTTAACCGTTGGTCTTGAACGGAGATAATGCGATGGACATAGCGTATAAACGGATACTGTTGAAACTCAGCGGCGAGGCCTTAATGGGTGATGATGCCTTTGGTATCAATACCGATGTCATTGCCTACGTCGCCAGGGAGATCAGCGAGATTATCGATAAGGGGGTCGAGCCGGGCATTGTCATAGGTGCCGGTAATATTTTCAGAGGGGTTGCCGGAGCAAGCAAGGGAATGGATCGCGCCACTGCCGATAATATGGGCATGCTTGCCACCGTCATGAACAGTCTTGCCCTGCAGGATGCCTTGGAGCAACAGGGCGTTGATACCAGAGTAATGTCGGCCATCCCGATGCAGTCGGTATGTGAACCCTATATTCGTCGCAGGGCCACTCGGCATCTGGAAAAAGGTCGCGCTGTTATTTTTGCGGCAGGTACCGGGAACCCTTATTTTACAACGGATTCCGCCGGTGTTCTGCGCGCTCTTGAGATCAACGCAGATCTTATTATCAAGGCAACCAAGGTCAACGGTGTCTTTGATAAAGATCCGGTGGAATATGACGACGCTATTCTCTATGAACATCTCACCTTCGATGAGGTTCTGATACGTGATCTGCGCGTCATGGATGCCACCGGCATTGCCCTTGCCAAGGGTGACAAGAAACCTATCATGGTGTTGAATATGAACACCAAGGGTAATATCTTAAAGGCGATTTGCGGCCAGCCGATTGGTACGACTATCAGCATGTAGGACAAACCCCACTGTAGCAAGAGGAGGAAGCGACAGACTATGAGTGAAGTAATAGTAGAGATGGCTGAAAAGATGGAGAAGAGTGTCCAGATGTTCAGGGTCGAGCTCTCCAAAATTCGGACGGGGCGTGCTTCCCTGGCGCTTCTGGACGGCATTAAAGTTGATGCGTATGGCACGTCAATGCCTCTCAATCAGGTCGCCACCCTGACCATACCTGAAAGCAGACTGATTGCAATTCAACCCTGGGATCCGCAAATGCTGCCCATCATCGAGAAGGCTCTGCTCAAGGCAAGCATCGGGTTGACTCCGGTCAACGATGGCAAAATCATACGGCTCAATGTGCCGCAGCTTACCGAAGAGCGCCGCAAGGAACTTGTCAAGCTTGTTAAAAAAAATGCAGAGGATTTCCGTGTCGCCATACGCAACTCTCGCCGCGAAGCTATCGATGGTTTAAAGAAGCAGAAGCAGAACAAGGACATCTCAGAGGATGATATGTTCAAACTGCAGGATGAAGCGCAAAATGAAACCGATGCCCATATCAAACTGATCGACGAAGCCACGGCCTCTAAAGAAAAAGAGGTGATGGAGGTTTAATTTCCCTTCTCTTGAGGACCCGTTTACGGCGCCGTTATCGCTTCATCGACATAAATTCTACACCAAAAACCTCCATGATGAAAGCGGATCCTGATGAACTCGATACAGCACGACTGCCCAGACATGTGGCCATTATTATGGATGGTAATGGCCGTTGGGCGCAATCACGTAACAAACCACGACTCCACGGGCATCGAGAGGGTGCATCCTCGGTCAGGAAAATTGTCGAAGTCGCCGGCGAGTTGGGCATCGAGGTGCTGACACTCTATGCCTTTTCAAGTGAAAACTGGAAGCGGCCCGAAGACGAGGTCTCGGGGTTGATGAGTATTCTCAAGAATTATCTGGAGTCTGAGCTGTCGCGGATGTTGACCAATAATATCAGGCTCTCCTGTATTGGTGATCTCGCTAAAATCCCCGACGGAGTGCGGCGTGTCCTGCTTAACTCAATCGAAAAGACCAAAAACAATGACAAGCTGGTCTTGAACCTCGCTTTGAGTTACGGCTCCCGTGATGAGATTGCCCGTGCTGCGCGAATACTTGCTGAAAAATGCCGTGCCGGAGAACTCGACAGCGGCAGTATAACTCCACAAACCATTTCCCGATACCTTTACACCTCCCAACTGATTGATCCCGATCTTGTCATCCGTACCGGCGGGGAAAAGCGATTGTCGAACTTCCTTCTCTGGCAGGCTTCCTATGCCGAAATCATTTTTACCGAAACCATGTGGCCCGAGTATAGACGCAAAGCCTTTCTTCATTCAATTCAAGAGTTCCAGCGGCGGGAACGCCGCTTTGGCAAGACCGGGACGCAGCTTAAAACGGAATAATTGATGAAGCGAATAGTACCGGGGCTTATGCTTGCAGGCGGCTGGCTGCTTCTTCTTTTAAACGGGTCGTTACCGCTTTTCTGGCTTGTTATGGTTGTTGTTGCCCTTGTCGGTGCTTATGAGTATGTCAAGATGGCGGTACCACGACGCAGCAACGATATCGATTTTGCCATACTGTCGCCTTTGCTCGCCCTGCCGGTTATTCTCAGCGGTATATGGCATGAAGACGGGGTCAGCAGCGGCCTTTTCTTTGGTGTTTTGCTGTCCATGATCTATGTCCTTTTTCGTTATTCAAGCTTTGACGATGGCTTTCTGGTCATGGCCAGGCTCGTTTTCGGTACTGTCTATGTCGGCTTCTGCATGTCTCATCTGGTTTTACTGTGGCTGCTTCCCGAGGGCAATTTCTGGCTTGTCATTCTGGTTGCCGTCACCGCCGGTTCCGATTCCGGCGCCTATTATGTCGGCAAGAAATTCGGCAGGCGCAAACTCTGTCCCAGTGTAAGCCCTAAAAAAACCGTGGAGGGAGCCTGCGGAGGAATTTTTTTTGGAGGGTTGGCCGCCATACTGTGCGCGCTTTTGCTCCTCCAGGAGATCAACTGGATTGTTCTCCTGCCGATGGCCATGATCTTGACGGGAGTTGGGATTCTCGGTGATCTTTGTGAGTCGATAGTTAAGCGCGGAACCGGTACTAAGGACTCCGGCACACTGCTTCTCGGTCACGGTGGTATACTGGACAGAATCGATTCACTGCTGCTCGCAGCGCCTTTTCTCTATTATATGCAGATTATTGCGGGATATGTATGAAAAAGATCTCCATTCTCGGTTCAACCGGATCAATCGGCGTCAATGTGTTGAATGTGGTTCGCCAGTTCCCGAAGAAATTTTCAGTCGTCGGGCTTGCCGCCGGGAAAAACATAGAAGCGATCAAACATCAGGTAGAAGAGTTTGACCCTGGGCTGGTTTCTGTCTATGATGCGGAGCATGCCGCGCTCCTTGAGAAGATGCTGCCCCGAGGCTATCACTCCAGGATCGTTTATGGCAATAGCGGCAACGAGCAGGTAGCCGCGCTTCAACAGGCCGATTTTACGGTCTCGGCAATAGTCGGTGGCGCAGGTCTGTTGCCCACCCTGGCAGCCATTGAGTCCGGCAAGGATGTCGGGCTTGCCAACAAGGAAACGCTGGTGATGGCGGGAAAGATCGTCATGGACCGTGTACGGCACAATGCGGTCAACCTGTTTCCGGTGGATTCTGAACACAGCGCCATTTTCCAGGCACTTGAAGGCGGCAGGCGGCAGGATGTTGATAAGATTATTCTGACCGCCTCGGGGGGGCCGTTTCGAACAAAGACCCTGGAAGAGCTGCACAGCGTCACCCCGGAGCAGGCCCTTGCGCATCCCAACTGGTCCATGGGCAGGAAGATCTCAATTGATTCAGCTACATTGATGAATAAGGGGCTTGAGGTCATCGAAGCACGCTGGCTGTTTGACATGAACATCGACTCCATAGAGGTGGTTGTCCATCCCCAGTCCATCGTCCATTCGCTGGTCGAATTTCTTGATGGTTCGGTTCTGGCACAGCTTGGCATTCCCGACATGCGAATTCCCATTGCCTATGCGCTTTCCTATCCTGAACGGATGGAGCTTAAGCTGCATCGGCTGGAGTTGTCGCAGTGCGCCAATCTGGAGTTTGAGGACCCCGACTTCATCAGATTTCCTGCACTGCGGCTGGCCTTTGAGGCATTACAAAATGGCGGGGTGTCTCCGGCGGTGCTCAACGGCGCCAATGAAATCGCCGTTGAGGCTTTTTTGAACAATGATATTTCTTTCACCAGAATCGCTGAAATTGTTGAAGAGTGCTTGAAAGGCGTCGTCGGTGGCGACGAAAACAGTGTTGATGATATCCTGGAAGCCGATCGAAAGGCCCGCAGGTTCGCTCGGAAATTACTGGACGAGCAGTAGGGGCACGGCACGGCGCGCCGTGCCCCCACAAGCGTCGTGCCCTACAAGAATCTCCGGCACCCTGCAAGCAGTTACAAATACCGGGGGGGAGGCACATTACCTCGTTTCCCCCATAAGTTATTACAGTAATTACAATTAATGAAGTGCTGATGAATACATTATTTTCTTTTATTCTGGTTTTGGGACTGCTTATTTTTGTCCATGAGCTGGGCCATTTTCTGGTCGCCAAACTCTTTGGTGTACGTGTCCTCAAGTTCTCTCTCGGCTTTGGCCCGAAGGTGTTCGGCCGGGTGGTCGGGGAGACGGAGTATGTTGTCTCCGCCCTTCCCCTCGGCGGCTACGTCAAGATGTTTGGTGAAAACCCGGACGAGCAGAATGTTCCGGAAAGTGACAAAAACGCCTCCTTTGCCAATAAGTCGGTACTGCAGAGATTTTTTATAATCCTTGCCGGTCCGGTTTTCAACCTGGTTTTTCCGATCCTTCTTTTCAGCGTGCTTTTTTTGGCGGTCGGCGTACCGGAACAGATCGACACCACTCGCGTTGGCGCGGTGAGCGACAACTCACCCGCCTCTGCGGCCGGTGTTCAAAAAGACGATGTGATCATCGCCGTCAATCATCGTCACACCGATAAATGGCTTGATGTGCTTAACGGGGTAAAGGAAAGCGGCGGTGAAGAGATCACCCTGGTGGTACAGCGCGGGGATGAGCAGCTCGAGCTTCGCCTGCAGCCGGCCCTTGATGATGCAAAAAACATGTTTGGCGAGGTGGTGGAGCAGCGGTATATGATAGGTATTGTCAAGGCCAATGAAATCACCTATACCTCGGTTGGGATCTTCCAGGCTGTTGCCGACGCCGTGTCCCAGACCTGGATCTTTTTGTATATGACGGTCATGGGCTTTATTAAAATTATCCAGCAGGTTGTTCCGGCTTCGGAGCTTGGCGGCCCTATTCTTATTGCCCAGCTTGCCGGAGAACAGATGCGGCAGGGTTGGATAAATCTGGTGTATTTCATCGGCATTTTAAGTGTCAACCTCGGCATTCTTAATCTTCTTCCCATTCCGGTGCTTGACGGCGGCCATCTGGCCTTTCTCACCGTCGAGGCCATACGGCGTAAACCGATGAGTGAAAAGGCGCAGATTGTCGCCCAGCAGGTTGGCCTGGCGCTGCTCGGCACATTAATGATTTTTGTGTTCTACAACGATATCATGCGATGGTTCCAGTAATGGCCGATGGTCGTCCGCTGATCCTGGCGCTGGATACCGCCACCAGATGCAGCACTGTGTCGCTTACCCGTGGGACGCTTGGTCACGGTGAGGTGCTTGGCTGTCTTTCATTGAGCTCCAATGTTACCCATTCCAGAAGGTTGATCAGTACCGTTGATCGGCTTTTCCAGGAGACGCGGGCGCAATGGGCCGATATCAGCGCAGTTGCTGTCGGGCTAGGTCCGGGAAGCTTTACCGGACTGCGTATCGGCATGGCCACCGCCAAGGGGTTTGCCGCAGCGGCCCAAAAAAAACTTGTTGGTGTTGCAACACTTGAGGGGCTTGCGGCAAGGTGTCTGGGAGAGCTTCCTGTCTATGCCGCAATTGATGCACGTAAAAAGCAGGTCTACTGCGCCGGCTACAGTGTCAGCGCAGGCAAGCGGCCTCAAATGTTGAACGATATCCAGGCGATTTCGCCGGTGCGGCTCATCCAGCAGCTGCATGAAGAACAGCACCAGCAGGTTGTTATTGTCGGAGATGCCGTTCATGCCTATGGAGATCTGTGGCGCCGTGAACTCGGGGATATGGTACGTTTTGCACCTGCGGCACTCCATGCATCGTCCGCCGATGCCATCGGTCTGATTTGTGGTGAGCTGCTCCAGGACGGCCAGTGTCTTGATATTGCTTCGGCAACCCCATTCTATGTGCGGGCATCCGATGCCGAATTGAGCCTGGCCACCAAAAAGCAACGCTGAAATGAGGTGCAGGAGTGAAGAAGGAGCGGGATTTTGGTGACCGTGCGGTCCATGATGACGGCATGGCAAGAAGCGCCGGCCAGAGGAGGGAAGATTGAT
>JBHEOR010000138.1:6912-7364 GCA_046260685.1 Desulfopila sp.
CGGCGTATAACAATAGGAGATGTCGTTATCGGCGGCGACAGCCCGATAAGGGTCCAGTCCATGACCAATACCGACACCCGTGATGTTGCTGCCACGGTTGCCCAGATCGACGAACTTCAAAAGGCCGGCTGCGAGCTTGTCAGAGTGGCGGTGCCTGACCGTGAAGCTGCCCGGGCGCTGCGTGCCATCCGCCATGCCATCACCATTCCTCTGATCGCCGATATTCATTTTGATTACCGCCTTGCCATCGCCGCCATGGAACATGGCGCCCAGGGTATCCGCATTAATCCAGGCAACCTCGGCGGCACCAAGAAACTCGGGCGGGTGGTCGATGCAGCCACCATGCATGGCATCCCCATTAGGGTCGGTGTCAACAGCGGTTCGGTGGAGAAGGATTTGCTCGAGACATACGGCTACCCCACTGCCGAAAATCCACGCTCGCTCATTGAAAG
>JBHEOR010000139.1:0-7364 GCA_046260685.1 Desulfopila sp.
CTCTAGATCTATGGACTGAAGCACCATCAGCAACAACCTGCTGATTAATTTTTTTTAAGTCCATAAGCTTCCGTAATCTATGGGCAAAATCATTCATTGCATTTTTTAATGTCTACTTGTGTATTATTTATCTTGATTTAAATGTCTAGTTTCGTCCACTATGGTTGCATGAACAAGACACAAATCATAGGAGCTCTCATGCTGGCCACCGGTAAACGGGTGGAGGATGTAGCAAAAGAAAACGGCTACTCCGAATTTGCCTTCTATCGGACCATCAACGGAACGACAAAGGCGCAAAAGCCCCGCGACCTGATTGCTTCGATTATCGGTATGTCTGTAAATGAAATCTGGCCAGAACCGGCCAAGAGGAAAGAAAACTAAAAAAAGTCCCGTCTCCTGAAACAGTTAGGGCGTAATAGCTGGGGAGCTAAAGCAACCTAACAGGAGATGGGCATTTTTGGCAATTTAAAAAAAAGCATTATTTGCAACACTGGCATTATGAAAAAACCTCATTTTCTGCAAAAGGAGAAGTTGTGATACCCCGCGAAACTAAACTACCAAGAGATTACGAAGTAATGGACGCAGTCCTCGCACGCGGTGATGCGGTTGAATTGGCCAGGTTGCTTTCGGTTTCTCCTCAACTCGTCCGGGCATGGTGTCGACCTCCTGAAACTGAGGACGAATATTCCACGGGCAAATTCGGGCCACTGGCCAGGATACGGACACTGATCTCGATGATCCGGCTGGACGATGGAAATGCCGAGCGTGCTTATCCCATCGGGCGATACTTTGCCGCTCTTCTTGGCGGAGTATTTGTCCCCTCTCCTGCTGTGTCACCCAATGTCGACTCGAACGCCATCGGCCATGTTTCCAAAGTCCTGAAAGAAACAGGCGAAGCGTTGGAGGTTTTTCGTACTGCATGGTTTGAACAATCGCCCAAAGAAATCGACAGCAAGGAAGCGGCCAAAACCAAAGCAGAAATTGACGAAGCAATTGTGGCTCTCGTTCACCTCCGTAATTTCGTTAACAGCAAAACAAAATAATGGACGTCGGAATTGAAATAGCAGCTCTACGCGACGAGATCGCCGAGCTTAAGCAGATGGTAAGCGAGATTATCAGCCCTTCTGCAACGTATTCCATTGCCGAGAAAGCCAGGCTGATCCGAGAGGCTCATGGTTCCGGCGATCCGGCAAAAGTCAGGAAAGCACACAAGCTCATCAACAGAGGCAAGAAGTGAAAGGTTTTGTGCTTTTCATTGTTACCGGATTTTCATTCACCTTCGCTAAGTGCGTGTCAGGTCCTGCTGCACAGCTTGGCAATTGTCCCACCTGTTCTACTCCTTACTACTCCTTTGCTTTCACCTGTACCTCCCCATCGTCCGAACCACCTGCAAGCAGGACGACGATGGGGTTCTTTTTATTTAAGGATTAGGCAATATGCGCAATATCAACACCTTAACCGATCCGAGCCCTGGACCTCACTCTCCCCTACCCCCCTTCGTTGAAAACAGCCAGATAAGGAGAGTAGCTCATCAAATAATCACGGGTCCTTCTCAGAAACCAGCCCACTACCGGGTCGAGGGAGCTCTTGAGGTGCGCCTATGATTTTTTTAATTTTGGATGGAAAGTTGGAATTTGCAGTTTTGTTGGTAGCTGGCCTGTGTGTACGGCAGTGCAGTCAACAGTATAAATTTAATTGATAGATCAAGAGGGTACGATGAACAAGAGTATGGCCGATCAGGTGGCAGAACGTGAGCGGGAATTGCTCGGAGACGATCCGATCAAACTGTACGACTCAGTTGCCGCCCTGGATCTCGAATTCATAAAGGAATGCTATAAAGCCAATGAAAGAGGAGACGGTCTATTATTAGCGGCTATTTTGCACAACAAATTTCTCTACGTGAATACACGACACGATTCACTAAAGCAGAGTGCCGGGTGTTCCGCCGGCAAAAAATTCAGAAACCATCTGTATGGGCCCCAAAAAACCGGAAGATAATCAAGGGGGACCTGGCCGGGAGCTATCTCAATCTTGATATCACGCCGCATCTTCGAGGCATCATGGATGCAGCTGTGCTGCCCTATGTCCGCGAGGTAATTATCTGTGCTGCCCCGCAAACCGCTAAAACGACAGGAGTCGATACCATTGTTGCCTGGAGCAGGGTCTTTGCCAAAGGTCCGGCCTGCTCGTTTTATCCGGATGAGACAACGGCAAAACGCTCGATGAAAGATCGTATCGCGCCCATGGTTAAACAATCACCGGCCCTCAGTCGGCAGGTATCCCGTGGCCGGGATAGTTATACCACAACAGGGATAGAAATGACTGGCGGTGAATGGGAGGTCGGCTGGGTCGGCTCGGTTGCCCAGACTGCTGATAGGTCCCTGAAGTATGTCGATATGCAGGAGGTAAACAAGCCAAGTTACGGAGTGAGCAAGGACGAAACCAGCCCCGTTGCATTGTTGAGGAAAAGGGTCCGCTCTTATGGCGATACGGGCAAGATATTTATGTCCTCGTCTCCAACCACTGTGGAAGGCAACATAACTCAATTGCTGGAGCATGAATGTGAAGCTGTTTTTATCCAGTGGGTTACCTGCCCTTACTGTCACAACGAAATTCATATGTTCTTTAATAAGAAAAATTTCTGGTGGCCAACCGGTGATGATGGAAAATCAATCGACAGAAAAACCATAAAATCGAAAAGCCTGGCCCGCTATGTATGCCAGGAGTGTGGCGAGCGCTGGGATGATAACGACCGCAACAAGGCTACACCGCCAACTGCCTGGCTGATTATCTGGGAGTCAAGCACCGGATCAAGCCGGAGACGCAGGGCGATATAGAAATTGAAGACAGCGATATTGTCGTAGCAAGTTCGCAATTTATGGGAGGTCGATAGGTGGCAAAACAAAGTGAAAAAATATTGGTGACCATGGAAGATATTGCCTCCTACACAGGCCGCAATAAGAAGACAATCCTCGAATGGATCGACACCATGAACTTTCCGGCGGTCAAGGTCAACGGTCGATGGACAGCCAACACAGAGCTAATCGATAGCTGGCATAAGCATAGTATCGAAAAATCGACATACAAAGGGGCATAGCCGTGGAACCAAATATAAACGAAAATACACTCCCGACTCACAAATGCAAACCGGGCCATTGTCTCTGTAACGCTATTGATACCTTCGCCGATCCGCCGGAGGTTGGGCGCAGAATCCAGGCTTACTCACCCGATGACGGATGGGAATTTATCACTTGGCATAACGGAGACCAGAATTATTATAGCTGCTGGCGACCGGGCATGGACCCGCATCCGTGCCAGACAGTTGGCGGAGATTGTCTAGAAAATCTGACGGATATTCCGTTTCCTATAAGGATAAAGTCATAAAAAAGGATAGCAAAGGTATAGAAAAGGTATACTTATAATTGTTTCTTTTCTTTACTGTAGTATATTGTTTTTATGAAATTTGAATTTGACATAAATAAAAGTGAGTCCAACAAAGGAAAGCATGGGATCGACTTCGTAGAAGCCCAAGCCCTTTGGAACGATCCTGATTTGCTTGAGATCCCGGCAAAGAAATTGGAAGACGAAAAAAGATATCTTTTAATAGGTAAAATCGAACAAAAGCACTGGTCAGCAGTAATCACCTATCGAAATGATGTTGTAAGAATAATTTCTGTGAGACGTTCAAGGGGCAAGGAGGTTGATTATTATGAAAGCTAAACAATTTGATGAAAAATTTGAATCAGGTGAGGACTTGACCGACGATCTTGATTTCTCAAAAGCACGAAGAGTAAACCAAGAAGCCAAGAGAGTGAATATTGATTTTCCTGCATGGGTAGTAAAAGATCTTGATAAGCATTCAAAAAGACTTGGTATAACTCGGCAGGCTCTTGTAAAGGTTTGGATTGCTGAGAAACTTAAAGAGGCTGTTTTACCTTGATCCAAAGTAGAGATTTTACACACGACTGATACTAACTGCATTGTTCATTATATTTCCGAGCCCCTGGATTAGCTATTTCAGAGATTTGGAGAACAGCATAACGGCCGGGGGGATGTCTCATCCCTTTCGGCCTTTGTCTCATTAACCTGTTTCTATTTATCTCTACCGTTATCTCACCAAGCGCAGTTTCATTCCATCCCCATTTGAAACACCCTGTCAAGGGTTAAAACAGCCCCTCAGTGGTTATACGTGGCCATACGTGGCTATACACGTAATCCGTCAAAAACGTGGTGTATGCTCATGAAAAATAAAGATCAATTTTTCATGAGCGGTGAAACATGGCATACACCCAGTCCGATCTGGACAATGTAGAAAGAGCGATAATAGATCTCGCCACCAATAGGCGACCGGTCAAGTTTGTGATCGATGGTGATGTGGTGGAATATTCCGCGATCCAGATGCCGCAACTGCGCTCCCTGCGTAACGAGATAGCCGCCGAGATCTCCGCTTCCGATCCGTCGACCGGCATAAGCGCCTTTGTCATCCACGGAGGCAAGGGGCTATGAGTTTTCCTCCCGGCACAATTCTTGACCAGAAGGGCGCTCCCCTTCCCTCTTCTGCAATGTCCATTTCCGGTGACTATGAAGGTGCGTCAACCGGTGCCAGGATGGGTACTTTCGGAATGTCTTCTGCGGGGCCCAATGCTTCGGCCTTTCGTAACCTTGCCACTTTGCGCAAGCGAGCTCGCGATTCAGAGCGCAATAATCCCAATACTAAAGGGGCTATCGATTCCTTTGTTTCCAACCTGGTCGGTACCGATATCTCTCCAAGCTGGAATCTTGATAACCAGGCACAAAAAGACGAGCTGCAGCAGCTGTGGGACGATAGCCAGTTAGAGGCGGACTTTTACGGGATATCGGATTTTTACGGTACCGAGGAAATCGCCTGCCGATCAATAGTCAGAGACGGTGAAGTACTCGCACGTTTTCACGACGTGGATCCTGCTTTAGGTCTGATTGTTCCTCTGCAGCTCCAACTTCTGGAAGCCGATCACCTGGACGCAGCATATAACGATATCAGTCCTGAGGGTAATGAGATCCGCTTCGTTATAGAATGGCGCAACAGCCGCCGTTATAAATACTGGTTGTGGAACGATCACCCTGGCGAATCCTTTCTCACCCAGGACAACATCACCCGCATTCCTGTTGACGCCGCGGACATAGCCCACGTTTTTCGACCGCTTCGTGCCGGACAGGCCAGGGGGATAAGCTGGCTGGCTCCTATTCTCGTCAAGCTGCACGATATCGACATATACGACGACGCCGAGGTGATTCGTAAAAAAGCGGCGGCGCTCTGGGGCGGCTTCATCTATTCCGATCAGCCCGTGGGTGATCGCACGGTTGGCGGCAAGTCCGGTACCAGGAACAACGGAGTGCAGTCGATCCACCTTGAGCCCGGAACCTTCCCCGTCCTGCAAAACAACCAGAAGGTTGCCTTCTCCGAGACTGCAGATGTCGGTAATAACTATCTCGACTATATGAAAACTCAGTTCCGCATGATGGCGCGCGGCCTGGGGATAACTTAT
This sequence comes from Desulfopila sp., assembly GCA_046260685.1. GTDB lineage: Bacteria > Desulfobacterota > Desulfobulbia > Desulfobulbales > Desulfocapsaceae > Desulfopila_A. The sequence continues at coordinate 5,526 of JBHEOR010000139.1, forward strand.
GAGCAGCTCACCGGTGATCTTTCCGGAGTTAACTATACCTCACTCCGGGCCGGGCTGATTGAGTTCCGCCGATTGTGTGAGACCATCATCGCCCGAACCCTGATTTTTCAATATTGCCGCCCTTACATCAACCGGTGGATTTATACCGCTGTACTTAACCGGGCAACCACAACCATTTCCGTTTCAGAATATCTGCGTAACCGGCGCATCTTCCATCGTGTCGACTGGAATCTTGACGGCTGGGATTTCACCGACCCAGTTAAAGACCGGGTGGCTGAATTGATGGACATCAGAAACGGCATCGCAACACGCGGTCAAAAGGTAGCCAAGCGCGGCGGCAACCTCGACCGCGTCGACAAGCAGAACGAGGCGGAAATTCAAAAAGCTGCCGACAAGGGACTGGTCTACGACTGTTATCCGTCCCAGGTCGACAAGACCGGCACTATGCAGAAGGTCGAGGACAAGGTGATCCTCGACTCAATCAAAACAGAGTAACAGGATAAAGGGCCATATTATGGGCGTTGAACATATTCTTACCGAAATTATCAATCGGCCACTGCTGATCACTCCGGACAAACTGAATGTCATCCTCGGGGTGTTGAATAAGAAAGCGGATAACCCGATCAATATCGACATGTCCGATCTTATCCCTGCTCTCGGTTCCGACCTGAATAATGGTGCGGTCCAAACACGGGCCAGAGAACTTAACCATCCGGGCAACACGCCAAATCATACACTTGCGGTGGTCGACGCTCTGGGAAGCCTGGTCAACCGTAACCACGGCTATAGTGACGGCTCTGGACTCCGCAGTTATCGCATGATGCAGCGCGAGATACAAAACTGTCTCGATGAGCCTACCGTCGGCGGCATGCTTATCGATTTCGACACTTACGGCGGTACCGGGGCAGGCTGTGAGAGAATGGCCAGGTTTCTCAAAGCCGCCGATGCCATCAAACCTATCTATGCGGTGGTCGATCTCAACTGTTTTTCCGCCGGGATGTATCTGGCTTCTGCCTGCCGCAAAGTGATCCTTACCGACCAGACTGCAGGTGTCGGCTCTGTCGGCTGTATTGCCATCCACCGGGATCAATCGGCACAAAATGAAAAAGATGGAGTTGTTTACACTGCTGTCTTTTTTGGTGCGGAGAAAAACGCCTTCAGCCCTCACGCGCCATTGTCCCCGGAGATGAGACAAAAACTACAGAACAGTGTCGATTCCCTGGGTATGCAATTTGCCGCGACGGTAGCGGAGTTTCGCGGGCTGGATGTGAAGAAGGTGCTCAGTATGAATGCCGGGGTTTTTTACGGACAGGATGCAATTGATATTGGCCTGGCCGACACGATAGCAACATTTGACGAGGCGGCGGCGATGTTGGCCGCGGAAATCGAAGAAACACAATCATCCAAATTATATGGAGGCTCATCAATGAATACCAAGGAAAGAATGGAAAAACTGCTGACAGCCGAAGATGGGCCGGAAGCTTTGGCCGAACTCGGCTATCTGAAAAAAGAAGATGCGGAAGCATCCCTTAACCCAACTTTGTGATTTGAAATAACAAAATGCTGCAATAACGGGAACTTGCTGTTTTTTAAGTGCCTTTATGGCACTACTTTTGTTATTTTGTTTCATATTGTCGTCTTTATAGTTTTGCCGGGATGACTCTTTATCCCCAGAGCTGAATATATTTCCTGCTGTTTTGGTTCGGGTCGCGTGCTTTTTCTAATATGAACGGTACTGCCGCTTTTGCACTGCATGGATACTGTCACCCGACTCTGGTTTGACAGGAGTTTTCGTATGCTTGACCAGCTGCTGTGGATTTTTTCCTGTTTCAATCGGAA
>JBHEOR010000014.1:0-7105 GCA_046260685.1 Desulfopila sp.
AAAGAGAGTAGATCTTATTGAAGCGTCAAGATGATCGTATCCGGGCCATCGACGTTTTTGATAGGAGTGCCCGGCAGGTCTTCCCGCTGCATGGTGTTCCAGCGCGAGTTTGTGGCGGGTGAGACACCATCGGACCCCATGACCACGACGGTTCCGGCCTGCCACGACGGTTCCGGCCTGCATTAGAGCACCCCAGGCCTGCAAGCCAGTGGTGGGATACCCCGAATCGGTTGAAAACGGGATCGTAGGCAAACCGGACCATTTCAGCCTTGGTCAACATATTCGAGGCCTTGCATGTATTGGAATGTGACTGCTTTGTAGATTAAGTTTTACAGGTTAATATTAACTAATAACAAAAATTAACTTCTGTTAACTCTAAATTTTTGTTGGTGCCTCGCGCAGGGGAGGGGCGCAGAGGGTTTACTTTTATTCGCGCAGAGGCGCAGAGGCGCAGAGGACTAATATTTTTAAATTATAAAAACAGGTTGTACAGTTGGATTGTATAGGATTTACTTTTATAAGCTATAAAAACAGGTTATAATGGCAGAATTCATTACGTCTTCGCTGAAGTTCAGCGGCGTTTAGATTTTGCTTTTCGATTTCCTCAGCGCCTCTGCGCCTCAGCGGGAGATTATGCAGTTACGTACTTCGCAGCATTCCCCGGAAATATTTTTACCAACACCTTACCAATACCTTACCAACACCTTACCAACATCATATGCGACCCATAGATACATTCCCGGAAAAGTACAAAGATAATATACACTATATCCTGACGGATATAGACGACACACTGACAACGGACGGACGGCTGCCGGCGCAAGCCTATGGTGCACTGGAGGCTTTGGAAAAATCTGGTCGGCAGGTTATTCCCATAACCGGTCGACCGGCCGGCTGGTGCGATCATATTGCCCGTATGTGGCCGGTTGCAGGAATTGTCGGTGAAAACGGCGCCTTTGCATTTTCCTATGATCACGAAAACCAGAAGATAATTAGGCTCTATTGGAAGACGGAGACGGAACGTCGGCAGGATCGGCTGCGACTGGAGGCTGTGCGAAGAGATATTTTAGAAAAAGTACCGAACAGCCGGGTTTCCGCCGATCAGAACTATCGGGAGGCCGATCTTGCCATTGATGATGTCTGTATAACCGTGGATCAACCCCAGGTTATCGCCATTATAGGCCCTTCGGGTGCCGGGAAAAGTACGCTCATCCGCTGTATTAATCATCTGATGGAGTCTTCATCGGGGCAGGTTTTGCTTCGTGGAGAGGATATATGCTCGTTGAGTAAAAGCGGTTTGAGAAAGGTACGGCGCCGCATTGGCATGATATTCCAGGAATATAACCTGGTGGAGCGTTTGACCGTGATGGAAAATGTGCTTTCCGGCAGGCTTGGCTATGTCGGTTTCTGGACGGCCTATCGCAGAACATTTCCCGCCGAGGATATTCGTGCGGCATTTGAGTTGCTGGAACGGGTGGGACTGGCCGGTACACAGAACTCAAGGGCCGATGCCCTCTCCGGAGGACAGCGCCAGCGGGTGGGTATCGCCCGGGCCGTTATCCAGGCTCCGGATCTGCTGCTGGTTGATGAACCGACTGCCAGCCTTGACCCCAAAACATCCCGTCAAATCATGCGGATTCTGGTGGAACTGGCCCATGAACGAAACACCCCCACCCTGATTAATATCCATGACGTCAGCCTGGCACAAACCTTTGCCGATCGCATCATCGGCCTGTGCGATGGGAGAATAGTCTTTGACGGTCTGTCGAGCCAGATCACCCCGGAAAGCCTGACTCTCATCTATGGGGAGGAGGATTGGAGCACCACCATTACAAAAGATGCGCCGGAGGACAATGGATCGCAATGAACACCACACCATCGAGTAACACAGGTGACGTGCCGCAATGGCAACGGATTAAGCTGATCGAGAGCCCAAAAACCCGATGGCTCCTGCTTGGTCTGCTTGTTGTGTATATCATTATCACAGCCTTTACCCTCGAGCTCGACTGGAACAGAATAGCCAATGGTATACCCCGTGCCGGCAGAATGTTTGCCGGTATGATTCCGCCTGATATGAGCCGGCTGCAGCTTATGTTTAACGGCATTCTGGAGAGTGTGCAGATGGCTGTGGTGGGAATCGTCGGGGCGGGCGGCATCGGTCAGACACTGGCGGCCACCTTCAGCCGATACGATTATAACTTCAGTTGTACCATCCTTCTTGCCATTATCGCCCTGGTCTTCCTGGGGGAAATTCTATCCAGCTGGATCAGGAGCTATCTGCGATGACCCGCACCGAAAATTACAACCGTCACCCGGATATCTGGAAGAAATACACACGTGAATACAGTGGTCTGGGGACTTCTGTTTGTCGCCATTTTCGGGCCGGGACCCATGGCGGGTATCTGGGCCATAGCCTTTCGCTCCATCGGCTTTGTGGGAAAACTCATCTCCGAGGCCATCGAGGAAATCGATCCGGGCGTGGTCGAAGCCATGGAGGCCACGGGTGCATCGAGGCTGCAAATTCTGCTGGTGGGGATTTTGCCGCAGGTTATGCCGGTTATAGTTGGAACCACCGTCTACCGCTGGGATATCAATATCCGGGAATCCACGGTTCTGGGCTTTGTGGGAGCCGGCGGCATCGGTATTCTATTGTACTCCTCCATTAATCAATTTCTCTGGCGAGAGGTCACGGTTACCCTTATTGCAATTTTTGTCATTGTTGTTCTCAGTGAGCTGCTTTCGGCGACGGTGCGCAAGAAAATCAGCTAATCGAAACGTTTGGTGTGCAGACGGGTAACTTTTGGTAAGAACTCTTTGTGGATTAAACCGTTTGTGGCCACGATCTCCTTGCCGAAGATATAGTCCGTATCTCCTGTGAAGCTGCTGCAATGGCCTCCCGCCTGGTTGACCAGAAAAGCTCCGGCGGCGACATCCCAGGGCTGGAGGTTGTATTGAAAAAAGGCATCGAACCTGCCGCAGGCGACGTAGGCAAGATCGGTGGCGGCGGACCCCGGTCGTCGCACTCCATGGGAGTGTTGCGAAAGGTCCTTGATGATGCCCATAAAGATGTCACTGAAGGTGTCACTGAAGGTGTTACCACGCTCCCGGTCGGCATGGGGGAGACCTGTAGCAATAAGCGATCCTTCAACCGTATCAATGTCTGATACGTTCACTTCGAAGCCGTTGCGAGAGACAGGCAGACCGGTTGCCGAGGAAAAGCATTCATCCAGTGTTATCTCATAGACCACGCCAAGCACTATCTTCTTCTCTTCCATCAGGGCCACGCTCACGGCGTACGGGGGAGCGCCATGGATGAAATTTGTGGTGCCGTCCAGCGGGTCGATAATCCAGTTGTACTTCACCCCCCTGCTGTTGCTTGTTCCTTCTTCGGCAATAAAACCGGCTTCAGGGAGGAGACGGGCCAGATCATTTACCAGCATGTGTTCGGCGTTTTTGTCGACGTATGAGACATAGTCATGGGTACCTTTGGCAACGATGCTGTCTCTGCTGAAATTGCTCTGCTCAGCCTGTATACAGCGCCCGGTTTTCTCGATAATGTCAATTGTTTCGTGTAAGAATTGTCGCATAATATTTTGATAGAGTTTTGCATTTTTTCGACATGTGATCCATGCCGGTAGATCTTTTCACAGAGCAGGCATCTTTTGAAGTGCTGATAATATCTCCTGATCAAGGACTGCAGTATATCGGAAATTTCGTTTTTGTCCACCCCGATGAGTTCCTCATTGCAGGGAAGACAGCGAGTAAAAGGAGCGAGCGGGGTTGTAAAGGTATATCTGGAAAACACTTCGTTGTGGCGCTTTGCATTATTGCTTGATAACATCTTCAATATAAGCTAATTTGCGTATGTTTGGATTGAGATTATTTCGTGGGGTTGAATGGTTGCCGGGGTACCGACCACTCGGAAGGCATGGTGCAGCGGCTGTTTTTCCCTATGAGTGATGTGTCTATATATTCATTTTACCAAGGAAGAATGATTATGACTGAAGCGGCAATGAAAGTTGAAGGCAAATCCAAAAAGAAGATTTTGGATGATCTCAAAGACATTTTGCCCGACGGCAATCTCAGTCTTTGTCTTACCTGCGGTCTCTGCTCCTCGGGCTGTCCCGCAACGGGGCTTGAAAACATGGATCCCAGAAAATTCCTGCGCATGCTTGTGCTGGGGATGGACGATGAGGTTCTCAAGTCGGACTGGCCATGGATGTGTACGATGTGCCAGCGTTGCGTCTATGTCTGTCCCATGAAAATTGACATTCCCCAGCTCATCTTTAATATACGTGCCGCGCGCCCAAGGGATGAGCGGCCGTCCGGCATTCGCGGTTCCTGTGATGCCGCCATCAAAGGCGAAACATTGAGTGCCATGGGGACGCCGGTTGAGGATTTCAAGTTCGTGGTAGAAGATGTCCTTGCGGAATACCGCGAGAGTCAGCCGGAATTTGCTGATATGGAGGCGCCCATCGACAAGGTGGGGGCTGAGTTCTATATCAATCAGAATTCCAGGGAGCCCATGACCGAACCCGACGAGATGGTTCCCCTGTGGAAGATACTGCACCTCGCCGGTGTCAACTGGACCTATGGCAGCAAGGCCTGGGCTGCCGAAAATTACTGCCTCTTTCTCGCCGACAATGAGAGCTGGGAAACCCTGGTCCGCAAAAAGGCGCAACAGACACAGGAGTTGGGGTGCACGACGTACCTCAACACCGAGTGAGGTCACGTCACCTTTGCAGTCCGGGCCGGACTGAAAAAATTCAACATCGAGCACAACTTCGACGTCAAAAATATTTACGAATATTACGCCAAATGGATCAGAGAGGGCAAACTGAAGCCCAACTCCGACTGGAACAAGGAACTTGGCATAAAGTTTACCGTTCAAGACCCCTGTCAGATCGTCCGCAAAAGCTATGGCGACAAAATAGCCGATGATTTCAGGTACGCCATAGCGGCTGCCGTGGGCGAAGACAATGTGATGGAAATGTCGCCCAATAAATCCAACAACTACTGTTGCGGCGGTGGCGGCGGGTTTCTGCAGTCGGGCTTCAAGGAGCAGCGGCTGGCCTATGGCCGCTTAAAAGATGATCAGATCAAAGCCAGCGGCGCTACCTATTGTATCGCCGGCTGCCATAACTGTCATGCCCAGATCCATGAACTGTCGCATCATTATGGGGGAAACTACCAGGTCGTGCATTTCTGGACTATTCTGGCGCTTGCTCTTGGTATCCTGGGCCCCAACGAGAGGACGTATCTTGGCGATGATTTGAGAGATGTTAACGTATTTCATCCAGAGACTGCGTTCTAGAAGGGTGTCTGATACGCTTTCTGTAATTATATTTTCTGAAACACTAGGTCTGAATATGCAGCTTACAAAACAGCAAATCGATTATTGCATGGAGTGCGGAGTCTGTACAGGCAGTTGCCCCATCAGCTATGCTCGTTCCCGCTTTTCCCCCAGGCAGATGATAAAGCGGACGCTTGTCGACGAAGAAAAGGATATTCTGGTCTCCGATGATGTCTGGGCCTGTTTAAGCTGCTCCAGATGCAGTGATCGCTGCCCCGTGGGAATTGATTTTCCCGAATTTATCCGTTCGTACAGGGCAAAAGCAGTGGCGGCCGATAATCTGCCGCGGCTCAGTCATCACGGTATATTTCAGACGGTTGCCGGCCTGCAGGCCGGTGGTCTGCAGCAAAGCCGCACCGGCTGGGTCTCAGGGGCCGGAACCATACGGGAGAAAGGTGATTATTTCTACTTTGTCGGCTGTGTCCCGTTTCAGAATGTGGTGTTTCAGTATCTCGATTTAAATCTCATCGACACGGCGAAAAATATTCTCACCATCCTCAACCGGGTGGGTATCGACCCCGTGGTCAGCAATGATGAATGCTGCTGTGGTCATGATGCCTTCTGGAACGGCAACGAGGAGCTTTTTGCCCGACTTGCCCGTAAAAACATGCAGGCCATCAAGGAGTCCGGTGCCAGGACAGTGGTTTTTGGCTGTCCGGAAGGATATTCCACCTTCAAGGAGCATTACCCCGATGTGGTCGGCGAGCTGCCCTTCGAGGTGGTCCATATTTCCGAGTTGCTGGTAAAGAGGTTGGCGGAGCAGGATGTCGCCTTTCAGGGAAGGGCCAACGGAGCGGTAACCTTCCATGACCCCTGCAGGCTGGGCAGGCGTTCGGGGATTTACGAAGAGCCCAGGCAGCTTCTCCAGATGGTGCCCGACAATAATCTGGTGGAGATGGAGAATAACCGTGAAAATGCTGTCTGCTGTGGCACAACGGCCTGGATGGAGTGTTCGTCCTGCTCCAAGGAAATGCAGATCAACAGGCTCATGGAGGCAAAAGATGCCGGGGCTGAGGCCATTATCACCGCCTGTCCCAAGTGTCAGATCCATTTGAGCTGTGCCAAGTCAAACACCGATGTGGAGATGGAGGTCAAGGATCTCTACGCCTACTTGGCTGAAAAGCTCTAGCCAGGCACGGTGCGCCGTGCCCCTGCAAATGTCTATTTGTCTGGTCAGTCAGGCTTTGACGCAGTTTTTATGGTGAAAAAAAATAACCAACTTGAGTATCGGAGAAATTTGATGAAAGCAGAAAACGCGCAGAATGTCCAGGGTTCGGTCATGGTTGTCGGTAGTGGCATCGCCGGAATGCAGACAGCCCTGGATCTTGCAGACTCGGGGTTTTATGTCTACCTGGTGGAAAAGTCTCCATCTATAGGCGGGGTGATGGCCCAGCTGGATAAGACCTTTCCCACTAACGACTGTGCGATGTGAGTTATCTCACCGAAACTGGTCGAGGTCGGCCGGCATCTGAATATTGAACTCAAAACCCTCTGTGAAGTCCAGGCAGTTAATGGCAATGCCGGCAATTTCGAGGTGGAGCTGCTCCAGCATCCCCGATACGTCGATATGGAAAAGTGCATTGCCTGTGGTGAATGTGCCGAGAAGTGTCCCAAGAAAGTCCCTGACGCCTTCAACGCTGATCTTGCCAAACGAAAGGCAATCTACGTCGATTATGCCCAGGCGGTGCCGCTCAAGTATGCCATCGATGCGCAAAACTGCATCTATTTCACCAAAAACGGCAAGTGCGGCTT
>JBHEOR010000014.1:7115-20251 GCA_046260685.1 Desulfopila sp.
GTCTGTCCCACCGGGGCCGTTGATTTCGAGCAGAAGGAAGAAACTGTCAATCTCAAGGTGGGCTCCGTCGTCGTTGCCCCCGGTTTCTCTACCTTTGAACCAACCGAGCTGGATACCTATCAGTACACCCAGTATCCCAATGTCATCACCTCCATGGAGATGGAGCGTATTCTCAGCGCCACAGGCCCCTATCATGGACATCTTGTCCGGCCCTCCGATGGAAAGGAGCCCAAGAAGATTGCCTGGCTGCAGTGTGTCGGCTCGCGCGATATAAATAAATGCGGCAACGGCTACTGCTCGTCGGTGTGTTGTATGTATGCTGTCAAGGAGGCCTCAATCGCCAAGGAGCATGCCGGTGGCGAGTTGGATACGGCCATTTTCTATATGGACATGCGCACATACGGCAAGGATTTTGAGAGCTACTACGAGCGTGCCAAAAATGAACAGGGTGTGCGTTTTGTCAGGACTCGAGTACATTCCATCGTCGAGGACCACCATAGTGGTGCTCTTTCTCTGCGTTATGTCGATGATGCGGGCAAGGTCATGGAAGAGAGCTTTGACATGGTGGTTCTCTCCGTTGGTATGGAAACGCCCAGACAACTGGTGGAACTGGCCGGTCGGATAAATATTGAGCTCAACAGTAATAATTTTGTTCAAACCAACAGCTTTGCCCCGGTTAAAACCTCGCGCGACGGTATTTATGTCTGCGGAGCCTTCCAGGAGCCCAAGGATATTCCCTATTCGGTCATGGAGGCCAGTGCCGCCGCCTGCTGGGCGGAGACTGATCTTGCCCGGGCCCGCGGCACCCTGACACGGGCCAAGGAGTTTCCCAAGGAAAGGGAGGTTTGTGCCGGGGATCCGCGCATCGGCGTTTTTGTCTGTAACTGCGGAACCAATATCGGCGGTATCGTCGATGTTCCGGCAGTTGCTGAAATGGCGCGCTCATTGCCGGCTGTGAGTTATGTCGAGGAGAATCTTTTTGCCTGCTCTCAGGACAGCCAGGATAGGATGAAGGAAATTATTGAGCAGGAGGGGCTCAACCGCATAGTGGTGGCGGCCTGTACACCTCGTACGCATGAGGAGCTGTTCCGTGAGACCCTGAAGAGTGCCGGCTTGAACCAGTATTTATTTGAGATGGCCAATATCCGCAACCAGTGTTCCTGGGTTCATTCCAAGGAAAAGGACGAAGCAACCGACAAAGCCAAGGATCTGGTACGCATGGCGGTGGCCAGAGCGGGGCTGATACGCTCCCTGCAGCAGCCCTCCATATCGGTTGATAGCAGCGCGCTGGTGGTCGGTGGCGGACTGGCCGGCATGACCTCCGCCCTGGGCCTTGCCGATCAGGGGTATGCGGTTCATCTCGTTGAAAAAGAGGAGGTGCTTGGCGGCAATGCCCGTAATCTTTTGACCACCTGGCAGGGAGAATCCGTGGAGGAAAAACTCTCCGAGATGGTGACACGGGTCGAGGGCCACGATGCCATTACGGTGCACAGAGCTACGCGGATCAAGGAGACCTCCGGGTTTATCGGCAACTTTACCACAACCCTGGAGGGCAATGGCGAAGATACGGATATAGCGCATGGTGCCGTAATTATCGCCACGGGTGCCAGGGAAAATCCACCAAGCGAATATCTCTATGGGGAAGATGACCGGGTGTTGACCCACCTTGATCTCGATCGAGCCATCAGGGAAAAAGATGCACGGCTTGATTCTGCCAATTCGATGGTCTTTATCCAATGTGTCGGCTCACGTGAACCGGAGCATCCCTATTGCTCCAAGGTGTGCTGCACCCACTCCGTTAAGGCGGCGCTAACCTTCAAAAAGACCAATCCCGAGATGAATGTCTTTGTGATCTACAGGGATATCCGCACCTATGGCGAGCGGGAAGAGTTGTACAAAGAGGCCCGTGAAAGAGGTGTCATTTTTATCCGTTACGATTTGGAGAGAAAACCCCGGGTCAGGGGAGAAGATGACGGGTTGTACATCACGACGCGGGATCATGTTCTTGATATGGATATCGAGATCCATGCCGATATGCTTGTCCTTGCCTCCGCCATTGTGCCCGGTGACAACGACACTCTGGCCCAGATGCTGAAGCTGTCCCGCAACTCCGATGGATTTTTCAACGAGGCGCATGCCAAATTGCAGCCCGTGGAGTTTGCCACGGCGGGGATTTTTCTTGCCGGCATGGCCCATTATCCCAAGCCGATCGAAGAAAGCATTGCCCAGGCCGCGGCAGCGGCATCGCGCGCCGCGGTCACCCTGTCGCATGATAAGATTACCGTTGATGGCGTGGTTTCCAATGTTGAGGAATTCATGTGCCGTGGCTGCGGCGAGTGCGAGGCGGCCTGCCCCTTTAATGCAATCGCCGTCGAGGTGAGGGAAGAAGGCATCAAGGTGGCGGTGGTACAGGAGGCACTGTGCAAGGGATGCGGTATGTGTGCCGTGGCCTGTCCCACCGGGGCGGCATCGGTCCATCATTATGACGATGAGGAAGTGCTGTCCATGGTAGAGACAGCCTTTATAAAAAACTAGTAGGGGCACGGCGCGCCGTGCTCCTGCAGTGAGACGCGCCTCCTCCCCCGATAAGCAGTTACCAATGAAGAAGGAAAGTGAAATGTCAGTGGAATTTAAGCCCAATATACTAGCTTTTGCCTGTAACTGGTGTGCCTATTCGGCGGCTGATCTGGCTGGTGTCAGCAGGTTTCAGTATCCCCCGAATATGCGTATCGTTCGGATAATGTGCTCCGGTCGCATAAATCCCAATTTTATTCTCAAGGGGTTCGAGAACGGGGCCGATGGTGTGCTTGTCGCCGGCTGACATATTGGCGACTGTCATTACCTGGATGGTAATAAAAAAGCGGAAAAGGTTTTTGCAAGCACTAAAGAGCTCGCTACGCTGCTTGGTATAGAGCCGCAGAGGGTTCGCCTGGAATGGATATCATCTGCGGAAGGCGTCAGGTTTGCTGAAGTTGCCTCGCAGTTTACAGAAGAAATCAAATCTCTTGGTCCGCTGAAGCTAGAGGCTGTGGCCTAGATATGATCTAGTGTCCTTCAAGAAACAAGAGTCAGCCTTAACAGGGAGATAGACCGTGAATAAAGAAATGCTTGTAATTGGTGGCGGCATTGCCGGGATCCAGTCATCACTGGATCTTGCCGAAATGGGGTTTAAGGTGCATCTGGTCGAGCGCTTGCCGAGTATCGGTGGTAAAATGGCTCAGCTCGATAAGACCTTCCCCACGAATGACTGCGCCATCTGAATACTTTCGCCGAAGATGCTGGATGTCGGTCGACATCCCAATATCAACTTGATGGCCTACAGTGAAGTTGAAAATGTCGAGGGAGAGGTCGGTTGCTTCAAGGTACGGGTGCGCAAAAAGGCCAGGTACGTCGACGAGGCCAAGTGCACCGGTTGCGGCGCCTGCACGGAGAAATGTCCGACAAATGTGCCCGATCTCTACAATGAAGGCCACAGCGATCGCAAAGCGGTGTATAGCTGGTTTGCCCAGGGCATTCCTTCGACCCATGTCATAGACACCGACCACTGTCGGGTCTTTCAGGGCAAGAAATGCGGTATTTGCCAGAAGCAGTGCGAGGCCGATGCCATTGATTTTGAGCAGCAGGATACCATTGTCGAGCTCGATATCGGTGCTGTTGTTGTGGCAAACGGGTATACTGTTTTTGATCCGGGCAAGATTCATGAATACCGTTACAACACCTTGCCTAATGTCGTCACCGCCATGGAGTTTGAGCGATTTCTCAGTGCCAGTGGACCAACGCATGGACATATCGATCGCCCCTCCGATACCGTCATACGGCGACGCATCGCCGAGCTGGAAAAACAGGAAAGCAGAGCAGCCAAGGGATTGGCGCGGCTGGAGGACAAGCATGGTGAAAAAAGTGAGGAGTTCTATAAAAAATACAGCAGCGGCCGGCTCGAAGACAGTGATGGGCTGCAACAATGGGCCGAAAAATATGAAAGCTATCTTCCCATCAAGGAAGAGTTGAGCACCTTGAAGCGCAAGGCGGAAAGCTTTACTACAGCGAAAAAACTGGCCTTTATCCAGTGCGTCGGTTCACGCGACCTGCGCTTCTACCCGTTTTGTTCCGGGTTCTGCTGTATGCACTCGATTAAGGAAGCTGTCATTGCCCATGAGCATGATAACGCCACCACATCGGTGATCTTCGGTATGGATATTCGGGCGGTGGGCAAAGGCTTTGATGAGTATAAAGTCCGCGGCAGCAACAATTCCAATATCACCTACCGGCGCAGCCGGGTCGCCGAAATTGTCAAGGGAAGCAATGACAATCCCACCGTGGTCTATGAGGACACCAGGACCCAGCATGTGGTGCGCGAAGAGTTTGATATGGTCATCCTGGCCACCGCTTCAGCACCCGCGGATGGTATGGCGGAGCTTGGCGAACTACTGGGAATCGAAAGAAACAGGTTCGGCTTTTTTAAGACCTCTCCGAACGACCCGCTGGATACGACCAAAGAGGGGATTTTTGTGTGCGGCTGTTCCCACAGTCCCATGGACATACCTGAATCGGTTGCCCAGGCAAGCAGCGCGGCGTCACGGGCGGTGCAGGCGGTTACGCTTACTCCTGAAAAATTACTCAAGGTCTCCTAAAAAACGTGGATGAAAATGAAAAATCAGAGTGATGAAAAACCTCAAGGCAAAGCGGGAGAAAAAGCCGAGGAGTTGCGGGTCGGCGTTTTTATCTGCGATTGCGGCTCCAATATAGCCGGACACCTCGACTGCACATCGGTCACGGAGTATGCCGATACGCTGCCGGGAGTGGTTTTTACCAAGGAGAATCTCTACACCTGCTCAGAGGCCGGCATCGTTGAGATCCAGAAGGCCATCAAGGAAAACAAGCTCAATCGGGTTGTTGTGGCCTCCTGCTCGCCGAGGACCCATTTCCCTATTTTTTCCAGCTCCTGTGCCCAGGCGGGCTTAAATCCCTATCTCTTCGAAATGGTCAATATTCGCGACCAGTGTTCATGGGTACATATGGGGCAGAGAGATATCGCCACAGCCAAGGCCAAGGACTTGGTGCGCATGGGGGTTGCCAAAAGCACCGCTTTGGAGGCCCAGGACGATATTGAATCTTCGCTGGTGCGCAAGATTCTCGTTATCGGCGGCGGCATAGCGGGTCTGTCCGCCACCGAGGCCCTTGCCGGTATGGGACTTGAGGTTGTGCTGGTGGAAAAAGCCGAAAAATTCGGCGGCGTCATGCGTGAGCTCAATGTCCTCGACAGTGGCGCCTCCGCCCTCGAGGAGATTGAAGCACTTGCCGAAAAAGTAAGCTCCACCGCAGGAGTGACAGCGCTGACGGGTGCCAAAATCACCTCCGTGGGCGGCTATATCGGCAATTTTACGGTGAGCATTGAAACGGAGGAGGGAAAACTGGAGGAACAGGTCGGTTGCCTTGTCGTCGCCTCGGGGGCTGTGCCGCTGGCAGGTGATGGGCTCTTTAATCATGACGGTGGCAGTGTCATTACCCAGATGGAGCTGGAAACCCAGTTGAAAGAGGGCAGCTTCAAAGCCAACAAAATCGTCATGATCCAATGTGCCGGCGCCAGAAACGAGCAACGCGAATATTGCTCGAGAATATGCTGCGCCACCGCCGTCAAGAATGCCATGCTTATAAAGCGCTCCTTTCCGCTGGCAAATATTCACATCCTCTACCGTGACATGCAGATGTATGGTGATGTCAAGGAACAGATGCTCTGGGATGCCAGGGGGCTTGGTATCAGTTTTGATGTCTATGATCCGGAGAATCCACCGGCTGTGTCGCCCGGCAAGGTGAATTTTTATCAGTCGGTCCTCGGTACGGAAAAAGAGTTGGATACCGACCTGGTGGTGCTGTCCACCCCGCTTGTTCCACGCGAGGATGTCGCCGATGTGGCGGGACTGATGCGGGTGCCGACGGACAAGAACGGGTTTTTCCTGGAGGCCCATGCCAAGCTGCGGCCACTGGACTTTGCAGCCGACGGTATATTTGTCTGCGGCAGTGCCAGATACCCCAGCACTTCGGTTGAGGCGCGCACCCAGGGAATGGGGGTGGCTTCAAGGGTTGCGGCGATTCTCTATAAGGACAAACTGGTAAAAAGCTCCATTGTCGCCGAAATCGATGCCAAGTCATGTGTCGGCTGTATGGGGTGTCTCAATGTCTGCCCCTATGATGCAATCAGCTATAACAGGGAGACAGGCGTGTGCGAGGTCAAAGAGATTCTGTGTAAGGGCTGCGGCAATTGTGCCGCGACCTGTCCTTCCCACAGCGCCATTTTAAAAGGATACAAGCCTGAACAGCTGTTGGCCCAGATACGGGCGATATAAGTTTTGCAGGATATGACGCCATAGGGGCAAGAGAGAGCAGTAAAGAGGATGAAGGCCCGGTAAGTTGCTATAACGATAGATGACAGATTCGGGCCATAAATACATTTAATAAGGAATTGACATGAGTGACGATATTTTTGAACCCAAGATCGTCTGTTTTCTTTGTACCTGGTGAGCATACGCAGCTGCTGACCTGGCTGGGGTCAGTCGTTTACAGTATCCGGCAAATGTTCGTACTGTCCGGGTAATGTGTAGTGGAAGCGTGTCACCGCACCATATTCTCCTTGCTTTCCAGCGGGGAGTTGATGGGGTATTTGTCGGTGGCTGACACTTGGGCGAATGCAATTACCTGTATGGTAATTATTCTACCGAGAAACGTGTAACCGTTCTCAAGGAAATGCTGCAGTTTTCCGGTATCGAAGAACAGCGGCTCAGGGCGAGTTGGGTGTCGTCCGCCGAAGCACCCGAGCTGGTGCATGAATTCAACAGTTTTATCGAAGAATTGCGTGAACTGGGGCCTTCTCCTCTGCACAGCGATTACAGGAAAGAATTGGCGTAGTGCCCTCAAAGAAAGGGTGAGTTATGATAGAGACGATCAAGGAAAAGGTGCGGGAGCTCCTGGAGTCCGACACAATAAAAGGGTTCCTTGGGCTTGCAATGCAAAACGGCCATGTTGCACCTCATCTTTATAAGAAGGGTGATGATCTTGGTGATATGGTTCTCGGTGACGGCGAACGCACTGGTGATTCCCGGTACCCGCTGAATAAATATTTGATGAATATAGCACATGCCTATCCCGAGGATGTTTTCGGGGTTTTGGTGAGGGGCTGTGATGACAGAGGATTGAAGACCCTGTATACCTGGAATCAGCTCAACCCCAAGAAGGTTGTGGCGGTGGGCCTGGCCTGTCCCCAGGAATTGGCGCAGAGGTGCGAGTGCGTCCAGCCCTATCCAGACGAAATCGTGGCGGGAGAGGCTGCGGAGCCGGTGGCTGCTGCATCGGTTGCCGCCATTGACGATCTCGTTCTCACCGAGAAGTTCAGTTTCTGGATGGATGAGTTCGTTAAATGCATCAAATGCTACGGTTGCTCCAATATCTGCCCGATGTGTTTTTGCAACGAATGCAGCCTGAAATGCGACGACCTGGTGAAAAAGGGAGAGCTACCTCCTGAGATTCCGGTGTTCCATCATACACGGGCCATGCATATGGTGGGCAGGTGTATTGACTGTGGCCTCTGTGAAGAGGCATGTCCGTCCAACATCCCTCTGCGGACACTGTATAAAAAGGTCAATGCCATTATGGATGAAAAATTTGACTATACAACCGGTGTGCGACGCGGCCAGAGATCGCCATTAAATATGATTGAGCCTGTGGAAGGTAAGGAATAGGAAGGGAGCTATTATGGATTACAGGACAGTACTGACAACATGTACATACTGTGGCTGTGGCTGCAATTTTTTTCTGGAAGTGCTTGATGGCGAGCCGATTGGTACGATTCCCTGCAAGACGAGTCCGGTAAACGAGGGAAAACTGTGTATCAAGGGATGGAATGTCCACGAATTTATTCGCAATGAAAAACGGCTGCAAAAACCTCTTGTCCGCAAAAACGGTGAACTGGAGGAAGTCGACTGGGAGGAGGCGCTGGATTACACCGCCACCAGGCTCAAGGAGATACAGCAGCACAGCGGACCTGACAGCATCGGATTTCTTACATCCGCCAAGGTGACCAACGAAGAGAACTATCTCCTGCAGAAATTTGCCAGAGCCGCGGTGGGGACCAACAATATTGATCACTGCGCCCGGCTCTGACACTCTTCAACTGTGGCAGGTCTTGCCGCAGCGTTTGGTAGTGGAGCGATGACCAATTCCATCGAAGAGTTTGAGAATGCCGAATGCATTTTCATAATAGGCTCCAACACCTCGGTTGCCCATCCCTTGATTGCTACGCGAATATTCAGGGCAAAGAAGAACGGTGCCAGGATCATTGTCGCTGATCCGCGCAAAGTTCATATTTCCGAAATTGCCGATATCCACGTCAATCAGAAGATGGGAACAGACGTCGCGCTACTCAACGGCATTATGAGCCACATTCTTGTAAATGGCTGGCACGACCAGCAATTCATAGATGAGCGCACCGAGGATTTTGAAGCCTGCAAAAAAACCATCGAAGCCTTCACACCCGAAATGGCCGCAGAGGTCTGCGGTGTTGCCGTTGAAGACATAAAAGCAATCGCCGAGTGCTATGGCACGGCCAATACTGCATCCATTGTCTACTGCATGGGAATCACCCAGCACACCACCGGGGTCGATAACGTCAAATCCCTGGCCAATCTGGCCATGCTTACCGGTAATCTGGGCAAGGAGTCCGCCGGTGTCAACCCGCTGCGCGGTCAGAACAATGTCCAGGGTGCCTGTGATATGGGTGGCCTGCCCAACGTCTTTACCGCCTATCAGCCGGTGACAAGTGAGGCGGCAGCCGAGAAATTTGCCAAGGCATGGGGCGTTGACAAACTCTCCCGGCAGCTTGGTCTTACCATACCCTACATGCTGGAAGGGTTGGAGGATGAAAGTGTCAAGGCTCTCTATATCATGGGAGAGAATCCCGTGGTCAGCGATCCCGATGTTACCCATGTTAAAAAGGCTCTGGCGAAGGCTGAATTTCTGGTGGTTCAGGATATTTTTCTGACGGCCACGGCGGAGATGGCCGATGTTGTTTTTCCCGGTGTTTCCTTTGCCGAAAAGGACGGTACCTTCTCCAATACGGAACGGCGTGTCACCAGGGTCAGGCAGGCGGTTGAGCCGCGCGGCGAGGCACGTCAGGACTGGCAAATCATCCAGGATATCTCCACCAGGTTCGGCTACGCCATGCATTACGTCTCTCCGGAGGAAATATTCGATGAGCTCACCGGTTTGACTCCCTCCTACGCTGGTATGAACTATCAACGCCTCGAAGGTGATGGGTTGCAGTGGCCCTGTCCGACCCTGGATCATCCCGGCACCCGTTTTTTGCACAAGGGCAACATTGCTCGGGGGAAAGGGTTGTTCCACGGCATCGCCTTCAAGCCTCCGGCGGAGGTGGTTGATGAGGAATACCCCTTATGGTTTTCGACGGGGAGGGTCTTTGCCCACTATCACACCGGTACCATGACCAGAAATTCGCCAACCCTGGATGCCGAAATAGAAGAGGGTTTTATCGAGGTGAGCCGCGATGATGCCCGTGAACTCGGCATCAAGGATGGCGAAACAGTCAATGTATCATCGCGGCGCGGCAGCGTTGCCACTAAGGTAATGGTGACCGGTCGAATTGATAGAGGCTCTGTTTTTATGCCGTTTCATTTCATCGAGAGCTGTGCCAATATTCTCACCAACTCCGCACATGACCCGATCTGTAAAATTCCAGAGCTCAAGGTCTGTGCCGTCAAACTGGCCAAAATTGCCTGATCCTGCATATTCCTCCCCTCTGTTGCAGGCATGGGACAGAGGGGAGGATGTGTCGATAGTCGAGCCATTAAAAAATGCCTTCCTTTTGTTCTCTTTTTATCCTTTTTTCTTTGCCCTCACGTCTTTGTGCCAAAAGAAGTGCAGGGAAAAAGCCATTTGTGTGCAACACAAATGTTGCCAGAATATGTCCATGCATCTTCACATATCGGTATAATTATATAATATTGCAGGGTAAATAGTTTTTGAGGCAGTATTGTTGCAGTAACCGAAGTGAGCATGTTCCCCGGGATTTTTCTCCAGTCGTTACAAATGTTACTCTAGCCTTTGATTCTTTCCACGTCTTCCATATGATAGTGCGTGGGGAGTGCGTGGCAGTGCGTCAAAAATGTTGCGATGTCCCGTCGACCTGGCATACTGTACAGAAAAAAACTGTGATACACTGCTGCAAGAAATCCTGCTCAAACATAAAAATACAGTAAAAGCTGTATGAGAGAGAAAAAGCCTTCATCAATAGAGTGCGTGCACAATTATACAAGTGCATGCACGGCATGCTGATGTCATATCACCAAGGACTTTTTTCTCATATTCAAAGTGCGGGATTCAGGTTAAAACAATTCCATGACAAAAAATATATATCAGGCATAAAAAGTGTATATACCTAAAATAACGAGGAGGCGGCGAGGTCCCTATGAAATCAAAATGTGTTGTACAGCTCTGTATCATAACCCTGATCGTCGGGGGAGCCGAAAACTGCTGGGCGCTGCAGTCGCATGGCCCTCCAGAGGGCTTGTATGTCCATCAGATGTCGCATCTTTTGTTCAGCGGCGCCCTGGCCTATCTGTTCTGGCATACCCGTAAAAGGCCGGCGCTTAAAAGCAAAGGATGGAAATATCTACAGATATTCTGTGTTCTCCTCATTTGCTGGAACATGCTGGCTTTTGTCGGGCATGAGGCCTATGGTTTTCTGCAGGTCGAAGACTTTGTCAACTCAGGCAGCCTGCAGGGGTTTATCGCCCCGCCGGTGAGTTTTGTCAAGATGCTCTATTATGTGACCAAAATGGATCATCTTCTTAATGTTCCTGCTTTGCTGGCTCTTGTGGTCAGTCTGCGTATTTTTTATCTGGAAGCGCTGCGGGAGGAAGACAAATGAATGGCCTTCCTCTGTTTGTAACGCTCAATGTGGAGTTTTTCGGTGCCGCCCTGGCGATTCTCTTGTCCTTTGTTGCTCTGTGGTATGCCTGGCGTCTGGTACAACTGCAGCCCAATAATTTTATCTGGGGTTTTCTGTTTTACTTCTGTATCGCCATGACAGCATTCTCTCTTTCCCGAGGGGTTGGGCATATGGTCCGCATTGTTCTGGTACTCGCCGGGCAGGGTGACAGTTGGCGTACACTTTCACCGTTTTCCGGCGGGTTCAATACCATGTTGATGATCTCCGTGGCGGCGGTAACCATCTACTATCATAAGGGGCTGGCGGCGTTTTGGGCGCTCGGAGCCGAGGCGGACAAGCTTAGCGATGCCAATACCAAACTCGCGGCCACAGCGGATGAACTGCAGCAGCTTAATTCGCAGCTTGAGGACAAGGTCGAGGAACGAACCCGCAACCTTTCAAAGTCCGAGCAGAAGCTGCGCAACTTTATCGAAAATTCAAAGGATATTATATATTTTTGCGATCAAAAAGGCGACATCACCAGCATTAACTCCAGCGGCAGGGAGATGCTCTGTATTGACCCTGAGCCGGCGACGACCAACTTCCCCTTGCTCTTTGTAAGGGAAGAAGACAGACAGAAATATCTCACTGCGCTTCAGGAGAATGGTTTTGTCAATGACATGGAGATACAATGCAAGGTGGGGCAGGGAAGTATCCGGCATATCCTGCTGACGGCCAGCGCAGTCTATGACCGGGACGGCGCAATAGCAGGACATGAGGGTATCGGTAAGGATATGACCCGTTTAAAAATCATGACGGAACATCTCATCAATAATGAAAAGATGGCTTCAGTGGGACAGATGGCGGCTGGTGTGGCCCACGAAATCAATACACCCCTGGGGATCATACTCGGCTATACCCAGTTGATGATGGATGATTACGACAAGGATTCCGAGCCCTATGCCAATTTTGAGGTTATGGAGCGGCAGACCAGGGCCTGCCGCCGTATCGTTGCCGATCTTCTCAAGTTCTCCCGGCAGTCGGAAAGTGCCAAGGCCTGCATTGATGTTAATACGGTTATTCAAGAAGTCCTGGCTGTCTCTGAACATACTCTCAATATAAATAATATTACCGTTGAGCGCAGCTTTATGCCTGAGCTTCCATGGGTCATTGGTGATCCTGAAAAACTCTACCAGGTGTTTATCAATCTTTTTAACAATGCCCAGGATGCCATGGAAGACGGCGGGGCTATTATTGTCACCAGTGCCCGGCAGCAGGATAATGTTGTGATAACGGTGCGTGATACGGGAAGCGGTATTGCCGAAGACGTCCAAAACAAAATTTTTGATCCGTTTTACACCACCAAGGATGTCGGCAAGGGGACGGGACTAGGGCTCTCGGTGACCTATGGTATCCTGCAGGAGCATGATGGCGATATTGAGATTGAAAGTCCGGTACGTGACCCCGAAAGTGGTGAGGTGATGCAGGGCAGCGCCTTTCACATACGACTGCCCGGGTGTGATCCGGAAAATACAACGTGATTCTTCGGAAAGCCCTGAGGCAAACAGCTGAGCTTTTGTAAGGGAACCAGGAAAGAAAAAATCAAGGTAACTCTACAGGAGCACCCCATCTTGTCCCATTTGAGCCTTCTCGTAGAGCACACGAATGCTTCGAAGTCCCAAATGAGCCAATATAGAGCACTCTTGAACAGTTACAACTTGGTGGTTATGCCAATTTGGTGCTCCCACCTGTAGAGTTACAAATCAAGGAGATACAAGGATATGGCCGAAATAGTTGTGCTTGATGATGTTTTGGATGCGGTGGTGCTGGTGGAGAAGATTCTATCCAGAAAGGGTCACTCCGTACACAGTTTTACCGATGAGGAGGAAGCCATAGCGCATGTGAAAAACAATGTGGTCGATCTCGCCATTCTTGATATTAAACTCAAAAAGATGAGTGGGGTGGAGGTGCTGGGCTACATGAAGGAAATAAAGCCCGCGATCAAGGTTATAATGTTGACCGGCTACCCAACCATTGAAACGGCACAGGAGTCCATTGAGCTTGGTGCCGGTGAATATTGTGTCAAACCCATAGATAAGAAGGAATTAGAGGATAAGGTGAGCGAGGTTTTAGGTCGGTGAGTCATAGCCCACAAAAATATTTATGATTACCAACAAAGCTTAGCTAATTGACCCAGGGG